>NZ_JBBNKO010000043.1:0-1455 GCF_040092945.1 Collinsella sp. CLA-AP-H1 | reverse complement strand
AAGGCTCTGTTAGACCAGGATTGACATGCCGACCTGCCGGCTAACTCGCCGTCTCCCCGTCGGGCGCCGGCGTCTTGACCCTCATCTCGAACGGCATCCCGCCCTCCCGGACGAGCGCCCTGAGGAACGCGTTGACGGCGGTGGACATGGACAGGCCGAGCTCGTCCAGGATGGCCGTGGCCTCCTTCTTGACCTCCGGGTCGATGCGGATCGTCGTGGCCGGTATGTTCGACGGCATGGCCTCACCCCTCCTCGTGTATCGCGGTGCGACCATTCTACCGCCTCTATGCGGCGGGCGCGGCCCAGTAGTCCATGTAGGGCGGCTCCACGTTGAACATGTCGCGGACGCGGCTCCTGCAGACGCCGTGCGCGAGCTGCCGCGCGACCGTGCGCCCGGCGGCGCCGGAATCGGTCGCCATGAAGGTTCGGCACCACCTGAACCAGGCGAGGTAGGCATCGAGGTGCTTCGTCGACACGCCCTTGAACGGCTCCATGAAGGCGCCGAGGAGCGAGTGGACGGTGTTGATCCGGTTGATGGTTCCCCCGGAGCGGTCCTTGGGGTCGTAGGCCGCGTGCGCGGCGACCTCGAGTTCCGCGAGGACATTGACGTAGACGGCCGCCCTGTCGGTCGCGACGACCGAGCCGGCCGCGATGCGGCCCCTCAGCGCGTCCATGGCGCGCTCCCTCGAAAGGGCGCCCCGCCCCGTGACCTCGAGGAACGTCTCGTTCGAGTCGTTCACGCCGGTCATGACGCAAATCCGCTCGCGCGACAGCCCGCGCCTGTGCACCTGCTTGCCGCGGTGCCGGGAGGGGCGCGGCATCGTGAACGACCCCTTCGCGTGGTTGCCCTTGAACGACTCGGGGAAGTAGGTCTCGTCGAGCTCGCAGCCGCAGCCCCGCTCGACCCTGAACGAGGGGGAGTAGGCCGAGAGGCACTCGATCAGCCTGTGGCGCATGGTGTAGGCGGTCTTGAGGCAGACGCGGCAGCGCCTCGCGCACTCGCGCAGGGGCAGCATGAGCACGAAGCACTCGGCGTAGACCATCCAGGTCTCCTTCGGGAGCCTGCTCGTCCCCAGGATGCGCTCGCTGCCCATGCCGAAGGTCCTGCCGCAGCCCCGGCAGAGGTAGCGCTGCTCGCCGTTCTTCGATTTGCCCTTCTTCACGACCGCGACGGACCCGCAGCGCGGGCAGCGTTCGATTTCGTAGGCGGAGCCGGCCGCGTCGTCGAACGCCGCCGCGCGGATCACGTCCCTGACGGACTCGATAGCGCGGCGGCGCTCGGTCTTGCTGAGGTTCGCCATGCCCTTCTTGAAGTTGAGGACCAGGTCTTCGGCGTTCATGCTGCCCCCATCATCGCGGTCTACGGGGTCAACGATATGGCACCGTGGGGACACATGTATGTCAATCCTGGTCTAACAGAGCCTTAAAAAATCATTTTGTGCCGAATGATTTTTT
>NZ_JBBNKO010000042.1:0-5426 GCF_040092945.1 Collinsella sp. CLA-AP-H1 | reverse complement strand
GGGTTGTACAGCTCGTACAGATCATCCGGCTTCGGTTTTTCCGGCTCGGTGGCGTCCTTCGGCACATCCTTCAGCCACTTGATGACGGTCGTGCGCGAGATACCGAGCTCGCGGGCGATGGCGCTATGGCTGGCGTCGGGATGTGCCGCGGCGTACTCGCGGACGAGCTCGGCCTTCGGTTTTCGCCCGTTTCCTTCACGCCAATTGTCGTTGTTAATATCGCGAATAGCCCGTGCGCCCTCAAGGTGCTTTGCCTGAGATCGCCCGTTTCTCTTGTTTTTCGGCAACTCGATGGCCGTGCGGCGCTCAATTCGGTCGCGGGTGAGCTTGTGGATGATGGGGTCGTAGTACACCTCGATCGCGGAGAGTGCGTCATCCTCGGTGAAGTGGTTGTCCTCGCGCTCCGTCAGGTCCTCGAGTGTCGGCACGAGCGCGAGCGCGTCGGCCTCGAGCTCCTCGTACGGGATGCCGCATTTCTTGGCGTAGGCGGCCAGAACGTTGAGGCACCAGTAGCGGTGGTGGTCGGTGGCCTTCGTCTCGACCTCCCCACGCCACCAGTCGTAAAGGTCGCGCTTGCAGGTCCAGCGCCCGGGGGCCTTGCCCTCGACGATGCGCGCCTGGTACCACTCCGGCCAGAGCTTCTTGGCACGCTCGATGGGGGTCCGCCCGGCGGTGCGCATGAGCTCTATAAATTCGGCGCGGTCCTTGCCGCCGCGGACGCCGGCGTATCCGAGCAGGTAATCCATGCTGCAGAGCCAAGGTTTCCCGTCCTCGCCGTTGTGCACGAACGCCACGGCCTCGTACTTGTCCTTGATTTTCGACCTCTCGGTCTTGCCATTCAGCTTCGTCGGCGTGCCGGGCATCCTGAAGGGCTGGTAGATGCCCTGGTGTTGGACTTCCTCGAGCGTCGAGACGGTGTCGCGCCAGATGTAGTCCGTGAGCATCGCCTTGAACTCCTGCAGAAATGGCACGACACGCGGCACCAGCGGGATCGGCTGGTCAAGCACGTAGTAGAGGTGGAAACCCGTACCTGAGTTCACGAGGAAGGTCGGCTGGGGGAGAGACACCCACTTATCTGCCGCAAGCGCCGGGTCACGGCCGTTGCGGAACTGCTTCAGCATATTCTTCAGTTCCTGCACGCCGACGCCGTCGAGGTCGATTGCGAACGCGTGCAGGAACCGCGCGTTCGCAGCAACGCGGCTCTTACCGAAATACGACACGGGAGCGCAGAAGACGGACTCGTTCTTCCTGTTCGAGTCGATGACGCGCTCCATCACGCCGTCGAGGTCATCGGTCAGCGTGAACCGCTCGACCACGGGGACGTCGTGTTTACGGCCCGTCTTGGTCTTGACCGTCTTGGTCACGTTGGTGATCTGGATGGCGATACCGTTGGGATGGCCGCCACCCCTCTCGTGCCACGGGACCTCCTCGCCGCGGGGCTGCAGGAAACCCTCGGGGAAGATGGTCCGCCAAAAGTCGTACGGGCTGACCCATTCCCAGGACGGATAGTCGGACAGAAGGATGTCGTTCTTCTCGATGTAGGCATGGCGCTGGGCTGCCCACCAGGCATCATCGTGCCCGGGTCTCTGCTTGCGATCTGCCACTGAACACCACCCTCCATACCAGCCGCCCCCGAGGGCTAAGGCCTCGCCTTTACAGGACGTATATTATCAATATATTTATTGTACACCTCTGCGGCGAAAAAAATCGGGCCCATGGAACCCGAGATTATGGGCCGCCCCCGAGGGCTAAGGCCCCGCCTTTACAGGACGTATATTATCAATATATTTATTGTACACCCCTGTGGCAACCCGATCTGAGGCCGGTGAACGTCTCCCGCGGCGGCCAGTGGGGTAGAATCACAGCGGCGGATTCCCGCGCGCGGGCGATGCTTTCCCTTGGAGGTGTCGCTTATGTCGAAGGTCTTTGAAGCCCTCGCCGCCCTGGCGGCGGTGGGCACGTTTATCGTCACGTTTCTCGACTCGTACGAGATCAAGTTCAGGATTCGGAGGCGCGCGCGGACTGTGCGCGATGAAGGGCGGCGGGAACGCCGCAGCAAAAAATAAGGCCGGGGTTGCAGCCCCGGCCTTTGAACCTGAAATCCGCATCGCCCGCGTAACCAGTTAACCATCTGCGCGGGGTCCGCTTCTTTCACTTACGATTCTACCCGGTGGGGCGGCGTTTTTGCAGACGCTCCACCGTTTTTTTACGCCTGCCACCAAGGGCGCCCGAAGGCACCGTACGGCGGCGCTAGTGCTTGGGCCCGCGGCGCTTCTGCTCGGGCGTCGGCGGATCGCGCCGACGCCGGGTTTCGCCATCGCCCGCGAGTCGCGCCCGCTCGTCGGCGAGTTTCTTGCGCTCTGCGGCGAGCTCGGTCGCCTTGATCAGGTTGCTCGACATCATGATCGCCGTGCCACCGCGCTGCAGGCGGTGCACCTCTTGGTCGAGATCGGCGATTTGCTCGTCAAGCTGGGCGATCATCTCGGCGCGGGTATCGACCTGATCCGCGGTGGCCATGGCCACGCGGCGCTGGGCCTCGGCGGCTGCCGCCGCGGTGGCCATGGCCACGCGGCGGCGCTTTGCCAGGGCGCCCTTGTGCCTGCCCTGGACGCGGCCGCGCTTGGCCTTTTCGATACGACCGCGCTGGCGCTCGAGCTCCGCGACCTCCCGCTGCAGCTGCTCGAGGGCGGCACCCTCCTGCTGAAGCTCCGCGCGAAGGACCCGAAGGCGCTCGTTCCTTGCTTTGATTTCCTCGTTGAGCTTGACGCGATCGGCATGGCCGATCAGGCCAGCGCCGCCCTCATGGACGGTCGGCTGCTCATCCATATACCTATCTTTATTGGAACGGTGGTCGATTGACTGCGGAGCGCTGCCCGTCATTGCCGCCGCCTGGGCGAGATGCCTGTTTGCGATTTCCGCCCAGGCGGCGCGGATGGACGTCAGCTCGGCCTTCTCGGCATCAAACGCCTTGGTGCCGTCCGTCTTGGCGGTGACGGCCACTGGCGTCTTGGTCTTGCGGTCGTCCTTGGTGAGGCCCTGGGCCTCTGCCTGGGACATGGTCCGACGCTCACCGTCCTTGAAGTTGTATACCTTCTCGATGCCCTCGGCCTTGGCGGCCTTCCAGTCCCTCGCCTCGACCATGACGTTGCTGCCGTCGGGGTAGCGGCACAGGTAGACCTTGGTGGACTTCTGGGCTTTCGGGCGCTCGAAGCCGCCGGGGCCGATCGCGAGGGCGCTCACGAGGACGTGGGCATGCGGGTTGCCGTCACCTGAATCGTGGATTGCCCAGTCGCAGGCTCTGTCATTGAACAGGCCGCAGAAATCGAGGACGCAGGCCCGCTGGCCGTCCAGGTCGAGCTCGCGCGGCAGGGCGAACTCGTAGCGCTTCGCGACGAGTTCATTGCCCCCGGCGTATACGCGCTGGGCCTCGTTCCAGATGGCCTGGCGGTCGAGGGCGGGCATGCCACCGGGAAGGACGATGCCGGTATCGGCGATGCGCTCGGCACGGGCGTAGCGCTTGAGCTCGCCTGTGGACTCGTCCCGTAGCGTCTCGCCGCTCTGGTAGGCGGCCGACGCGACGGCCGACGAGCCGCGCGCGGGCGCGATGCCGCGGGCGTTGAGGTGGTAGATGGCCATGACGTCTGCCTCCTTCCAGGCAAGCGAGCGAAGTGAGCGCGCAGCGCCGCGGCGGTCCGTGAGCGTGGTCGCGAACGGGCGCGGCGGCGCGCAGGGCAAGGGAGCGCGAGCGAGCGCGCATGCACTTCAGAAACCGTGAGCCGCGTCAGGCGAACGGTCGGTGATGTGCCGGAGAGGCCCGCCGCCCAGGCGCGCACGCAATGTCTCACTCTCGCAGCGGCGTAGCCGCGAGAAAGTGAGACTAAGTGCGCCCTACCTATGGTAGGGATATACCCGGCTCGCGATATTTTAACGCGCGAACGGGTATATTTGCTTGCAGAGAACAACACCGACGAGCAGGAAGGGCGGTCGATATGACAGCTTCGATTGACGAGCAAATCGCGCGCAAGAGGGCGGCGGCGGACAAGCAGGCCGCGCGCGCAGCGGCGCTGAAGAAGGAGCTGAAAGACCTCGAGAAGAAGAAAGCGGCCGCCGAGCGCAAGGCCCGCACGCATCGCCTTGTCGAGATCGGCGCGATCCTCGAGCAGGCAACTGGCCTGACCTTTGATACCGAGGACAGCCGCCGAGCTCTGTCCGCGGCACTGAACGAGCAGCTGTACTACTCCAACGGCGTGGCGTTTACCCGCGGCGGGGACATCGCCAGCGCCTGCGGCGAGCCGGACGGGGATCAGCGATGAACGTCACCATCACTTTTAAGAACAGGGTCGAGAGCTTCTACACCCGCGCCGACGGGTCGGCGGCGTTGAGCAAGGACGTGCTAGAGCTCACCGCCGACGGGTCGGCGACGGTGCTCTGGAGCCGCCTCGAGTTCGACAGGGGCGGCGGCGATGACGGGACCAAACCCCGCGTCGAAAAAGGCTACAGCCGCGAGGTGTTGCGCCTGCCGCCCGCGGCGGCACTCGGCCCCGACGGCAGCCTGGACGAGTTTTGGACTCGCGCTGCCCAGCACTGCGACGTGGTCGAGGTCGAGCTCGACGGCAAGCTCGTGTACCCGTTCTGATCCCGGCGGCACAGCAAAACCGACGAGAACCCCGCGGACCATCTGAGGGTCCGCGGGGTTCTCGTCATTCTCCCCCTGGGCCGAGCAGCTTCATGGCCATGCGGCCGCGGCGCCACCACGGCGTGGCCGCGATCGCCTGCTGACGTTCGGCGAGCGATGCGAGCTTTCCGGCGAGCTCCGCGACCCTGGCGTTCGCCTCGGCGAGTTGCGCCTTGGCCTCGGCCTCGGCGCGGGCGGCGCGGTCGCGCTCGGCCGTAAGCGCCTCCATCAGCTCGGCGTTGCGGGACCGTTCGATTTCCAGTTGGGCGGCCAGGGAGTCGACCAGGGAGTCCGGGGCGGGTGCAGCGGGCGCGTCGACTGGCTGGCGGGACGGTTTGCCGGGGTTCTTCAGGGCGGCGGCGATGGCTGCGGCGGCGAAGTCATCGAGAAAATCGGTGTTCCCGTTTCGTGAAACATGGTTTCCCAGTCCCAGTTTCTCGATGTAGTTCGCGACTGTGCGCTTTGAAACACCCAGCTCAGATGCTATTTCACGCTTCGTTATGCCCATTGGTCAACCTATCGTCAATCGGGAATGTTTCCCGGGAAACATCGGGAAGTTTCACGGCTGTTCCCGATGATTTTACCGTTTCCCGTTCCCGTTTTTCCCGTTTCTCGTTCTCCGCGTCGGCACGCTTCCAGTACTCCTCGATCCCGGTATCCAAACCGATGGCCTTCTGCGCGAGCTCCAGCCTGGTCATAGCGGACTGCGGCGGGCTCAGGTGCCCGCGGTCGCTGGCGCTCGACCATCGCG
>NZ_JBBNKO010000009.1:0-85531 GCF_040092945.1 Collinsella sp. CLA-AP-H1 | reverse complement strand
CGGGAAGGAGGAGGGCGCCTAGGCGCCGAAAGCGGCACATCCGCGTTGGCGAATCCGGCGTATCCGCGTTGGCGCGATTGGCGAAAATGCGTTGGTGGAAATGGTGAAAATTATATTGACGCTAACAAGGGGAAGGACTGCACGACCCTGTAGCGGCGCTTGATCTCGCGGTTGGCGCGCTCCTGGACGTTGTTGGTTCGGAGCTTGGCCCAGTGCGCCCTGGGGAAGGCCGTGAACGCCAGCGCGGAGTCCTCGGCCTGCTCGAAGACCTCGCCGGCCCTGGCGGACACCGACGCCACCCAGGGCGCCGCCTCGGCCCACACGCAGCGCGCGAGGTCGGGGTCGTCCTGGTAGACCGCGGCGTGCACGAGGTCCCTGACGGCCGCCTTGGAGTCCTCGGGCCTGCCCGAGCAGGCGCTCTGGAGGTTGCGCTGCAGATGCGTCACGCAGCGCTGCCAGGCGCAGCCCTGGAACAGGCGCGAGACGGCGGCCACGAGCCCGGCGTGGCTGTCGGAGACCACGAGGCGAACTCCGGCCAGCCCGCGCTCGCGCAGCCCGCCGAGGAACGCCGCCCAGGAGTCCTCGCTCTCGGTGTCTACCACGTCGCAGCCCAGGAAGTGCTTGCGCCCGTCGGCGCCCAGCCCGATCGCGGTCACGACGCCCTGCGAGACGACCGACGAGCCGACCCTGCAGCTCATGTAGGTGGCGTCGAGCCACAGGTAGCAGCACGGCGTGGCCGACAGGTCGCGGCGGCGGAACTCCGCCACCTCGGCGTCGAGGTCGGAGCAGAGGCTCGAGACCTCCGAGCTCGACAGCGAGGATATGCCCAGCCTGGACGCCACGCGCTCGACCTTGCGGGTGGACACGCCGCACACGTACATCTCCTGCACGAGGGCGGCCACCGAGGTGTCGACGCGCGACCATCGCGCGAGCATGCCCTCGGGGTAGTAGGTGCCGTGCCTGAGCTTGGGTATCTCGAGCTCCACGTCGCCCACGGCGGTCTTGAGCGACCTGGGGCGGTAGCCGTTGCGGCTGTTCTCCCTGCCGTCGCTGCGCTCGTTGCGGCCCGCGCCGCACATCTGCTGGGCCTCGGAGTCCATCAGCGCGTTCATCACGCCGCCCAGCACCCTGCACGCGAACTCGCGCGCGTCGCCGCACTCCTGCCAAAGCCTCGCCGCCTCGAGGGCCTCGTCGCGGCCGAGGCGCAGTACACTCTCTTCTTGGGGCATCGCCTTTCCTTCCATTCGTCACCTTCATTACTCCAACGACGAATTCTAGGCGGTGTCCCCTCCCTTTCAAGAAAGGGAAGAGGCGGGTCATGCCCCGCCTCTTACACCACATCTCTGCGCGCTACCCGGAGCGGCCTGGAATTCATCCGTAGAGGTCTTCATTGGCTGCGCCAGGAGTGTCCCTAACTGCCGGAGGGGGTGTCTGCCGTGGCAGACACCCCCTCCGGATGTGGGAAGTTTGCGCTGCAGGTTACTTGTCGGTGCCCAGCTTGTGCGGCTTGAGAGCGAGCGCATTGACGAGTGCGTCGGTGGCAGACTTGACGGCTGCCGGCTGCGGATCGTTGACGTGATCCTCGGGGTGTACGGGCAGGTCCTTCTTGACGGCATCGTGGATCAAGTTGAGGTACTCAGTCACGCCGGTGGTCGATAGGTGCGTGCCATCGCCATCGAACAGGTCGTTGCGGTTGGCACTGTATCCGTACCAATCGATAACGCGTACGTTCTTGTAGCGCGTAGCGGCGTTGGCGATGGCTTGGTTGGTAGAGCCAACCCACGGCTGCGGGCTGCGCGTGTTCACAAACACCACAATACGCTTATCTCCTGCATCGGCCATGATGGCGTCGATCTGGTCGTCGGTTACCAAGCCGTTGGTGCCCAGAGCAAAGACCACGATCTTGCCGGCAAGGTTCTGCTGGATATAGCCCTCAAATGTCGCGCGGCCCGCATCGAACTGGCGGCCCTTTTCGGCATCGATATGGCTGTGCGGGAACACGCCGTCAAAGGTGTCCACGGCACGCAGCGACACGGAGTCGCCGATCATAAGCAGATCGTAGGAGCCATCGGGGAAGCCGTCGTTGTCCTTGTCGGTGTCGTCGGCCGCCTGCTGGTCGGTGGGCGCGGTGTTCTTGGTTTCCTTGTTCAGAACTTCGGCGCCCTCGCCGCTCAGCGCAGACGTCTCGGGCACAAAGATCAGGCCGCCCAGTGCAACGACCAACACGACAGCGCAGGCTGCGCAGACAGGGACGTGCGCGCGTGCCCAGTTGGCGGGCGCGGTGGTGCCGTCGCGGAACTCGGATACGGTGCGCCCAAAGGCGCCCTTTCTAAACGGCGTCTCGATAAAGCGATAGCAGCACTCTGCCACGGCGACCACCAACAGCACCTGCAAAATGTACTGCCACCACGGTGTATCGTTGATGTTGGCGACCGGGTTCATGAGCAACAGCAGCGGATAGTGCCACAGGTAGATGCTGTATGAGCGCTTGCCAACCCACACGAGCGGCTCGGCGGACAGCGCGCGGGCAACCATTCCCTGGGGCTGCACGCAGGCCGCGATGACCATGAGCGTGAGGATCGAGCACAGCAGCGTGCCGCCGCGATACTGGAACGCGGTGTAGCCGTTGGTGAGCGCGACCATGGCGGCAAGGCCAACCAGACCCGCGATGCCCAACACATCGATGGATGCGGGCGAGGACCAAAAGCGCGCGAGGGCGCTCGGCTGAGCCGGGGTGGTCTCGGCTGCTTCGTCGGCCTTCTCGCCAGGCTTGCCCTCGGCGTTCTTGCCGTGCTTGGCGGCCCCGACCAAGCGGTCGAGCCCCAAACGACGAGCGAGACGCACCGGCGCCAGGTCGCGATCGGGGATAAAGGCCATCCAGGCACCCAGCAGCAGCGAGAACACACGGGTGTCGGTGCCGTAGTACACGCGGCTGGGGTCGGCGGCGGGGTTATAGAGCACCATCATGGCGATGGCGGAGACAGCAGCCAAGCCCAGAACCACGCGGCGCGTGTTGGGCTTGCTCATGTGCATGGATACCATAGCGAGCAGCAGCGGGGGCCAAACCAGGTAGAACTGTTCCTCGATGGCGAGCGACCAAAAGTGCGTAAGCGGCGAGGGATCGCCCAGGGCGTTGAAGTACGAGACGTTTTGGGCAATCTGCCACCAGTTGTTGAAGAACAGCAGCGACGGCAGGATATCGGGGCGCATCTTGGTGAGCATCACGTGGTTAAAGAGAGTGCACAGCGCGCAGGTTACCACTACGACGGTCACCACGGCGGGGACCAGGCGACGGATGCGGCGGATCCAGAAGCTTTTGAGGTCGATGCGGCCGGTCTTAGCGACTTCGTTGAGTAGCAGGCGCGTGATCAGATAGCCCGAAAGCACAAAGAAGATCGTGACGCCAAGCAGGCCACCCTGCGCCCACGTGAGGTTAAGGTGATAGAGCACCACTGCGACAACGGCAAGCGTACGCAGGCCGTCAAGGGCAGGGATGTAGCGGGATTTGGGCCGAGCAGGCGTCTGCTCCGCGGCGGGAGTGCTGGCGCGGCCCGCGTTGTTGGCAGAAGCGCGATGGGGGCTCGCGGTGCGTCGCGGTTCGTTGGCACGGCGTTCGCCCTTCACGCGTTCGTGCGGCGCTGGCTCGTTGCCCGTGCGGCGTCGACCGCGCGAGCCCGATTGCGAGAGTTGTTCCATAAAACATCATCCAATGACGAGAATAATCAGCACGCCTTCATTGTAGCTGCCTGCTCCTGTGAATGCTTGCTGCTGGCGCAAGCTCAAGCGCGCGTTCACATCAAAGTGAACTAAAGTTATAGAGGTGCGAGAGCACACGATTGACGGCCGACAGCGGGTGCAAAGCCCGCGGACGAGGAGGTTTCCATGGCAGATCGCGGCATCGTTGCGGTGTTCGGCAGCATGAACATGGACCTTTCGGTGGCGTGCGAGCGCATACCGCGTGCGGGCGAGACCGTCGGCGGCAGCGGGTTTATCACCAACGCCGGCGGCAAGGGCGCCAATCAGGCCGTAGCTGCCGCGCGTATGGGCGCGTGCACGCACATGATCGGCGCGGTCGGTCGCGATGCGTTCGGCGCGTCGCTCGTGGCGGGGCTCCAAGGCGCCGGCGTGGACTGTGACTTTGTAGTGCATCGCGATGACGTGGAGACGGGAACGGCGACCATCATTCGCTGCGAGGGCGACAACCGCATCATACTGTCACCGGGCGCCAACCATGCGCTTGCGGGCGCGGACGTTGCCTGCGCGCTGAGGCGTCTGGTGGCCCATGAGCTCGACGGCGGCGCCAGCGAGATTGCCCCGGCTGCCGGAAGCGTCTTTATCGCCCAGGGCGAATGCGACCTTGCGGCGACGGCCGAGGCGCTTGTTTGCGCTCACGAGCTGGGGTTCTATACGGTCTTTAATCCAGCGCCCGCCTGCGAGCTGCCTGCGGAGGTCTGGCCTGCGGTCGACCTGGTCTGTCCCAACGAGACCGAGTGCCAGGTGCTGACGGGCATTCTGCCCACGGATGACGCGAGTTGCGTCACCGCGCTCAATGCGCTGCTCGACAAGGGTGCCGGGGCTGCGGTCATCACGTTGGGCGGTGCCGGCTCGGTTTCGCTCGGCGATGGCGGTGAGCTGCTGCGCATGCCGGCACTTTCGAGTACGGTAGTCGATACCACGGCCGCCGGCGATACGTTTATCGGCGCGTTGGCGGCGGCTCACCTAGAGGGCTTGCCGCTCTTTGAGTGCATGGCCGCGGGTGCTCGCGCCTCGGCAGTGACGGTGTCGCGCCTGGGCGCTCAGCAATCGATTCCCATGCGCACCGAAGTTGAACATTGGTTTGGTTAAACGATAAAGACGGAGAAGCGGAGTAGAACAATGGCAATCAAGAAGCTGATCCTTGATCTGGATATGGGTGTGGACGATGCGATGGCGCTGGCCTATGCCATCGCGAGCCCCGAGGTGGAGCTCGTGGGCATCACCACGTGCTTTGGTAACGTGCGCGTCGAGCAATCGGCGCACAATTGCCTGGCGGTGCTCGATCTGCTGGGTCGTCCCGAGGTGCCGGTGTACCTGGGCGCCGACCGTCCTCTGCAGGCGACTGAGCCCTATACGCCGCCGGCGTCCACCGCGCTCATTCACGGCAAGAACGGCATCGGCGGCGCGAGCGTGCCCGCGTCGCCCTACGAGCCGCTGGGGGCGACCTCGGCCGACGGCAACGCTGCGGTCGATTATCTGATCGATGCCGCGCGCACCTATGGTCCCGATCTGGTCTACGTAGCGACTGGCCCGCTCTCCAACCTGGCGCTCGCCCTGGAGCGCGATGCGGCGGCGATGATGTCCATCGGCCGCGTGGTCGTGATGGGCGGCGCCCTTACCGTGCCCGGCAACGTGAGCGCGGGCGCCGAGGCCAATATGGCGAGCGACCCCGAGGCAGCCGACGCGGTGCTGCGCTCGGGCCGTAAGCTCACCATGGTGGGTCTGGACGTGACGCATCGCGTGGTGCTCACACGCCGCGACATTGCCGGCTGGACGGGCTCGGGCACCATGGCGGGCTGCGCATTTGCGAGCATGGTCGAGCACTACATTGGCTCGTACGAGATGAACGCACCCTACCTGGGTGGTTGTGCGCTGCACGATCCGCTGGCCGTTGCCGTGGCGATCGACCCCACGCTCGTAGGTGCGCTCGGCTGCAACCTGCGTGTTGATCTGCTGGGCGAGTACCGCGGTCGCACCATCTGCGATGAGCGCCGCCTGTCCGATCCGGACAAGAGCGCGCTTGTGGCACTGACCGTGGATGCTCCGCGCTTCCTGTCCGAGTTCAAGACGCGTATGGCCCGTGTCCTTGGCTAAGTTGTCTTTTTGGGACGGGGCTTTTTTGACTGGTATGATTGGTACGACCATTCGAACCAGCTAAAAGAGCCCCGTCCCAATTTGACTATCGAGAGGATCTGCCATGGAGCGCATCGCCAGCTTTTCCGTTGATCATCTGCTGCTTGAGCCCGGCGTGTATGTGAGCCGCATCGACCGCGATCCGGCGACCGGTGCTGCCGTCACCACGTTTGACCTGCGCCTGACCACGCCCAACAAGGAGCCGGTCATGAACACCGCCGAGTGCCACACCATCGAGCACCTGGGTGCAACGTTCTTGCGCAATCATGCCGAGTGGTCGGGCCGCATTGTCTACTTTGGCCCCATGGGCTGCCGCACGGGCTTTTACCTCGTTGTGTTTGGCGAGGTGACGAGTGAGGAGATCCTGCCGCTCGTGCGTGAGCTGTTCGAGTTTGTCGCCGACTTTGAGGGCGATGTCCCCGGTGCCGCTCCCGAGGAGTGCGGCAACTACCTGGACCAGAACCTTCCCATGGCTAACTGGCTCGCGCGCCGTTACCTCGACCGCGACCTGGCCGATATCGACGAGAAACACCTGCACTATCAGCAGGCATAAGGGCTTTATCGCCCAAAACGCGCGCATTGGGCGCCTTCGCTTGTGCGGGGGTGCCTTTTTGCTGAGTGGTCGGGACGAGTGTTTAAAATCGCTTATGTTTGTTCTATAATGTTCATACTGTCACATAAACGAACAGGAGCGAACATGCATATCTACTCTGTCAACGATCCCGAGTTCAAGTCCTATGGCAACGTTTGGGATAACGTTCCGTCCGAGCTTACGTCGCCCGTGCTCGAGGCGCTCTCTGCCACGCCCATTCCCGAGGGCAGCAAGTACGTTGCAAGTGCGCCGGAGCTCGAGGACGTCAAGGATGCCGACAAGCTTGGCTTTCTCATGTTTGGTGGCCGTCCCTTCCAGCTCGGCTGGTGCAACGGCCACAATACACGACTCAACTGCCTGGAGTATCACCGCGCGAGCGAATTCAACCTGGGCGCTCGCGACTTTATCCTGCTCGTGGCGCATCGCTGGGAGATCGAGGACGGCAAGCTCGACACCGCGTGCGTCAAGGCGTTTCGCGTGCCGGCGGGTACGGTCGTCGAAGTCTACAACACCACGCTCCACTACACGCCGTGCATGGTCGACGACGGTGGCTTCCAGGTGATGGTGGCGCTGCCCGCCGGCACCAACGGCCCGCGCCCCGAGGTCGCGGCCGACATGCCTGCGGCCGGCGACAGCTACTGCTACTGGAAGGCCGACAAGTGGGTCCTCTGCCATGCTGACAGCCCCAAGGCAGCCGAAGGCGGCTACGTAGGCCTCATCGGCAAAAATCTCGACATCACCGTGGACTAGCGCATCGCCCCAAACCACCACAAAGGTGCCTGTCTCCTTTGCGGTGGTTTGGGGCGGGCGGATATCGGGAAGTGCCAGACGGGGGAGGCTGCCGGGCGCCTTGCCGTCTGCGGATTTTGAGACATGTGGCCCGCTTTTTGAGCCTGCCTGTCGGTACACTAAAAGCACTATGGGTACCCGCGCACGACATATTGGCAACGCGGCCGCTCGATCCGCACCCGTGGCGGATCCCAGGGGCGGCAGGCTCTTCGCCATGCCGCGATTCCTTGTTGGCACAACACATCAGGTGTACCGTCACCGCGTCTTCGCTATCGCCGGCGCCATCACCGCGCTGTTCCTCATGCTTTTGGCAGTCTTGCCGGCACTGTTCGCCTTCGACCCCAAACTTTCTAACGCCGTGCCAGCCTATGGCGAGGTGTCCGAAGAGGTCGTGGATGCGCTCGTCCATTCGAGCTCTCTCCCGCTGCTTGTCGCTGCAATTGTATTTTCAATTTGGGGCGTATCGGTCTATCTGCGCTGTTTGGACTATGTGCTGCGCCGCCGCCTTGTTGCCATTGCCACCACCTGCGCCCTGTGGATGATCGAAGTCATTCTCAAGTACAAGTCGTTCACGCCGTTCTATGCCACCGTGCTGTGGTACCTGTACTACGTGCCCATGACGCTCATTCCGCTGCTCTACCAGTTGTGTGGTCTGCGCCTTGTGGGCCTGGAGCAACACCGCCTGGGTCGCCGCTACTGCGCTGCGCTGTGGATTATGGCTATCCTGCTTATCGGATTTGTGCTCACCAACGATTTTCACCAGCAGGTCTTCCACTTTGACCGTACAAGCGACACCTGGAGTAACGATTACACGTACGGCTGGGGTTATTTCGCCGTCCTCGTGTGGACGGCCTTTAACTTTGTGGCCTTTTTTATCCTGGTGGGCCGGTCCTCGTCCTTTCGCATCCAACGTTTCTCGGGCACGGCGGCGCTCGTGCTGCTGGGCGGCGCGTTCTTTGCCATCTCATATGCGTTGCGCGTGCCCTGGGCATGGAGGCTCAACTTCTCGCTCGTCTATTGCGTCTTGTGCGTGGTGGCGATGGAAATCTGTCTCGATTGCGGTGTCGTTCCGTCATATCACGACATCGCCGGCATTTTCGACACCTTGCCGCTTGACCTCAAAGTTCTAACGCGCGACCTGCAGGAAGTCTATGCCACGCCAGTGTCAAAGCCAATGCCGGTAGGCGTGCGCGAGGAGTTGCGGACCCAGGCGCACAGCCGCGCCCATGCCTTTGCCGTGGCGTCCGATCCCGATGTGATGTACCGTGCCTTTCCACTGCTGGGCGGATCGGCCCTGCTTGCCCAAGACGTGTCGGATCTCAACGAGCTTAACCGTGAACTGGCACATCGTCGTATGGAGCTGCAGCGTCAAAATGAGCTGCTCGCCGCCGACTACGACCTTAAGACGCACCTGGCAGACCAAGAGGCCGAGACCTTGCTGGTCCAAGACGTGGACCAGGCGCTTGCCCGCGCGCTCGAAGGGATGTACGACCTGCTGAGCTCGCTGCCGCCGTTGACCGATGAATCGTCTTCGCACGAGCGTTACCGCATGCTGCAGCGCGCCAAGATGCTCGTCGCCTATTGCAAGCGCAAGGGGTCGCTCACGTTGGCACAGCACGGGGAGAGCGGTTTTGATCGCGACCGCATTCAGCTCATTGCCAACGAGCTCGCAAGCGACCTGCGCACCATCGATATCGATTGCGCCTCGATTATCGCCATACGGCGCCCGTTGCACGCCAGTACGGTAAGCGCCCTGTACGACTGCGTGTATGACTTTGCGTTTTTTGCCTACACCACCGACCATCCGGCGCTTATGTATCACTTGGGCGACCATGACCGATGCAGTGTCGAGCTACGCGCCACGCTTTTTTCCAACGATGATGCAGATCTTTCGCAGACGCCCGCTGCGCAAGAGCTCGATAGCGCTCTGCAAGGGCGCAACGTGGCATGCCGCCTTGAGGGCGAGCCCGGCCAGCTGCGCATGATCGTCTTGATGCCGAGGGCGGGTGAGTGACGATGCAGATTTCGCTCATTCTTCCCCAAATCGTTGCGCTCGATGTTGTCTTTGCCCTGGCTGCGTGTCTGCAGACGATCCACGTCCCGCTCATCGCATCGCGCCGCTCGTCCTATAACCGTAAGGTGATTTGTGCCTACGAGGCGAGCCTTGTGCTTCACCTAGTTATTTCGGCGCTCATCTTGTTCGCGTCGTCTGGCTCATATCTGGTGGCGCCGCTTGACGTTTGCGCCAGGGCAATGGGCGGAGCGTTGTGGCTCAATGCCGTGATCTTTGCCTACGGCGTGGTGCTTATGGTGCGCTATCGTCGCCCCGTCATGCTGGTCGAGCTGCTGCTTGTTGTCACCGTTACACCGCCGGTGGTTTTTGCCATGGGCTCGGCGTGGACCGTTGTCCTTATCGCAGAGGGAGCGTTCTTCCTGTTCCGTTCCATCGCGGCGCTCTTGATGGATGTCCGCAACCGCCAGGAGGATATCACCATGTTCTCGACGATCGAGACCATCAACGTGATTCCCGTGGGCATCCTGTATCTGGACCCGAGGGGCCGTCCGCTGCTCATGAACCGTTGCATGCGCAAAAACCTGGTGGAGCTTCATATGCCCACCGACCTAGGCGATATGAGCGGTACATGGAACGACCTGCGCAAACTCAGCATGCAAATGCCCGAAAGCAGCAGGAACCGTGTGCGGATTAATCTGGACCGCTTTGGTGAGGCGCGCGTTGTGGTCGAGGTTTCTCCCGCCGAGATTCGCTTGTTCGTGCACGATGACGTTATGGTTTCGGGCCGCCTCTTCGAGCGCATTATCGGTCTGGATGTAACAGAGTATGCGCATGCCCATGATCGCCTAGCGCAAGCCAACCACCTGCTTGAGCTTGCGGGCCAAGAGCTCCAAGCCCAGATCGAAGAAGTCAAAAAAGTTGCTGACAATGCGGCCTATCTGCGTATGCGCGCTCGCGTGCACGACGTGATCGGGCAGCGCCTGTCCATCCTCCATCGTTATCTGGAGGAGGGGCGCCTGGACGATGAGTCACTCGAGCAGATCGACCCGCTGCTGCGCTCAATCGCTGCCGATCTGCGCAGCGGAGGCGACACCGAACCGGCAGAGCAACTGGGCGATATCGTCCATGCCTTTGGCCTGGTGAGCGTGCAGATCGATGTGGAGGGCGAGCTGCCAAACGACGCGCGTGTCGCCGCAGCATTTTTGCAGATTATCCGCGAAGCCTCGACCAATGCCACCAAGCATGCACAGGCGCATCGGGTCCATGTGCGCCTGTGGCAGGAGGGGACGGAAGACGGCGCTGTCGCGCGGATGGTCGTTTCTAACGACGGCGCGCCTGCACCCGTATCGTATCGCGAGGGAACGGGTATCCCAGGTATGAGGCATGTCGCACAGAATCTGGGCGGCAGCCTGGAAGTCCACACCGCCCCGCCCTTCACGCTTACGGTGTCCATCCCGCTCGCCTCCAGCGCCACGGTCCAAAGGAGAAGTTCATGATTCGCGTGTTAATCGTCGAAGACCAGGCTATCTTGCGCGAGAGCCTCGCGCGCTCCGTCGGCGACCAGCCCGATATGACCGTTGTTTCCGCCATTGCCGATGCTTCCGAGGCCTTGGGTGTCGCGCTCAAGGGGCGCCCGGACATGATACTGATGGACGTATGCACCGAGCATGATTCCAACGGCATCGTGGCGGCGGCGCGCATTAAAGAACAACTGCCCGAGTGCCGCGTCATTATCATGACGGGTATGCCCGAAATCACCTTTGTGGACCAGGCGCGCGAGGCGGGCGTCGACAGCTTTGTGTACAAGAACGTCGGTATCGACGAGCTATTCGCCGTGATGCGCTCCACGCTGGCGGGTTACTACACGTTTCCCAAGCCGCCCGAGAGCATCTTCTCGGGCACGGCGGCCCTCGACGATGTCGAGCTGTCGATCTTGCGCCTTGCCTGCGAGGGTAAAAGCCGCCGCGAGATCGCGGCCGAGCTGTTTATGAGCGAGGGCACCATCAAACGCCGCATCTCGGAGATTCTCAATAAGACCGGCTACGACAACATCATGCGCTTGGCCGTGCGCGCAGTAACGGAGGGCAGCATCGTTCCCAACATGGAGCGCTAGCGCTCGTTACGCATCGGCATAAAGCGGCGGGGCCGCAGGATCAACTCCTGCGGCCCCGTCTGGCATGTGCGCGGATGTGTCCGCCAATCCGCGGCTATCGGTGTCTGCCGTTACGCGATGGTTGCGCTGTAGGAGGCGACGTCCTCGTAGGAATCGGTCAGGTAGGCATCGATGCCGATGGTCGTGTTGACGAGGTCGTCAAGGCTATCGAGTGTGCCGTTCGAGAAGGTGAACTCTTCGGTGGCGTTGGTGCCGGGCATCAGGTGAGCCGAGAACCAGGCTTCCTTCATGGTGCCGTTGACGTTGGTCTTGCCGGTGGGGGCGTAGAAGGTCAGGTCCTTGTCGCTCTTGTTGGTGATGTTGACGACAAAGCCGATGTCGCCCCAGTCGTCCTTGAACTTCTCGGTGATGGTGATGGTGCACAGATCGTCATCGGCGACGGTGACGGCGGGGGAGATTTCGACGCTCTGGACATCTTCGTCTTCGACGGCCTCATCGATCTCTTCTTCCTTCTCGGCCGCCTCGCGATCCTTCTTCACCGTACCGGACAGGTCCTTGTCGGACTTGGTAAAGACAAGATTGCCGTCATCTTCTTCGAGGATGAGTTTGCCGTCCTTGAGCTTCATGTCATGCGACTCGTCTTCGGCGGTGATGGTTACGGTGGTGACGTCCTTTGCCTCCCATTTAAGGTCCATGACTTCAAGGAACAGGTCGAGGGCACCTGTACCGTCCTCATCGAGAATCAGAACACAGTGGACACCCCAATCCTCGAGCATCTTCATGTACTCATCGGTCAGCTCTTCGCCATCCACGGTTCCACCCGAGAGTTCCCAGCTGCCAACGAAGTTGGCCTTGGGGTCTTTGCCGCCGCCGCTGCAGCCCGTCAGGGCAAAGGCGAGCGCCAGGACGCATGTCAGGAATGCGAGTACGGACTTTTTGAACGTTGTCTTCATGGTGTCCTCCTTTATCGAACGAAACCCATAGAAGCAAATGCGGGGGTGGCGGATCCCCCGCCAATTACCAGATAGAGGGGCTAGGGCCTGGGCGTTCCGCAGTTGCTGCAGAACTTGCCGCCGTTTTCACTGCCGCAGTTGGGGCAGAACCACTTGGCCGGTGCCGGGGCGGGTGCGGGACTGCCACACTCGGGGCAGAACTTGCCGGTGTTGGTGGCGCCGCAGCTGCAGGTCCATGCGCCAGCCGCAGGCGCGGCGGCAGGAGCCGGGGCGGGTGCCGTAGCCGGCTGCGGGGCGGCCTGCTGCTGTGCCTGGCCGGCGGCGAACAGCTGGCTGGCGTTCATGCCGCCCATGCCACCTGCCATGCCCATGCCCATAAAGCCTGCCATCGCGCCGTTGGGGTTGGCGGCTGCCGCGCGCATTGCGTCGCTCTGGGCGCTGGCGATGTTGGCTGCCGCCATGGTGGGATCGCGCATAACCGCGGCTTTCTGCAGGTCCTTGATCATCTGCTCGTCTTCTTGCGAGGCGGCGATGGAGTTGACGCCAAAGCTCACGATCTCGACACCACGCAGGTCGCGCCAGTCGGCAGAGAGGACCTCGTTGAGCGCGCGGGCGAGCTCGGTGGTGTGGCCGGGGATGGCGCTGTAGCGGATGCCCATCTCCGAGATCTTGGCAAAGGCGGGCTGCAGGGCGGTGAGCAGCTCGGACTTAAGCTGGCTGTCGATCTTGTCGCGCGTGTAACTATCGGTCACGTTGCCGCATACGTTGGTGTAGAACAGCAGCGGGTTGGTGATGCGGTACGAATATTCGCCGTTGCAGCGCACGGAGATGTCGACGTCCAGGCCAATGTTGTTATCGACCACGCGGAAGGGCACGGGCGAGGCGGTGCCGTACTTGTTGCCGATGATCTCCTTGGTGTTGATGAAGTAGACACGCTGGTCCTTGCCCGCGTCGCCGCCAAAGGTAAAGCGGCTGCCGATATTGGCGAAGGTCTCCTTGATGGAATCGCCCAGGTTGCCGCTAAAGACGCTCGGCTCGCTGCCGGTATCGAAGACGAACTCACCGGGCTCCAGCGCGACTTCGATGATCTTGCCGTTTTGCACCACGAGCATGCCCTGGCCGTCGTTGACGGCGATGACCGAGCCGTTGGAGATGACGTTGTCCTCGCCGCGCGTGTTGGAGCTGCGGCCACCGGTGCGTTTGCTGCCCTTGCAGGCCAAGACGTCAGCAGGCATCGATTCGCAGTAGATAAATTCCTTCCACTGGTCGGCCATGACGCCGCCGGCAGCTCCCAATCCAGCTTTCAAGAGTCCCATGGTGATCTTCCTTTCTCGTCAAAGGCCGGGTGGTATTGGTTGGATTGCTTAGTCGTCCTTGTCGTCTTTCATGACAACGGTGGTCTCGGTGTGGCTGATGGTGTCGTGCTTCTCGGTCAGGTCGAGCTCGCCACAGTAGCAATCGGCGTGGGTGGCCTCGTTGGCCGTCTTGAGCTGGCCCACCAGCAGCACGTCTGCGATGACCACGATGATCAGCGGCGCGACGATGTTGATGAGGATGCCCTCGATATCAAAGGTGAGGTAATCCGGATCGAAGGCGTATTCCCCCATAAAGAGAATCTGGGAGAGGACAAATCCGATCACAAAGAACAGCACCGAGGCGATAGCGAGCTTGGGCTTGGAGCAAGGAAGCTCGCCGACCAAGCGGCCGGTCTGGCCGTTCATGGCAAACAGGTAGCTCTTGCCGTTCCACGAGGTGGAGAGCATCCAGACGGGGAACAGGGCGTAGTCGCTGTCTTCCCAGGTGTAGTCGAGCTGCTTGCTTTCGACCGTAGCATCGTCGTATTCGTCGACGACGGTCTCGCGCAGGGCCGAGATCGTGCTTTCTTCCATACGGCGCTCGGCGCGCGCCTTGCAGGTCTCGCAGTCCTCGTCGTAACGGTTGGCGATGTAGCCGGGCATATAGGCGACCGAGAACGGACGCAGCGCGTCGTAGTCAAACGGCTCGATGGCATCCATGTGGCCGTCAGGCATCTTGGATGATCCGTCGACGGGCACGCGCTTAAACGAGATATTGCCCTTGCGATAGGCATCGTAGTGGTCGGTGGTCGTGACGGTGCGGTCGGATTCCTCGGTCACGGTCTCGTTGGTCGCGTCGAAGTGCACTTCGCCGTCAACGCGGGCGCCGTAGAGCCAAAACGGTACGTAGACACCTTGGACCTCGTCGATGTGGTTGCCGGTGACAAAGCTCTTGGGCAGCAAGATCTTGCCCTTGTAGTGTTCCTTGAGTGCGGCTGTGACGTCGTCGCGCCCGAGCTTAAACGGAATCACCAGGTCGGGCGAGAAGTCGCCCGAGAGCTGGCCGGGCGCCACGGCGGAGTTGCCGCAGTACGGGCAGGTGGTGACGGCGACGGTGCCGTCGGACACGAGCTCGGCGCCGCACGACGAGCAGATGTAGCCGGCGTTTTGGGCGAGCTCCTGCACCGCGTCGTCGGCGACGGGCTTTGGCGTTGCGGCTGCGGCATCGGCTTTGGCGTCTGCCTTGTCCTGGCGCTCGCGATAGAGGGCCTCGACTTCTTCGACTTCAAAGCGCGAGTCACAGTAGTCGCAGACGAGCTTTTGCTCGGCGCTTGCAAAATGCAAGGGGCCACCGCAGGCAGGGCACTGATAGTTAACGCTCTCGAAGGCCATGATCGGTCCTTTCCGTGCCGGGGGCTATGCGCCGATGGCGCCGCCGCAGTATTCGCAGCGCCCACTGGCATCGGGAATGGTGGTGGCTCCGCAGAAGGGGCAGGTCACCGCGGTCTTGGGGGCCTTGGCGGCCACGACGCTGTCGCGTGTCTTCTGACGCAGCTGCACCAGCGCATCGCGGACTTCGGTTGCCTGGCGCTTGGCCTCGCGATATTCGATGGAGCCGCGCTGATCGATGGTGGAGTCGTTCACGCGCAGGTTGATCTCGGTGAAGTACGGCGTGTTGACGTGGATGGTCAGATTAAAGTCGTAATCCAGGTCGTAGCGCGGCGGGTTGTAGCTCTCGCGCTCGCCGTCCTTGGTCTCGCGATAGATCTCGGTGCGATGCTCGTCGATATCCATATCGCAGCCGAGTACCTGCGAGAACTCGATGATGTCGGGATTGGCGTCGCGCCAGCGGCTCTGCGAAGTGATGATCAGCAGGCCCGCGTCCTCATCGAGCATAATATTGGTGCGCCCGGCAGAAAGCGTGCGCGTGGGGTTGAACGAAGACAGGCGTTCGGCGTTGGCCTCGCGGTAGGCGAGTTGCTCACGGATTTCGTCCGCGGTGCTGGAGCGATAGCCGTGAAAGTAGGGGGAGAGCTTGCCGGCGCACTCTTTGCACAGGTAGCCTTCATTGATTTTTGTCTTACCTAGAAGTCCCAGCTCGGTACCGCAAATCGCGCACTCTTTCTTCTCGAACATCTTGTCAAAGAAGCCCATGGCTGCCTCCCATCAACTGGTAGCGTGTGTCACTTTTGATGATGGGGGAGTGCGCGATCCTTCGCGATACCCAGACGGCTCAAGGAGTCTCCACAACTGGGACACATGGCCCATTTTTCATCCGACACATAGGGACACTCCTTGCTGCGGGTAGTCATTGGGCACTCATTGGGGACGTACTTAAATGAGTGGCAGTTGGGGACACTCCTGGCCGAGCTAGAGGCCGCGCGTGTCCCTTCTGGTCCATGAGGCTCAAAACCGCGGTGTGACGTGAACGGCTGGGGTCAAATTTGCAGCATTTCGAGCTCGGCTTCGATATTGAGACTGGTTCTTTATTATAATAGTTTTCCAGACAATTGAGCTGCTGGGGGTTAACCATGAGGGACATGGGAGACACAGCCGCATATCTGCGTCGGGGCATTCGGGAGATTATATGCCTGGCGCTGTTCTTCTTCACGTTTTTGGCGTGCGAGTATCTTTTTGATGCGCGCATGGCCGAGTTCGTGTCTCCGGACGAGGTTGTTATTTATGAGAGCCTTGTTATCGGCGCGAGCGTGATTGGCTTTTTTGTGCGTCCTATTCTGTACTATCGCCGTCCCCATGCCATTGACGCGACGAGTGACGTTACGGGCGTTTTGCTGGTGGCGGCATTGCTGCTGTTGATTATGGCGGTTCAGGTTGAGGTGGTAATTGCCGGCGGTTTGGTGGCGTGCTGCGCGCTGGGCTACTGCGGATCGACTGCCCACGCAAACTTTGCGCGGCGCTTTGCACGGACGCCCTGCTTGGCGCGTGCGGCTGCACTTTCCTACGCCATGGGCGTTCTGGTGCAGGTGCTCAACCACATGGTGATGCCTGCCGGCATTCCTCAGCAGGCTGTTCTGGTCGTCTGCGCGATCGCGCAGGTGGCGTTGCTCCACGGTGCCCGACGCGCCAAGCTGCGCGACGAGTCCAATCCCAACTTTGAACCCAGTGCTGCCGGGCTTTCGGTAGATGCTCTGGAATATGGCGCCAAGTGGCATGACGATCCCGAGGCAAAGGCGGCATTCCGTCGCGCCGTAGTTCGCCTGACCGTGGCGACGGCGTATCTTTCCGGCGTATTCGCCGCTCTCAACGCGGGCTTCACGACCCTGCATGCTGTCGGAGCCGTCGATTTGGGCGATTGGCCGCGCCTGCTGCTTGTCGTGAGCTCGTTGGTCGCTGGCGCACTATTTGACCTGCACGGCCGCTCGTATATGAATATCGGCATGACATGTGCCGCCATACTGTCCACGCTTTCGTTCTTTGTGCTCATCGTCGATGGCAATGGCGGCAACGAGCTTGCTGCCACGATCATCTTTTATCTGGGCTCGGGCTTTTTCGTGGTGTTCTTTACCACAAAATATGCCGCCGTCTCGCTCTATGCGCGCTGGTCATATTTTTGGCCGTGCATGGGTCGCGTCGTCAACAACGTGTGCTCGATGTTCGTGACGGCGCCGGCAGTGGCGATTATCTCGAGTCAAAATGTGCTGGCTGCGGTCGGTGCGGCGCTCGTGATGTTTGTGGGCATTGCGATTACGCTGCTGGGGCAGTTGGGGCAACGAGCCGATGATGCCGCGATGCGGGACGGACTGCCGCTTGCCACCGACGATCTTGGTGGGGATCTTGCGCCCACATGCTCCGACCCCGAGCCCGTGGAGACAGCGGAGCTCACGTCCGATGAACGCCTCGATGCCTTCGTCGCCACCTTTGGGCTTACAGAGCGCGAGCGCGATATTCTTGAGGTCTTGGTCGTTTCGGACCAGAGCGTTCAGGACATCGCCACAACGCTCTTTCTTTCGCGCTTCACGCTCTATCGCCACATTTCTTCGATCAACAAAAAGGCCGGTACCGCCTCGCGTGTGGCCCTTATCAACTTCTTCTGGTCCTGGACACCCAAGGACTAGCTAATCTCCCAATAAGTTGCGGTGGAATAGTCCCTAAGTTAAAGTCACGGGGCTTTAAACAGGAACTATTTCACCGCAACTGCTGGGGGGATAGACTGCGGCGGCGGCAGAGGCAACGGCAGCGGCGTTGGCAGCTGTGGTAGTGGCAACGGCAGCTGGCAGGGTGTTTTCCGTCTACTTGCTACAGCAGCTCGCCGTGGCGGGCAATGTAGCGGCGCTTCGCCAGCTGGGTGAGCGCGATATAGGCGGTAACGATGCCAATGAGCAGCCCAAAAAAGCTCGTGGGCAGCGGCATGAGGCCGAGCGCATCGGCGATGGGGCTTGCCGGCAGCCAGGTGACGAGCGCCAGGCCCAGCACGGTAAGAACGCACAATGCGGGCGCGGCGTGGTCGCGCGGGCTCGGCAGATGCGGGGAGCGCAACATGTGGACCACGAGTGTCTGCGACCACATGGACTCGACAAACCAGCCGCTCTGGAAGAGCGCAGCAAAGGTCGCCATACCCGCGACGTCGCCCGCGGCGGCAAGCTCGGACCAGCTTGCGTCCACGGCGGCGGGGCACACGACAAAGAAGAGCGCGGCGAAGGTCACGATGTCAAACAGCGAGCTCACGGGGCCCAGCTCGAGCATAAAGCCCTTGATGGACGCGGCGTCCCAGGCACGCGGGCGGGCAGTCCAGGCGTCATCGACGGTGTCCCACGGCAGTGCGATGCACACGATCTCGTAGACCAGCGATAGCAGTACCAGCTGCAGGGCGCTCATGGGCAAAAACGGCAAGAACAGGCTCGCGACGGTCACGGACAGCACATTGCCAAAGTTGGAGCTCACCGTGGTCTTGAGGTACTTGAGCAGGTTGCCGTAAGTGCGGCGGCCTTCGATGATGCCGCGCTCGAGCACGCCCAGGTCCTTCTGAAGCAAGATGATATCGGCGGATTCCTTGGCAATATCGACGGCCGAATCGACCGAGATGCCGCAATCGCTCGCACGCATGGCGGCGGCGTCGTTGATGCCGTCGCCCATAAAGCCCACGGTGTGGCCGAGCATCTCGCGCATGACACGTACCAGGCGCGCCTTCTGCAGCGGCGAGAGCTTGGCGAAGAGGTGGGTTTTCTCGGCGCGCTCGGCAAGTTCGGCGTCATCGAGCGCATCGATCTCGGAGCCGAGCAAGACGTTGCTCGCATCGATACCAATCTGCTCGCAGACGGTGGCGGCGACGCGGTCGTTGTCGCCGGTTAGGACCTTGACCGCCACGCCCTTGGCCTCGAGGGTGGCGACGGCGCCCGCGGCACTTGCTTTGGGCGGATCGAGGAAGGCCAAAAAGCCCATCAGCACCATGTCGCACTCGTCGGCGATGCCAAACTCGCCCACGCAGCGCGGATTGGTCTTCTGCGCCACGGCAATTACGCGTAGGCCCTCGGCGTTAAGTCCGGCGATCTGCTTGCGAATCTGGGCGAGCTTCTCGTCGGTGAGCGGCTGAGCGATGCCATCGATCTCGACAAAGGAGCAGATCTCGAGCATTTCCTCGGCGGCGCCCTTGGTAAGCATCTGGGTTTTGCCTTGGGCGTCGGCGACAACTACGCTCAGGCGACGGCGCGAGAAATCGAAGGGAACCTCGTCGACCTTGGTGTAGCGGTCGCGCAGGCTCTGGCCCAGCATGGAATCGGGTGCGACGGTCGAGGGTGTCACATCGGCACGGTCGATTACGGCCAGGTCGATAAGATTTTTGAGGCCGGTCTGGAAAAAGCTGTTCAAAAACGCATGGCGCAGCACGCGCGCGTCCTCGTTGCCATCGGTGTTGAGGTAGCGCTCGAGCACGATGCGGTCTTCGGTGAGGGTGCCGGTCTTGTCGCAGCACAGGACGTCCATCGCTCCGAGGTTTTGAATCGCCGGCAGCTCCTTGACGATAACCTGGCGACGGGCGAGGTCCTTGGCGCCCTGCGACAGGCTCGTGGTCACGATGACGGGAAGCATCTGCGGCGTGATGCCCACGGCCACGCTCGTGGCGAACAGCAGCGCGTCGATGACGTTGCCCTTGGTGGCGGCGTTGATGGCAAAGACGGCCGGCGCCATAACGAGCATCAGGCGCACCAGCAGCATGGAGACGCTCGAGACGCCGCGGTCAAACGCGCTCTTTTCGCCGCGCCCGTTGAGCATCTTGGCGATGCCGCCCAGGTAGGTGTCCGAGCCGGTGGCAACGACAAGCGCCATGGCGGCGCCGTTTTGCACGGAGGTGCCGGTAAAGACGATGTTCTTGCAGGCAGAGAGTGGCAGTGCGGAGCCGTCGGCGCCCTCGACGACGGTGACGGCGGTGGTCTTCTCGACGGCCTCGCTCTCGCCGGTGAGTGCGGACTCGATCACAAACAGGTCGCGCGCGGTGATGATGCGGGCATCTGCCGGCACCATATCGCCGGCAGAGAGACGGATTACATCGCCGGGGACGAGCTCGTCGAAGGGGATCTCGATGCGCTCGCCGTCGCGCAGGGCGGTGCAAGTGTTGGAGACCAGGTCCTTGAGGGCCTCGGCCGCATTGCCGCTGCAGGCTTCCTGGATAAACTTCATGCCGCCCGATACCAGCAGCATGGTGCCGATGACGATGACCGTGGAGGGGTCGCGCTGCGGTTCGGGCACGGCGAGCACGTCGATGTAGAGCGAGACCAGTGCGAGCGCGGCGAGGATGCCGGCGAAGGGATCGATGAACGCGTCGGCGATGCGGCGGGCGAGCGTTTTGGTCGTTGCCTCGATGGTGTTGGGGCCGACGGCGTTCAGGCGCTCAGTTGCCTGCTCGACGGTGAGGCCGTTTGCCGTGGCGTCAAGCAGTACGAGGGCGTCCTCGGCACTATGGGTGGCGGCGAATATGGTGTTCTTGGACAGGCCGGTATGAGCGGCAGGGCGCGCCGTGCGGCGGCGCTTGGAGATGGCTTCGAGTACCGTGACGGTTTTGAGCATCAGCATAGGGTCCTCCTTGTTGAGGGGAGTTAGCGTACGTGTCGTATTTGCTTCAAAAACCTAGATGTCGCTCACGTCAAGCTCTTGAGCCCACAAAGGGTGCAGCGCGCCTTTGCGGTGGTTTTGGCGATCTGCCGGTGGCGTTTATGCGTGTGCGGAGTCCTCGCGGCGTGCCGAGGGCGACATGCAGGTTTTTCGACTAGGACTGCCTTCCATGGCACACCTCCTAAAGGCTGAGCGCAGCGCGCTTTGGGTATCTCGTACCCCTTTTTAATCCGCCCGTATTCTTGATGAGGGGGTTTGACATGTCAACCCCATTGTTCGGAAAACCATTCCCCCTGACAAAGCCCTTACAGAATGCCGTGGCCCCAAAGCACGCCCGCATCTACGCTTCGCCTGCGCTAAACTGGAAGGCACGTACGCGATTACGAGAGGAGCCCGCATGGAGGCTTACAAGCAAGAGTTCATCAAGTTTATGGTCGAGTCCGACGTCCTTAAGTTCGGCAGCTTTACGCTCAAGAGCGGCCGTCAGTCCCCGTTCTTTATGAACGCCGGCGCTTACGTGACGGGCTATCAGCTCAAGAAGCTGGGCGAGTATTACGCCCAGGCCATCCACGATAACTTTGGCGACGACTTTGATGTGCTGTTTGGACCGGCCTACAAGGGTATTCCGCTGGCCGTCGTGACCGCAATTGCCTACCACGAGCTGTACGGCAAGGAGGTCAAGTACTGCTGCGACCGCAAGGAGGCCAAGGACCACGGTGCCGATAAGGGCAACCTGCTGGGTTATGAGCCCAAGGACGGCGACCGTGTGGTCATGGTCGAGGACGTTACCACCAGCGGCAAGTCCATCGACGAGACCTATCCCAAGGTCAAGGCTGCTGCCGATGTCGAGATCAAGGGCCTGATCGTGTCCCTCAACCGCATGGAGGTCGGCAAGGGCGGTGTGACCACCGCGCAGAAGGAGATCGAGGCCAAGTACGGTTTCCCCGTCGCGAGCATCGTCTCCATGGCTGAGGTCGTCGAGACCCTCTACAACCACGAGATCGACGGCAAGGTTGTCATCGACGACGAGCTCAAGACCGCCATCGACGCCTACTACGAGCAGTACGGAGCACGTTAGTTACGGCGTTTTACCAAACGCCGTAACTGCTCGACGCTGCGCGGGCCGCATTTGGACAATCTGACGTTCAACTTCAAGGGCGCGACCAGAAGGTCAGCGCCCTTTCGTTTCACGTCACCTTGTCTCAAATGCGACCCGCTCGCTGTCCGTTCTCTACCTGCGGCGTCGTCTTGCTCCGAATGCGGCTCGCTCGCTTTAATTTGCCTGGGTTGCGATGCCTATCTAATCGGCTCGGCGTCTTCCCTGAGAATCGAAAGATACTCTTCATACCCGTACTGCCGGTATCTCTGTCTTGACTCGTCGAGCGGACGGAGGATACCCAATTCTTCAAATGATTTGACGAGCGAGCTCGCGGTACTCCTGCCGATATCGAGTTGGGCAGCGATGAATGCGGTGTCGACGATGGGGTGCTCTTCAAGAATGCCCAACAGCCTTTGCCCGTTTGCAGCAGTCCTTCCGAGATTTTCGGTAATGGTTGCTGTGGAACGGTTATGGAGGTCAACAAGGTTTTTTAAAGACCCTACCGAGTCCTTCGCACTCTCGAGAAGACTGTTGCAGAAAAACTCTATCCATTCCTCGTAAGTGCCTCTCTCCCTTACGGATGTGAGTTGCCGGTAGTACTCGCTTCGGTTTTTCTTGAACTGGAACGATGGATAGAACAAGCAAGAATGAAGAACGCAATCATTGATGAGCATAAGTGTAATGAGAAGCCTGCCCAGGCGACCGTTTCCGTCTAGGAATGGATGGGCAGTTTCAAATTGGTAATGGACGAGCGCCGCCCGCACAATCGGATCCATTTCGACTTGAGGCTCATTGATAAAGCGTTCGAGGTCCTGGAGCGTGTTACTCAAATCTTCAATGTTTGGAGGGACAAACGATGCGGTTGCAATGGTGCAGCCTGAGGGGCCAATCCAGTTTTGTGAGGAGCGCAGCTCGCCTGGATTCTTCTCCGTTCCGCGCACTCCGTCCAGCAGGACCGCATGAACTTGCCTAAGAAGTCTCGTGCACAAGGGCATCTTTTTGAGCAGTTCTACGCCGCGGTCGACAGCACGGACGTAATTCACGACGTCTGCGACATCTTTATGATGGAGTTGTGTTTGCGATGGACTAAGTAGGTCGTCAAACGTGCACTGGGTTCCCTCAATTTGCGAAGAAAGGAGTGCTTCTTTGCGCACGTACATTGTCAGATACATATCGGCGTTGGGAACAAAGTAGAGCATGCCTTCAAGCTCTCCAAGCTTTCGTGAGCATGCGGAAAGCGTGCGATAGGTTTCCTCGGTGAGGTTTAGCTGCCTCAATGATTGCAAGGGCGTTGGAAAAAACGAATAGTAAGCCAATTTCCCCGATAGATTATTGCGGAGCGTTCCCTGGCCGTTCTCCTCGATTTGCATCGCGCCCTCCATATCTTTAGTGCCGGAAACTCGTTATTAGGCCAATCATATCAATTCTAATAACGAGTTTAATGATTAAATAGTTATTAGAATTGATGTAAACAATCTAATGATGAGAAGTCGTTATTACTTGACCATGGAGCTCGGCTTGGTACAAGGGGGGTTATCCAAAATGAGAGCGGATAATCTCCCGTTTTTGGCTCGGTGACGGCCTCAAAGTGGGAGATTATCCACGCTCGTTAGTTAAGCGTCCGAAAATCCACACTCGCCAAACCTACCAAAAAGGGACAGGTTTATTTTGGCACGTTTCGGTCGGTATCAGGAAGTGTCAGGGACGGGGCGGCGGCAGGACTCGAGAGCGAAAAGAAGTATCGGGTTTGGCGTGCCCGCTTCTGCCCGTCCCGCGCGTGGGCGATACTCGGCTTATCGAACCGCGATGCAAAGGAGATGCTCATCCCACGAGCACTACCGAGAAGGGCTTGCGATTCGAGTCCCCACCTTAGCATTTGAACCATTTGGTACTATAATTACCGTAGGCATACGCACAACGTTGCGCTTAATCAAGAGGAGAAAACGTATGGGTCTGTTTGATATGTTCAAGAAGAAGGCTGAGCCCGCGGCTGTCGCTGCTCCGGCCTCCATCTCTGCTTCTGCTGGCGCCGACGTGCTGTGCTCGCCCGTCAAGGGCAAGGTCATCAAGATGGCTGACGTGCCCGATCCCGTCTTTGGTGGCGAGGTTCTGGGCAAGGGCTGTGCTGTGTGGCCCGAGGACGATCTGGTCTACGCTCCCTGCGACGGTAAGGTGACCGTCACCATGGGTCACGCCGTGGGTCTGCAGTCCGATAGCGGCATCGAGGTTCTGGTGCACGTTGGTGTCGATACCGTCAACATGAACGGTGACGGCTTCGAGGGCTTCGTCAAGGCCGACGACGTCGTGAAGGCTGGCCAGCCCATACTCAAGATCGACCGCGCCAAGATCGCCGCTGCCGGTTACAAGGACTGCGTCGTCGTGGCCGTGTCCAACACCGCCGAGTTTGCCGATGTCGAGCTCACCGTCGAGGCAGAGTCCGCCGTCGCCGCCGGTGACGCCATCGTTAAGGTCGTTCGCAAGTAAACTGCGGCGTTCAAAGGATGTGCAAGGGTGGTCGGGTTTTCCGGCCACCTTTTTTATTGCACCGTGGGGAAGCGTTTTATTGCGCGTTGGGCGGGCTTGCAAACCGTTCGGACGCTAAAACGAACCGACCGCGCCTTCGCGTTGCCGAGGGTGTTCATAAGTGGATAGTATGGGCTTACTTATTACAACGTGCGCCGCGTCTGGGAAGCACGGTGCCGCTTATTGGGAGGAACAACATGAAAAAAAAGCTGCTGCTTGCGCCCCTCATGGCCGTCTTGGTTGCATGCGTGGTCTTGCTTTCCGGTTGCGGAGGCCCTTCGATTGAGGAACTCATTACCGAGGATCTTACGACTCAGTTTGACGAGGTCAAGAACGGTGGCGACGACTTCCTCTCTGGTCTGGAGGAGGCTTCGGGCGACGAGTTCGAGCAGCTGGGTATCGATCCCAAGGAGTATGCCAAGACCTATCTCGAGGGCTTTGACTACAAGATCGGCGACGTGACGGTCGACGAGGACAAGGGTGTCGCGACCGCCGAGGTCTCCATCACCTGCAAGTCCATGAACAAGATCGTCGAGGACTTCTCTACCCAGTATCAGAAGAAGGTCGCCGCGCTTGACACGGTTCCTTCCGATGACGAGCTGTACAAGATGGCCGGTCAGGTTATGGTCGATGTGACCAAGGCCACCGAGCCCAGGAAGACCACGGTTATCTTCAAGTACACCTGCAACGACGACGGCGAGTGGTCTGCCGACGACTCCGTCAACTCCGAGATGATGGATGCAATGCTGAGCTAGGGGGTTACGCGGTTCTACGAACCGCGTAACCAGTTGACGCTGCGCGCCGCCCAGGACGACAATTTGTCATTCAAAAGGCGAGGCATGACCAGAAGGTCTATGTCTTGCCTTTTTCATGCCAACTTGTTCGTCCTGTCATTGGGGACGTTCTTAAATGACCAGGCGGCAGTTGGGGACATTCCTTGTGCCAGCGTTGCATCGAGTGCTTGGGAAACCGCGACCCGGTTTTTGGCCGAATAGTGGGTCGCATTTTCCGGATGGGGTGGGTTACGGAAAGTGCGACCCGGAATATTACTCTGAAACGGGATGCGGTTTCCCTGATGCGCCTCAAACGGAAAGCGCATCCCATTCCGGAGCTCCAAAACGGGATGCGCTTTCCGCGCGGAAGAATTGCCGCAGCTGCGTTAAGCAGTGTCGCTCGTTACTCGCCCAGCACCAGCGCCGCGAGCTCTGCCTGGGTGTCCACCACGTAGTCGGCGCCGGTGGCTTCCAGCTCTGCGCGGCCGCGGAAACCCCAGCTGACGCCCGCACTCTTAAGGCCGGCGTTGTGGCCGGTCAGGATATCGACATTGGAATCGCCTACGTAGAGCGTGGTCGCCGGGTCGGCGCCTAGCTCTTCCATCACATGCAGCGTGACGGGTGCTTCGGGCTTGGGCGGAAACGCATCGACACGGCCCTGCACCAGCGCAAAGCGCTCGGAACCAAAATACTTTTCGATAAGCGGAGCCGCCGAGACGTGGTCCTTGTTAGTGAGCACGGCAAGCTGAACGCCCGCGGCGCGTAGGCGGTCGAGCATCTCGATCGTGCCGGCATAGGGGGCGGTGTGGTCCTCCTTGTGCTCGCCGTAGTAAGCCCTAAACTCGGCAAGCGTTTGCTCAAACATACGACTGTCGCCCGCATACTCGGCGGGCATAAAGCGTTCAACCAGCTTGAGCATGCCGTTTCCCACCTTGTAGCGGTACTCGTCTACGGCAAACGTAGGCCAGCCGTGCATCTCGCAGGTATGGTTGCCGGCGGCCGCCAGGTCCTCGAGCGTGTTGAGGATGGTGCCGTCCAGGTCAAAGATCACATGGGAAAAAGCTGCTGCCATGAAAGCTCCCGTCATTGGGTTTCAAAACGCACCCCATAATACTGGGCATGCTTGCCGGGCATGTTTGGAATCTGAATATCTTTAATAGCCCTGAGCCTTTGTCGTTAGCAAATCCTCGGCAGCTGCTCTCCCACGAGCATGTCGAGGATGCGGGTCGAGCCCCAGCCGGTGCGTACGCGCACGGCGGGACGGGCGCCCTTGGCAAGTGGCAGCACGCGACCGATGACGGCGGCATTCTCGCCGTAGCGGGCGGCGCGCATGGCGGCCAGCGCGGCATCGGCCTGCTCGGCCGGCACGACGGCGACCATCTTGCCCTCGTTTGCCACCTGCAACACATCGTAGCCGAGCATCTCGCAGGCTGCCTGCACGTCGGGGCGCGCGGGCACGGCATCCTCGTCGACCTCCATGGCAACATTGCTGGCCTGGGCAAACTCGTTGAGTGTGGACGCCAAGCCACCGCGCGTGGGGTCGCGGAAGCAGCGTGTGTCGGGTGCTGCGGAAAGCACATCGGCAATCAGGTGGTTGAGCGGCGCGGCGTCGCTTTCGATGGTGCTCGAAAACGCCAGACCCTCGCGTTGGCTCATGATAGCGATGCCGTGGTCGCCCAGTGTACCCGAGACCAGGATGACATCGCCGGGCTGGCAGTTTGCGCCGCTGAGCGCCACGCCCGCAGGCACCTCGCCCACGCCGGCGGTATTGATATAGACGCCGTCGGCCCCGCCGCGCTCGACCACCTTGGTGTCGCCCGTGATTATGGACACGCCCGCCTCGTGCGCCGTCTCGGCCATCGTCTGCACAATCTGGCGGAGCCTATCCATGGGATAGCCCTCTTCAAGGATAAAGCCGCACGACAGGTAGCGCACGTTGGCACCCGAGGTCGCGACGTCGTTGACGGTTCCGCACACGGCGAGGCGGCCGATGTTGCCACCGGGGAAGAACTGCGGCGAGACTACAAAGCTGTCGGTCGACATGGCGATGCGCCCGCTCGCGGGCAGCGCGGCGACGCCGGCGTCGTTGCCTTCGAGCAGCTCGGGCGACCCAAAGGCATCCAAAAAGACCTCATCGATGATGCGCTTCATCATCTGTCCGCCGGAGCCGTGGCCCAGCAGGACGGTGCTATCGGTAACGCTATGGGACATATCGAAAACTCCAATCGTGGGTGGAATTATATGGGTGAGGCGCAGCGTCGACTGGTCCGCCGTTCGTTAGAACGGCGGAACCTATTAGCCTCGGTAGCGGAAATATGCTGCGCAGCTGCCCTCGGAGCTCACCATGCAGGGGCCGACGGGATGCTCGGGCGTACAAGCGTGGCCGAACAGGGGGCAGTCGCTCGGCGTAATGGCCCCGCGCAGCACGTCGCCGCAGCGGCACCCGCGTGGCTCGACCGTCGGCTCGATGGACACGTCAAAGCGCATGCTGGCATCAAAGTGCGAAAACTCGGGACGAATGGCGAGTCCCGAAGCCGCAATCAGCCCCAGCCCGCGCCATGTGGTATCGCACGGCTCAAACACCTGCTCGACCAGCTGGCGCGCCACGGGATTGCCGTCTGCGTTGACGCCACGGCGGTAGGCGTTGTCAATCGCTGGCCTGTCCTCGACAACCATCTGGACCAGCACGCAGATGCCCTGCAGGATATCGACCGGTTCAAATCCCGTGACCACGCCCGGGGTATTGAATTCGTCGACCAAAAAGCTAAAGGGCGCCAAGCCCGTGATGGTGGCGACGTGGCCCGGCAGGATAAAGCCGTCGATGGTGGTCTCGGGGTCGTTGGCGATGGCGCGCAACGCCGGCGGCGTGGTCTTGTGGGCGCAATAGACCGAGAAGTTTAAAAGCCCGCGCGCCTCGGCCTCCAAGATGGCGGCGGCGATGGTGGGCGTCGTAGTCTCAAAGCCCACGCCCATAAAAATGACCGGGCGATCAGGGTTTTGCTCGGCAATGTCGAGCGCGTCGAGCGGGGAGTACACAATGCGAATATCGCGCCCCGCCGCCTTTTGCGCAGCGAGCGAGGTGGATGATCCGGGCACGCGCATCATGTCGCCAAAGGTGGTGATGATGGCGCCGTCTATGTTGGCGAGCGCGATTGCGTGGTCGATGTCGCGGTTGGCGGTGACGCAGACGGGGCAGCCCGGGCCGCTCAGCAGCTCGAGCCCTGCCGGCATAATGGAGCGAAAGCCATAGCGCCCGATGCTCACGGTATGCGTGCCGCAGACTTCCATAAGGTTGATGGTGCGGTCGCCGACAAGCTCATGAATGCGCTCGATGAGCTCGCGAGCCAGCTTGGGATCGCGGAATGCCGAGAAATCGATACCGGAGCGAGCCGGCTGCTCGGGCGCCACTAGTAAGCCTCCGCCGGGTTGGTGGCCAGCTGGTCTTCTTCGACCAGCTCGGACATGGCATTAACAAGCTCGAGCGTTTCCTGTGCTTCCTGCTCGTCGACAATCTGGATGCCAAAGCCGGCGTGTACGAGAATATAGTCGCCAACCTGCGCCGTCGGCACGAGTCTCAGCGAAACAGGGCGCTCGATGCCCATCATGTCGACGGTGGCCTTGAGGTCATCGTCGCGTTTGACTACTTTACCGGGAACGGCAAGGCACATAATGTTCCTCTTTTATACGCTTTGCGCTGGATGGGCGCTGGATAATCCATCGTTTGATGGTAGCGCTCGCGGGGGCTGCGGGCAAACGCGCTACACCTGTGAGACGGCGGCTTGCGGGTTGGCCAAACAGCTTATTGCGGTGCGACTTGTGCGAGGCGAGTGCGTGCGACTGCCGCCTGACCGTAGGCGATGCAGCCGTCGTTAACGGGCACGGTTTGGGGAATCAAGACAGTGAGACCCATGCTTTTGAGCTCGCGGGTGAGGAGCTGGAGCAAAAGTCGGTTCATGAACACGCCGCCCGAGAGCGCGACGGTATCGATGCCTTCGCGCGCGCAGATTTCGCGTGCGATTCGTGCCGAAGAGCGCGCGATGGCGATATGGAAGTCGAGCGCGAGCCTGTAGGCCGCAGTGCCGGCCCTGATTCCCTCCAAAAGCGCCTCAATAAGCGATCTGGAGTTTAGAACATGGCAGGCGTCCGGACGGGATGATTCGGTTACGGAAAAGCCGGCTATATTGCCGGCGGGGCAGGCACTTTCACTGCTGAGCGCGCGCCAGGCGGCGGCTTCGAGTTCTATGGCGGGTTCGCCCTCGTAGGTTGCCTTGTCGCAGATGTCCAGAATTGCTGCCGCGGCATCAAAGAGACGCCCCATGCTGCTGGTACGCGGGCTGTTGATGCCGCGCTCGATCATGGTGGCTGTCACGCTGCGCGTTTGCTCGTTGAGGCTGTCCAAAAGCCGAGCGGCACCTGGGTGCTCGAGCAGGCCGAGCTCACTGAGCAGGGCAAAGGCGTTGCGGCGGGCGTCGCGCACGGAGGCCGCCCCACCGGGGAGCGCCCAGGTGCGCAAATGCGCGGCGCGTTCAAAGCCGCCAAGGCTGGCAACAAGAAACTCGCCGCCCCAAATGGTCCCATCGGTGCCGGCGCCGGTGCCGTCAAAGGCGATGCCAAGGACGCGCGCGTCGGTTGTAAGCTGGCCCGCGGCGATGGCCTCGGCCATTACGCTCGCGATATGCGCATGATGGTGCTGCACCTCGACGAGCGGCAGATTGCATTTTCGCGCCTGCTCGCGCGCCCACTGGCCCGATAGATAGCTGGGGTGTACATCGCAGGCCAAGGCGGCGGGCGCCAAATCAAAGAGATCTTCCAAGCGCGTGCGCGCGGCGTTCCAGGCATCGAAGGTCCCGCCGTTTTCAACATCGCCGATATGCTGCGACACAAAACAGGGCGCCTCGCCGTTCGTCCCTTCACGTGTGAGCGCAATCGTGGCCTTTTGTTGTGGCCCGCAGGCGAGCACGCAGGACGGAGCGCCGTCGAGCGCCGGCAACGGCAGCGGCTGGGGTGCATATCCCCGAGCGCGGCGCACGGGCATAACGGCGCCGTCGACCACGCGCACCACGGAATCGTCATAGCGCGAGAGAATCGCGCGGTCGTTACCGAGCAACGCGTCGGCGATGCCGGCGGCAACGAGGTGTTCCCAGGCAGGGTCGTCGTCGGTCTCGATGGGTTCTTCGCTCAGGTTTCCGCTGGTCATGACGAGCGCGTGCATACCGCAGGCTTCTGCCGCGGCAAGCAACAGATGTTGAAGCGGCGTATAGGGGAGCATGACGCCGAGCTCAGGAAGGTCGTGTGCGACAGATGGCGCGAGGGCGAGGATGTCGGGGGAGCCGCCGTTGCCCTCGCCAACAGTGCGCCGGCGCAGCAGCACGATGGGGCGGATACTGCCAGCGAGCAGATCGCGTTCAGCATCGTCGATATGACACAGGCGCTCGGTATCAGCAAGACTGCGCACCATGACGGCAAGTGGTTTGTTGCTGCGGCGTTTGCGACGGCGCAACTCGGCCACCGCTTGCTCGTTGGCAGCGTCACAGGCTAGATGGAATCCGCCCAGGCCCTTGATGGCGACGATGCCACCGCTGGCCAGCAGCTCAACGCAGCGCTCGATGATAGCGTCGCTGGCCTCGCGTGTGGTGCCGACGGCCGGTGTCGCGGACGAATTCCCGCACGCATCGCCGTTTACAGCCTCGCGCCACGTAATATGCGGCCCGCAATCAAAGCAGGCATCGGGCTGCGCGTGAAAACGCCGGTCGAGTGGGTCGGCATACTCCGCGGCACACCTGGGACACATGGGAAAACAATCCATCGACGTGGCCGCTCGGTCATAAGGCAACGATCGGATGATGGTAAAGCGTGGCCCGCAGTTAGTGCAGTTGATAAAGGGGTAGTGATAGCGTCGGTCGGCGGGATCGAACAATTCGCGCAAGCAATCGTTGCAGGTGGCGATATCGGGCGAGACGAGCGTCGTGTGCGCGGTCTGGTCCTGCGATGCTACGATGCGAAAGCCCTGTTCGTTGGCGGCATCCCAACCGTTGGCTGCCAAGTCCACAACCTCGACATGCTCTACGCGGGCTGCCGCAGGCGCATGCTCAGAAAGCGCGGCAACAAAAGCATCGAGCGCATCGGCCGGAGCGTGCGCCTCGATATGCACGCCGTCGCCCGCATTGAGCACCCATCCACAAATGCCATGTGCCATGGCCTCGCGATACACAAACGGTCGCATGCCAACGCCCTGCACAATGCCCGTCACATGAATATGCACATGCCGCATGCGACACCCCTCATCAAAACCGACCAAAAAGGGACAGGTTTATTTTGGTAGGTAAAACTTCTAAACCTGCCAAAACAAACCTGTCCCTATTTGGCAGGTGCGCTGCGGGAAATCCCGCTACAGCCCCAGGCTCTGCTTGGTGGCGGCGCAGGTGAGCTCGCCGTGCTTAACGCCGCGCAGGCCCAGCAGACGGTCGGCTAGTTCGTAGACGCGCTCGCCGCGACCCTTGAGCGCCAGAATCTCCAAGCAGTTGTGGTGATCCAGATGCACGTGCATGGTCGATACGATCTCGTCGGTGTAGTCGTGCTGCACTTCGTCCAGACGGCGCGTCAGGTCGCCGGTGTGATGGTCGTAGATCATGGTGAGCGACCCGATAACGTGCTCATCGGGCGTGCGCATCTGCTCTTTGGCGATCGAGGCGCGAATCAAATCGCGCACGGCCTCGGAGCGGTTGGCCACGTCGCCGCGGCGCGCGATCTGCTCGTCAAAACGGCGCAGCAGGTCGTCGGGTGCGGTAACCGAAAAACGGACCAGCTCGGAGCCGGAGCCACTACAGTGGCAGCCTGCGTCACCGTCCGCCCCGTGCGGATGCTCGTGCTCGTACCCGCAGCAGTGCTCGTGTTCGGCCACCTTACACCAGCTTCACGGAGCCGACGGAGTTGTGGTCGGCCTCGATGGCTTCCTCGTAGCCCTCGAGCGCGTCATGCGCCTCGTGGAGCGCGGCCATGGCGGCCTCGAGCTTGGCGCCGATGCGCTCCATGTCAAAATTCTCGGTCGCATGCAGCAGCTGATGGCTCCACTCGTGAGCGAGCTCGATGGTGTCGTCGACCTGCTTGACGCTCATGGCAAGCTGGCTCATGTTCATTCCAACATCATGCATGGGAAATCTCCTTTTGTATGGGGCAGTTCAGTGGTTCAAATTTTACTACGCCCGCTCTGCGCGCAGCTGCATAAGAAAACGGGTGCGAGTCTGTGTGACCCGCACCCGTTCACTGGGGGCTGTTTGTGACTACCATACTATCCGTGGTCGCACACGGTGCACCCAGAAGTCCGGCGAGCGGCGTAAAAGCGCTCATGGACGGCAGGCAGACGGCAACATGTAACAAGCGTATTACAGATGCTTTTCCAGCAGCGCCTGCAGCCTCGCCTTGGGCAGAGCGCCAACCGAGCGGTCAATCTCCTCGCCGTTCTTAAACACAATCAGCGTGGGGATGCTCATGACGCCATACTTCATGGCCAGGTCCTGGTTGTCGTCGACGTTGCACTTGGCAACGGCGAGCTTGCCCGCCAGCTCATCGGCAACCTCGTCAACGATGGGCGAGAGGGATCGACAGGGCCCGCACCACGGTGCCCAAAAATCGACCAGCACGGGCAGGCTGTCGTTAACGATGGAATCGAAGTTCTCGGGGGTAATCTGATTAATGTCAGCCATGGTGACCTCCATAATGCGACGCGGCTCGGCCGCGTAAAACTCAGTACGACCGTGCTTATACCCAGCCGCCCGCAAAGCAACCACTCGCGGGCAGCTCTTTTATATAATGGTGGGCACGCAAACGATTGGAGAGCGCATGTCCACGTCACAAAGCCAGAAAAAAGAAGCCATCGCCCAGGCGGCCGAGCAGGAGCTCACATCGCTTGCGGTCCGTGGCGTGCGTATCGCGGGCAACGCGTGCTCGCCGATCGTGCTGGTCAAAGGCGATTTGGACGAGGCCGAGCGTTCGGGTGGCGAGCTTGCCGCCGGCCCGGATGGCGCGGCGTTGCGCAAGGCGCTTGGGGCCATCGGCTACGCGCCCGAGGATTTTTGCGTGCTGGCAAGCGTCGCCGGCGTGGGTGACGGAGTGGTCACGGTGGGCGAGACTCTGCCGTGCGAGCTGTTCCGCGAGGCGCTCGAGGCCTTGGACCCCGAGGCGGTCCTGCTGCTGGACGATCGCGCGGCCGATACCATGCGCGAGACCTACGCCGATATGCTCGTGGCGATCGATGACTTCGACACCGCCATGCTCAAGCCCGGCCTGGTCGCCCATGTGCAGGGCCGCCGCGTGCTCGCGCTCGACGGCTTTGAGGCGGCACTCACCGACAAGGCCGCTAAGCAGCGCATGTGGGCCTACATCAAGCAGCTGACTCCGGCGGCCGCTCCGCTGTAGCGGATTGGCACCGGCGAGCGATTGCCTGGCGGGCAAGGCACGCCTCGAGATCGGCGCCGCACTTCTACATCACAGCGCGCAGCTCAAACCGATCGCCGTTAATGCGGAACTGGCAGTTGCCGTTCATGCGTTCGACGGCAAGCTTAATGCTCTTGGTTCCAAAGCCGTGTCCGGTGTGCCCGGCTACGGGCATGCCGTCGACCATGCGCGGCGCGCGGTCAAACGTGTTGGAAACTAACAGCAGCAGCTGGCCGTCCTCTAATCGCAGGTCAAAGTCGACGAATCGCTTTCCTTGGGGTGCGGCGCTTGCGGCGGTGATAGCGTTTTCCAAGGCATTTGAGAGCACGCTAAACAGGTCGGCGTCACCTACGTGGATGGTTTCGGGTACGGCGGCGCGCAGGTTGGCGGTAATGCCGTTTCTATTGATATCCGAGTTAAATGACGAAAGCGCGATGTTTACGGTCTCGTTGGCGCAGAAGCGGCGTACGGCGGTGCGGTCGCCGGCTTCGCAGAGTTCGTCGATGCGATCGAGCGCCTCGTCGGTGTGACCCTCCTCAATTAAAGCGGCCAGGCCGCGTAGGAAGTGGCGCATGTCGTGGCGCAGAATCGACAGCTCGCGCCCAGATTGACGCCAAGCCTCGAGCTCTTTGATGGCGGCGCTGTCGCGGGTTTCGAGCATCCAGCGCTCTCGCTCGGCGGTTTCCTTTTCTTCGTATTCGCGCAGGTAAACGGCAAGAAACATAAGATAGAAGGCACAGAGCGCAAATGCCAAAAACTCAACCGTCACCACCGAGCCCGAGTGGAACAGCGTGGTGTAGACGTTGGTGGCATAGTCAAAGACGTAATAGACGAGCGGCAGGATTAAAAGGATGCCCAGCTCGGTGGTGCTTTTAATCGCCAAGCGTGGACCGATGTCGCCGGCCCAATGCAACAGGACGGCAAAGACGGCGAGTGTGGTCGCGATGCGCGCCAGATAGTACGCGATCTGCGAATCGGTTGCGGCAAATGCGGCGATGCCCATCCAATTGCTGAACTGGCAGCTCAGATAGGCACTCGTAATGCCGAGCACGGCAAGCAGCGGGCTCAGGCGGTAGCGCGCGCACAAATAGATGACGAGCGGCAGATGCACGACGAGCGGATATACCTGGCGGGCGAAAAGCTCGCCGCCGACGGCATTGGCGATCGAAAAGGCAGCGCCGGTTGCGACTCCGACCCCCACCAACTCGAGTGCATGGCGTCGATTGATTTCGATACCGCACAGCGCCGCCGAGGCAAAGACGCCAAAGAGCAACGTCGTGGCGTGGTGGATTGCCCAAAGGATCATTTCGACCGAGGAGACCATCAGTGTCTTCCACCCTCAAAGCGCACCGCAAAGTAGGCGTCTTGGAATCCCTGCTTGCAGCTGCGCGAAAGCGGGATGCACGCGCCCGAGCGCATGACGATGTCCGTGCGGTCAAAGTGATCGATATTGCGCAGGTTGACCTGGTAGCTGCGGTGGCATTTAAAGAAGACCGCGTTTTGCTCCAAGCGGTCCTCGACGCTGCGGAACGACTCGAGTGCCTCGATATCGCGTCCGTCGCGCAGGTGGAAGACCACGTGCTTGTTGCGCGCCTCGGCATATTCGATGTCGGACAGGCGCAGGGCGTGGTAGCCAAAGGAAGTTTTGATCACGAGCTCGTCGGTTGCCGCCGGGCGCATGCTCGAAAGCTCGTCGAGTAACTGCGCCAGGCGTTCGTAAGTCACAGGCTTGAGCAGATAGTCGAAGGCACGGACCTCGTAGGATTCCAGCGCGAACTCGGGCGACGAGGTGAGGAACACCAGGCGCACGGCGGTGTCGGCCTGGCGCAATTCGCGTGCGGTGTCCATGCCGTTGACGAGCGGCATGATCATGTCGAGCAGAATGATGTCGGCGCGCGATGCGGCATGGCGGGCCAGCAGGTCCTCGCCGCGCGTGACGAGCGCAACATCGACCGCCGTGCCCGTCTCGGTCGACCAACGGTCGATCATCCGGTGCAGTCTATCTAGAAAAGCGACATCATCGTCGCAGGCAATAATCTTGAGCATTCGGCCCCCTTAAGTAGTTCGATTTTGCCACATCGGGCACGCGCCGCTTGCGGGGGTGCGGACCGTTTGCGCCCCACGGCGTGCAACTCGCGCCAAGCGGTATTGCGGTGGCGAAAGATGCCTCCTGCGCCATCGAGAGCTCAGCTATCCTCAGCTTGCCAGTTCGAAAATGGACTTGCTACATGATTGAATCTTTATTTCAACTTTACACCTAGGTTTACAGCTGTCTTGTCAGCTGTAAACCTAGGTGTCATACTAAAGCCCCAAGATTCGCCAAAAGAGAGGGGCCTTGATGGCACAGAGCGCGAACATGGATGCGTCGGAGCTTGCACGCGATATCGCGGCCGGCCTGGCATCGGCAACGACGGCAACGGAGCGTGCGGCACTGGTGCCCGCAGAGCTCGTCGAGGCCATTCATCAACTAAAAACCCAACGTGACGCGGTGATCCTGGCGCACTATTACGTGGCGCCCGAGGTTCAAGCCGTTGCCGATTACGTCGGCGATAGCTTCTACCTGGCAAAGCTCGCCAAAAGCCTGCCGCAGCAGACCATCGTGTTGTGCGGCGTGGAGTTTATGGGCGAGAGCGCCAAGCTGCTCAATCCCACTAAGACCGTGCTGCTACCCGAGCCGGGCGCGGACTGTCCCATGGCGCACATGGTCAAGCGCGAGACGGTCGACGCGGCGCGCGCCGAGTACGGCGACGACCTGGCTGTCGTCTGCTACGTCAACTCCACGGTCGAGATCAAGAGCTGGAGCGACGTGTGCGTCACCAGCTCCAACGCCGTTAAGATCGTGTCCGAGCTGCCGCAGCAGCATATCCTGTTCATTCCCGACCAAAACCTGGGCCGCTTCGTAGCCGAGCAGGTGCCGCAAAAGCACGTCATCCTCAACAACGGCTACTGCCCGCGTCATCACATCATCACCGTCGAGCAGATCGTCGGCGCGCAGGAGGCGCACCCCGACGCGCTCGTGCTGGCGCACCCCGAGTGCAAGGCCGACGTCCTGGCCGAGGCCGACTACATCGGCTCTACTGCCGGCATCATCAAGTATGCCGAGGAGTCCGACGCGAGCGAGTTCATTATCGTGACGGTCCGCGGCGTGCTCTACGAGCTCGAGCGCCGCTGCCAGGGCACCGGCAAGAAGTTCTACTTCCCCGCGGTGCAGCCCACCTGCGTCAACATGGATCTCATCACGCTCGAGAAGCTCGTGCGCTGCCTGGAGACGGGCGAGGGCGAGGTGCGGATCGGCGTCTCGGACGAGGCTGCCGACCAGGCAAAACTTACGCTCGACCGTATGCTCGAGTACGCAGCACGTTAGAACGATGTGACATGAGGGGCAGTCCCTTATGCCACATTACAAGGGAGAGGATTCCTGTGGAAATCAAACAATACCCCGATATGGAGTGCGACGTCGTCATTGCCGGCTGCGGCGTGGCGGGTCTGTACGCGGCCCTCAATCTGCCGACGAGCACGCGCGTGATCATGCTCTCCAAGGGCGCGGTCGATGAGTGCGATTCGATGCTCGCGCAGGGCGGCATTTGCGTGCTGCCCGAAGGCTCGGACTACGATGCCTTCTTTGAGGACACCATGCACGCCGGCCACTACGAGAACCGCCGCGAGAGCGTCGACATCATGATTCGCTCGAGCCGCTCGGTCATCAACGACCTGCTAGCGATGGGCGTGGATTTTGAGCGCAAGGCCGACGGCAGCCTCAATTTTACCCGCGAGGGCGCGCACAGCCGTCCGCGCATTGCCTTCCATGCCGACATTACGGGCAAGGAGATCACGACCAAGCTGCTCCAGGCCGTTCGCAAGCTGGACAACGTGCAGATTTTGGAGCACGTGGCCATGACCGACATCCTGACGGGCGAGCGTGACGGCGCCACGGTGTGTGCCGGTGTCGTCGCCGTTCCCGTGGACGAGGACAACTCGGTTCGTCCCGCCGACGAGCTGACAAATGCCGCCGAGGGCGTGCATGCCGGCGAGCCGTTTAAGATCCATGCCCGCCACACGCTGTGGGCAACGGGCGGCATCGGCGGCGTATACGACCATTCGACCAACTACCCGCAGCTCACGGGCGATGCCTGCTACATTGCTCAGGAGCATGGCATTAAGATGGAGCACCTGGACTACGTGCAGATCCATCCCACGGGTCTGTTCTCGCCGCAGCCGGGTCGCACGTTCCTGATCAGCGAGAGCTGCCGCGGCGAGGGCGCGATTTTGCTCAACGCCGCCGGCGAGCGTTTTACCGACGAGCTTCAGCCGCGCGACGTGGTCGCCGCCGCTATTCGCGAGCAGATGAAGCAGGACGGCACCGAGCACGAGTGGCTGAGCTTTGCCCCCGTCGAGCGCGATGTGGTGACCGGGCACTTTGCCAATATCCGCGCGCGCTGCCTTGAGGACGGTCGCGACATCCTGGACGAGCCCATCCCCGTCACGCCCACGCAGCACTACTTTATGGGCGGCGTGTGGGTCGACAAGGACGGCCGCACCTCGATGCCCGAGCTCTACGCCGCGGGCGAGACGGCTTGCAACGGCGTTCACGGCAAGAACCGCCTTGCATCAAACAGCCTGCTCGAGGCGCTGGTCTGGGGTCGTCGCGCCGCGTGGTATATGCGTACCGGCGAGTCACTGGCCGTGGAGCAGGCAGGCGATCCCGCGCTCGATGGCCGTCATCGCGCCCTGAGTGCCGACACCCTGGCAATCGATGATTTGGCCCGTGCCGCCGGCACGCAGGCCGTGGAGGAGTAGACCATGAATCCCATTACCATGAAGCTCGTCGTCGATGATCTGATTCTGCAGGCTCTGCGCGAGGACATTACGTTTGAGGACGTGAGCACGGCGAGCGTGTGCCCCACGGCGCGCCCCGCCACGGTGGAGCTCATCGCCAAGGCCGACGGCATCATTGCGGGACTGGATGTGTTCGCTCGCACCTTTGAGCTGCTGGATTCGCAGAGCTCGGTGCTGTTTGATGTTGCCGATGGCGACGAGGTGCACGCCGGCGACCATGTGGGTCAGGTGCGCGGCGATGCGCGCGTGCTGCTTTCGGGTGAGCGCGTGGCACTCAACTACCTGCAGCGCATGAGCGGCATCGCTACCTACACGCACAGCATGGCCGCGGCGCTCGAGGGCACCAAGACCGTGCTCGTCGACACGCGCAAGACCACGCCGGGTATGCGTGTGTTTGAAAAGGCGGCGGTTGAGATTGGCGGCGGTAGCAACCACCGCTACAACCTGTCGACGGCCGTCATGCTCAAGGACAACCACATCGATGCCGCCGGTGGCGTGGCGCGCGCGATCGAGATGGCGCGCGCCCATGCATCGTTTACCACGACGGTCGAGATCGAGTGCGAGAACCTGGACATGGTGCGCGAGGCCATGGAGGCCGGCGCCGACATCATCATGTTCGACAACATGACCCACGACGATATGGCTGCCGCGATTGAGCTTATCGCCGGCCGTGCCAAGACCGAGTGTTCGGGCAACGTGGATGCCAGCAATATCCGCGCGCTTGCCGACCTGGGCGTTGACTTTATTAGCTCGGGCGCCCTGACGCACTCCGCGCCGATCCTCGACCTCTCGCTTAAGCACCTGCGTCTGCTGGACGGTAAATAATGAACGCCCGCGAGCGTCGCCGTGCCATCATGGCCGTGCTCGAGGGGGCCAAGGGGCCCGTATCGGGCAGCGCGCTTGCCCGCGAGGTGGGTGTGAGCCGCCAGATCGTGGTGCAGGACATCGCCCTGCTGCGCGCCGATGGGCACGATATCGTGGCGACCAACCGCGGCTACGTGCTGCAGGAGGCCCCCAGCAGCCCCGCCGTGCCTACGCGCTTGGTCAAGGTTCGCCACAGCGTGGAGCAGGCAGGCGATGAGCTCACGAGTATCGTCGACGCCGGCGGCGCCGTGCTCAACGTGATTGTCAATCACCGCGTGTACGGTAAGATTACGGCCGACCTGGACATCCGCAATCGTCGCGATGTCGAGCGCTATCTGCGCGATATCGAGAGCGGCAAGAGCTTTCCGCTGCTGACGGTGACCAGCGGCTACCACTTCCATCGCATTGCGGCGGAGGACGAACAGACCCTCGACGAGATCGAGGCGATGCTCAAGGAAAAAGGCTACCTAGCAGACCTGATGCCCTACGAAGACGATTTGTCCTAGTCGACGCCGCATCTATAAGTTGCGGTGAAATAGTTCCTAAAATCGGCATCCAAGACATAAAACAGGAACTATTCCACCGCAACTGCCAAGGGTCCCGCTCCAAATTAGCTGCCCACATATGCAAAAGGAGGCCTCCGCGGCGATGCGGAAGCCTCCTTTTTTGTGCACGGTGTACTTTTGAGTGTGCAAGTGGGGGAGTTGTTACTCCTCGACGATCTCGGTGATCGCGCCAGCGGGGCAAGCGTCCTGGCAAGCGCCACAGGCGACGCAGGAGTCCTCGTCAGCGACGGTAGCGACGTCCTGGAGCTCCAGAACGCCAGCGGGGCAGGAGTCGACGCAAACGCCACAAGCGATGCACTCGTCGGCATCAATTACGGGATGAGCCATGGTAGTTTCCTCTCTGTTGACCGACGCTACAGGCGATGCGCGCCGGTTTGATTCGGGCAAAAACATACCACGGGAGCGACCGTTTGCAATACCCTCTGGCCGGCATCTTCATACCGTTCGCCGAGTATGCCACGGCTTACTAAAAAACATGCAGGTGAGGCCGATGAGCTGCGTAAATGTTAGCTAAAGGTGACTTGAAATATAGGGCGATTGAGCGTGCTTGCGGAAACCGCATCCCATTATTTTGTCGAAAAACGGGTTGCAGTTTCCGGTTAGGCCCGCTAGCGGAAAATGCGAGCCGGTATCAGCTCTCAAAACGGGATACGGTTTCCGGTTGAGCCTTCAGACGGAAACTGCGACCCGGAATCCACGCTCAAACCGGGATGAGCTTTCCGCAAGACGGCCCCCAGGCACCCCCGGACGCAAACCTCAGCCATCTCTACATAGATCTCGATAGATTTGCCGAGAACTCAAACAGTGCGTCTACCTGCGCATTTAAGAACCTAAACTCTCAGCAATAAGAAATCTTATATGAATTGACTTAGATTTTGTATATTCCGGCCCATAAGGGGATACACTACATCCTGAAAGACAAGCCGAAGCGCCGCGCGACAGATCGTCGAGGCGGCGCGAACGCAAAAGAGAGAGGGAATTTCTAATGAGTAAGATTCTTGGTATCGACCTTGGTACTACTAACTCCGCTATGGCCGTCCTCGAGGGCGGTTCTCCGACCATTATCGTGAACGCCGAGGGCGACCGCACCACCCCGTCCGTCGTGGGCTTCCGTGCCGACGGCGACCGCGTCGTGGGTAAGGCCGCTAAGAACCAGGCTGTCACCAACCCCAAGAACACCGTGTTCTCCATCAAGCGCTTCATGGGCCGCAAGTACTCCGAGTGCACCTCCGAGATCAAGACCGTGCCGTATGAGGTCAAGGAGGGCCAGGGTGGCCGTGCCGTCGTCGACATCGAGGGCAAGGACTACACCGCCGAGCAGGTGAGCGCCATGGTGCTCGCCAAGATGAAGGCCGACGCCGAGAAGTATCTGGGCGAGACCGTCACCGACGCCGTCATCACCGTCCCGGCCTACTTCAACGACGCCCAGCGTCAGGCCACCAAGGATGCCGGTAAGATCGCCGGCCTCAACGTCAAGCGTATCGTCAACGAGCCGACCGCTGCTGCCCTGGCCTATGGTCTGGACAAGCAGGGCACCGACCAGCGCATCTTGGTCTTCGACCTGGGCGGCGGCACCTTCGACGTCTCCATCCTCGACCTCGCAGACGGCGTGTTTGAGGTTCTGTCCACCTCGGGCGACAACCACCTGGGCGGCGACGACTGGGATCAGCGCGTCATCGACTGGATGGCCGACAAGTTCCAGCAGGAGAACGGCGTCGATCTGCGTCAGGACCCCATGGCCCTGCAGCGTCTGAAGGAGGCCGCCGAGAACGCCAAGAAGGAGCTCTCCGCTGCCCAGCAGACCACCATCAACCTGCCGTTCATTACCATGAACCAGTCCGGCCCGCTGCACCTCAACTACACGCTGACCCGCGCCGAGTTCGAGAAGATTACCCGCGACCTGCTCGAGCGCTGCAAGCAGCCTGTCACCAATGCCCTGCGCGACGCCAAGCTTAAGCTCTCCGATCTGACCGAGGTCATCCTCGTCGGCGGCTCCACCCGTATGCCCGCCGTTCAGGAGCTCGTCAAGACCATGACCGGCAAGCAGCCCAACATGTCCGTGAACCCCGACGAGGTCGTTGCCGACGGCGCTGCCGTCCAGGGCGGCGTGCTCACCGGCGACGTCGAGGGCATCCTGCTGCTCGACGTTACCCCGCTGTCGCTGGGCGTCGAGACCATGGGCGGCATCATGACCAAGATGATCGACCGCAACACCACGATCCCGACCTCCAAGACCGAGGTCTACTCCACCGCTGCCGACAACCAGACCAGCGTCGAGATCAACGTGCTCCAGGGCGAGCGCGAGCTTGCCCGCGACAACAAGTCGCTCGGTAAGTTCCAGCTGACCGGTATCCCGGCTGCCCGCCGCGGCGTGCCGCAGATCGAGGTCACCTTCGACATCGACGCCAACGGTATCGTCAAGGTCTCCGCTAAGGACAAGGGCACCGGCAAGGAGCAGCAGATCACCATCTCCGGCTCCACTGCTCTGTCCGACGACGAAGTCGATCGTATGGTCAAGGACGCCGAGGCTCATGCCGAGGAGGACAAGAAGCAGAAGGAAGAGGTCGAGGTCCGCAACCAGACCGACAGCCTGTGCTACTCCACCGAGCAGACCCTCAACGAGCTGGGCGACAAGGTTTCCGCCGACGTGAAGTCCAAGGCCGAGGCCGCTATCGCCGACGCCAAGAAGGCGCTCGAGGGCTCTGATGTCGAGGCCATCAAGGCCGCCGGCGAGTCCCTGCAGTCTGTGGCCTACGAGCTGGCTCAGGTTGTCTACGCCGACGCTCAGCAGCAGACCGACGGTGCCGCCGGTGCCCAGCCTGCCGACGATGACGTCGTCGACGCCGACTACGAGGTTGTGGACGACGAGGACAAGTAATCATGTCCGCCCGTAAAGCTCGCACGGAGGCGGCTGCCGTTGGTGCCGCCCCCGTTGACTCTGAGGAGAAGGACGTGAAGATTCCCGTAGAGGCCGTCGACGATACCGAGGCCAACGAGGCCGAGGCCGCCGAGGCTGCCGAGAACCAGGTAGAGGATTCCAACAAGGAGGCGACGATGACCGAGGACGAGATGGTGGAAGCCGCTATCCGCGCCGGTGAGGAAGCCGCCGACAACGACTTTAAGCTTAAGTTCGAGCAGGCTCAGAAGGAGCTTACCGACGTGCGCAACGAGCTTGATGCTGCGGCAGAGGCTCAGAAGGCCGCCGAGGACAAGGCAAAGGACGCCACCGAGCGCACCGCCCGTCTGCAGGCCGACTGGGAGAACTTCCGTCGCCGCACCGCAAACGAGCGTATCGCCGAGCGCGAGCGCGCGACCGAGAAGCTTGTCACCGCGCTGTTGCCGGTGATCGACGATATCGAGCGCGCGATTGACCATGCCCGCAGCCAAGAGCTTTCCGACGACTTTAAGCAGTTCGTCGATGGCGTTGACGCGGTTCATGCCAAGCTGCTCGATGTGTTTGCGCACGAGGGCGTTGAGCCCATCGACCCCAAGGGCGAGGCGTTCGATCCGCTCGAGCACCAGGCTGTGGGTCGCGTCGAGGACGCATCGCAGTACGACGAGACCGTCAACGATGTGTACCAGAAGGGCTACCGCATGGCGGACCGTATCCTGCGTTCCGCGATGGTGACGGTGACCTACGGTGGCGAGAAGCGCCCCGCACCGGAGCCCGAAGCGGCGCCCGAGGATGCTGCGGCCGATACGGCCGAGAGCACCGAGGAGTAATTGAGAAGGGCCCCGGGGCAACACCCGGGGCCCTTTCTGGCCTAGTGCCATATGAAAACATGGGCCGTCGTCTGCATGGGCGGCGGACGTAACAGGAGAGGAGCTACGATGGCTGCAGGCAAAACCTTCTATGACATCCTGGGCGTATCCAAGAGCGCCTCCGACAAAGAGATCAAGAGCGCGTTTCGCAAGCTCGCGCAAAAATATCACCCCGATGCCGGCGGCGACGAGGCCAAGTTCAAGGAGATCAGCGAGGCCTACGAGACGCTTTCGGACGAGAAGAAGCGCAAAGAGTACGACCAGATGCTCATGTTTGGCGGCATGCCGGGCGCAGGCGGCGCGTATGGCGGAGGCTACGGTGCCGGCGCAGGTGCCAGCGGCTGGGGCGACATCTTCGACAGCATCTTTAGCGGCAACGGCGCCTGGGGCAGCGATTGGGGCTCGGGCTTTGCCGGGGCTGCGGGCGCTGCCGGTGCCGGCGCGGGTCGCAGCCGTGCTCGCAAGGGCGGCGACCTGTCGCTGACCGTCGATGTGACGGCCGAGGACGCGTTTCGCGGCGTGACGCACAAGGTCACCTATCGCATTCCCTCGACAGGCGAGCAGCAGACCATTACGGTCTCGGTGCCCGCGGGCGCGGTCGACGGCGGCAAGCTACGCTACAAGCGTCGCGGCGAGTATGGCGTTGCCGGCGGCGAGCGCGGCGACCTGGTCGTGACCACGCATGTGGAGGAGCACCCGCTGTTTAAGCGCAAGGGTGCCGATGTGACCATGGAGGTGCCGATCTCGGTCTACGAGGCGGCGCTCGGCTGCACGGTTGATGTGCCCACGCCCGGCGGCGCGACGGTTCGTCTGAAGGTGCCCGCTGGCACCCAGACGGGCAAGAAGTTCCGCTTTAAGGAGATGGGTGCGCCCGACGTTAAGCACCGTGGCCGCACAGGCGCGCTGCTCGTCGAAATCAAGGTACAGGTCCCCACGAACCTGTCCGATGACGAGCGCGATGCCATGACCAAGCTGCGCGAGGCCGACACGCGCGATTATCGCGAGAAGGTCAACCGTTACAAGGCGACGTACTAGGGCGGTCGTGGCGCACACCCGCGCCCGCGGGCTTATGATGGACGATAACGAGACGGAAAGGGGTCAGGTAGCATGGCCGAGGACAATAGGAATAAACCGCTGTACATGATCAGCGTGGCGGCCGAGTTGACCGGCATGCATCCGCAGACTCTGCGCGTCTACGAGTCCAAGGGCCTGGTGAACCCCCAGCGCTCGGGCGGCAACACGCGCCTGTATTCGCGCGCCGATATCGAGCGCCTGGAGCTCATCAACCAGCTGACCGACGAGGGCATCAACCTTGCCGGCGTGGTGCGCATCCTCGATATGAAGGAGCGTGCCGAGGAGCGCGAGCGCGAGAACGAGAAGCTCCGCGCCCGCGTACGCCAGCTCGAAGATGAGCTGCACGAGTACAAGATGCAGAAGAAGATTACCGCCCTGGCCCCGCGCGACGGCTCAGTCAACCCCGAGCAAGTCATGCGCAAGCTTTTGGGCGCGGGAACCGATCTTTAGTTACGGCGGCTCTACGACGCAAATCCTAACAATATGAGAGTGGATAATCTCCCACTTTTGGTCCGCTTGAGGGCTAGAAACGGGAGGTTATCCACTCCCATTTTTGGCTGGCACTTGGGGACGTTCCTTCTGTGCCGGCACTTTGGGACACTCCTTGTCAGGAGAGTGATGCAAGGTGCTCGTCCTATGCTTTACCGAGATAAAGTGAACGTGTAGATTCGCAACCCACTCGTAACCGTTCTATGGCACGATATTGAACGAATGTATGCTATGCGCCCAAATCTCTTGGGCAGAGTGGGAGACAGTATGGTCAAGCTGTACGAGGACGGCATCTACCTGCGCGGCGGCAGCGAGGTTGTGCCTGCGGCCGAGGCTGCCGAGCGCGGTATTAAGCAGACGCCCGAGGATGCCAAGCGCGGCACCATCGCGTATTCGATCCTTCAAGCACACAACACGTCCGGCGACCCCGAGGCGCTCAAGATTCGCTTCGACGCCATGGCGAGCCACGACATCACCTTTGTCGGCATCATCCAGACGGCGCGCGCCTCGGGCATGGAGCAGTTTCCGCTGCCTTACGTGCTTACCAACTGCCATAACTCGCTGTGTGCCGTGGGCGGCACCATCAACGAGGACGACCACGTCTTTGGTCTCTCGGCTGCCAAGAAGTACGGCGGCATCTTCGTCCCGCCGCACATCGCCGTCATCCACTCCTTTATGCGTGAGAATTTCGCCGGCTGTGGCAAGATGATCCTGGGCTCCGACTCGCACACCCGCTACGGCGCTCTGGGCACCATGGCCGTGGGCGAGGGCGGTGGCGAGCTGGCAAAGCAGCTGCTGCGCGACACCTACGATGTCGCCTATCCCGGCGTCGTTGCCATCTACCTCACGGGCGCCCCGCGCCCCGGCGTTGGCCCGCACGACGTGGCGCTCGCCATCATCCGTGCCGTCTTTGCCAAGGGTTACGTTAAGAACAAGGTTATGGAGTTCGTGGGCCCCGGTATCGCGAGCATGACGACCGACTACCGCAACGGCGTCGACGTCATGACCACCGAGACCACCTGCCTGTCGAGCATCTGGGCCACCGACGAGGACACGCACGCGTTTTTGACCATGCACGGTCGCGGCGAGGACTACCGCGAGCTCAAGCCCGCCGATGTTGCCTACTACGACGGCTGCGTCGAGGTCGATCTGTCGAGCATCAAGCCCATGATCGCGCTGCCGTTCCATCCTTCCAACGGCTTTGAGATCGATGAGCTCAACGAGAACCTCGAGGACATCCTGCACGAGGTTGAGCTCGAGGCTGCCAAGATCGGCGAGGGCAAGACGCACTTTAGCCTGCTCGACAAGATCGTCGACGGCAAGCTGCACGTGCAGCAGGGCGTTATCGCCGGCTGCTCGGGCGGCAACTACGACTCCGTGGTGCAGGCGGCCCGCGTGCTCAAGGGCGCCAACACCGGCTGCGGCGAGTTCTCGCTGTCGGTCTATCCCACGAGCCAGCCCGTGGCACTTGAGCTTACACGCCGCGGCTATATCTACGACCTTATGGAGGCTGGCGCGATTGTGCGCACGGCATTCTGCGGCCCGTGCTTCGGCGCCGGCGACACGCCCGCCAACAACGGCCTGTCCATCCGCCACACAACGCGCAACTTCCCCAATCGCGAGGGTTCCAAACCGGGCAACGGTCAGCTGAGCGCCGTGGCCCTGATGGACGCTCGCTCCATTGCGGCGACGGCTGCCAACGGCGGCGTCCTGACGCCGGCGACCGACCTGCCCGAGGAGACTTGGGACGAGGGCTGCGAGTACGCCTTTGACGACGCGCCGTACAAGAAGCGCGTGTACTGGGGCTTTGGCAAGGCTGAGCCGGCCGACGAGCTGGTCGAGGGCCCCAACATCAAGCCGTGGCCCGCGATGGAGCCTCTCGGCGACGACATCCTGCTCAAGGTGTGCTCCAAGATCATGGACCCGGTCACTACGACCGACGAGCTCATTCCCTCGGGCGAGACGAGCTCCTTCCGCTCCAACCCGCTGGGTCTGGCCGAGTTTACGCTCAGCCGTCGCGACCCTGCCTACGTGGGCCGCTCCAAGGAGGTCGACGCGGTGGAAAAGCGCCGCGTTGCCGGCGAGGCAGCGGGCGACCTGGTGGCACTCGATGCCGAGCTTGCCAGCGTGTTTGAGGCGCTGACCGGCGCGGGTGTCGCGGCCGATGCCAAGGCGACTGAGTACGGCTCCATGCTCTATGCCAAGAAGCCCGGTGACGGTTCTGCCCGCGAGCAGGCCGCGAGCTGCCAGCGCGTAATTGGCGGCCTGGCCAACATCGTCCACGAGTACGCCACCAAGCGCTATCGCTCCAACGTGATGAACTGGGGCATGGTGCCCTTCCAGATGGAGGCCGAGCCCAGCTTTGAGGTGGGCGACTACGTCTTTGTGCCGGGTATCCGCGCCGCGCTCGATGGCGACCTGAAGGGCATCGCCGCCTACGTGGTGCGCGCCGATGGTGCGGTCGAGCAGATTGAGCTCTACATTGCCGATATGACGGCAGAGGAGCGTGCCATCGTCAAGGCTGGCTGCCTGATCAACTACAACAAGTTCAAGGCCGCTGCCGAGTAACCCTGCTGTACGCCCCGGCCACACCTTTCCCTCGTGCTCACGCGCTTCGCGAGGGTCGCCCGAGGGAAAGGTGTGGCCGGGGCTACCGCGACGTTTTCGTTGGGTCTTGAGGGACGCTAATAAATAGACTTGCTTGATGCCGCCTCTGTTAATGGGGCGGCTTCTTTTTGTCGAAAACCACCACGAAGGGGCAGGCGCCTTTGTGGTGGTCCGCGGTTTGTCTCGTTCTGTAACAGGTAGACCCTTATTTGCCGAGTAGTTATTACAGATTTAGATAAACGGGAACTGCTGAACATTTCGTCTCGATCTGTAACATCTGAGGTCCAAAACGGCAGCTAGATGTTACAGATCGAGATGGTGAACGCCGGGGCCGAAGATCATCACAAAGGCTCCTGTCCCCTTTGTGGTGGTGGGGGCGAGCTCGATGTTGCCGTGCTCGTTGAACGACATTCTAATGAGCGTCTCTACAGAATTTCATCCGGGCTGGCGGGTTTGGTTGTTTTGGGGATGCCGAGTTTGGATGACGCGAAATCGTCAACATTGTCCTTAATTCCGTCTTTGGTGTAGACAGTGACCATATAGGTGCTGTGTCCGAATTCGCCCTTGTCGCGTGTTGCCCAGGCATCCCAGTAGGCGGCCCCGTTTCGCCCTTTGATTTTTCCGACACGGCGGAGTTCTGTTCGCTTTAATTTCTGGTTGCTATAGATGGTTCGACCGGTCTCCTCGGTGAGCCCGCACTGTCCAAGCATCTTGTCGAGGACTTGGTTCATGTGGCGCTCATCGGTGTTTGGTGCGTAGTCGTAGGCGAGGGTGATGGAGTCGAGTGGCTGGTCGTCGATTAGATAGTTTAGCGCCTGAGGTTCAAGGCAGAAATAGGGGGAGCATCCGTCGACCTTGCCGAGCAACGGTAACTTGGACTGCCAACTTCCGGTGGGAATTGCATATTCGTAGAACACGCCACGGCAGACAAAGGAGAGCGAGGTGGCACGCGAGCCGGCGTCGATCATCCCGCAAAGATCGAAGGGCGAGGCGATACCAAAAGAAAAGGGCGTGATGACGATAAGGAAGAGCATCACGATGGGTATGGCGAGAATGGCGATGAGGTTACGACCGGTGGAATGAGACGGCTTCACATGCGCTCCTCGAGACAAAGATCTGTTGAGGATAGGCAGAAATGGATATGTTCAGAGAACAATTCAAGTTTAATCTCATGGCGCGAGATGGTCGACCGTTAGCGTCGAAAACCACCACAAAGGTGCCTGTCCCCTTTGTGGTGGTGAGGAGCGCGCGGCTTCTTTTGGTAATAGTGTTAGCTGGCGGTATCATTAGTGCAGGTGGCGAAGGTTTGCATTGTGGGGTGTTTTGCCGTGAGCCGTTCTGCCCGTATTGGATTGATTGTCTTGGCGCTTGCGATCGCTGTGGTTGGCGCGGGCGCTGTCGGTATGGCATTTCTACCTGCTGCGGTGACGGAGCCGGTGGTCAAGCCTGTGACTCAATCTGTCGAACTTCTGACCGGCGACGACAAGCCCGAGACCATTACCGTTGATTTTGATGAGCAGCCGGCTGTGCTGGGTATTAGCAATTATCCGAGTATTCAGCTTGGGGCCATGCGCTATACCACGGATACAAGCCTGATCGATAGGGCGTCCGAGCTACTCAAGGGCAAAACATTTAAGCGTTGGTACGGATATGCGTCCTATCGGGCAAAAGCGAACGACATGGTTGGCGGATGCCACTCTTCCATCGAGCTGGACACTGCAAACGGCGCAAAGTTATGTGATGTCTCGTACGATCCGGGTTACGAGGGCAATGAGGGTCCGGGTATTTACATCATGGCCGGCGATGCAGCCTATGTCATGGAGGGCGACCAGGCCGAGCTCAACGATTTTATGGGTCAGTGTATCCAAGATGCCTATGAACAGACCTGCTTGCCCGACCCGCAGACTGCACGCGATAGTGGGTCTGCCCGTATATGGCTCTTCGAGGATGAGATGCCCTGGAGCGGCGAATCGGGAAGCACGGGTTCGGCAAGTAAATAGAGACTGCAACCACCACAAAGGTACCCGTCCCCTTTGTAGTAGTTCTCGGTTTGTCTCGATCTGTAACATCTTGGCCGCTAAAAGTGGGCCTGGTGTTACAGATTTAGATTTTCGATTCGGGTGTCTTCTGTTTGTCTCAATCTGTAACAGATAGGGCCCTATTTGCCGAGTAGTTGTTACAGATTTAGATAAACGGGCGCCGCTGAGCATTTCATCTCGATCTGTAACATCTAGGATCAAAAATGGCTGCTAGATGTTACAGATCGAGACGGTAGTGCGCCTGGGCAGCGGCGGGCTGACATCTCAGTACCCTATCCATCAATCACTCAGAAAATCTTATATATAGAGACTTAGATTTGTGTATAAGATTGTACAAAGCTGGCAACAATACTTCTCGAACAACGTGAAGCCGCCCCGTAGGGCGGCCACCCCAAGAGAGGTGATTCCATGAGAATCGATAAGCTAGCAATGACGTCGCGCGAGGCGCTGCAGACCGCCATGAGCACGGCTGCCGACGCGCAGGCCGGCGCGGTGGAGCCGATTCACCTGCTGTCCGCCCTGCTCGGTGCCGGCGAGCGCAATATCTCCGTGATCATCGAGCGCATCGGTGCCGACCCGGCTCAGCTTGCACGCTCCACGCAGGATGCCATTGACCACGCGCCCAAGGTTTCCGGCGAGGGTCAGCAGATGGGTCTTTCCAACGAGCTCGTCCGCGTTATCGAGAAGGCCGAGAAGAAGGCCACCAAGATGGGCGACAGCTTTGTGGTGACCGAGCATTTGCTGATGGCGCTTGCCGAGGACAAGGGCGAGGCCGGTCGTGTACTGCGCGACGCCGGCGTCACCAAGGAGCGCATCGAGCAGGTCTACGAGGAGCTGCGCGGCGATGACCGCGTGACGTCTGCCGAGGACAAGACCCAGTTTGAGGCGCTGGAGCAGTACGGTCGCAATATCTGCGACCTTGCCCGCGCCGGCAAGCTCGACCCGGTCATCGGCCGTACCGACGAGATCCGCCGTACCATTCAGGTCCTGTCCCGCCGCACCAAGAATAACCCCGTGCTTATCGGTGAGCCGGGCGTCGGCAAGACGGCCATCGTCGAGGGCATCGCTCAGCGTATCGTGGCCGGCGACGTGCCGAGCACCCTGCGCGACCGCGACCTCATCGAGCTCGACATGAGCGCGCTGGTCGCCGGCGCCAAGTACCGCGGCGAGTTCGAGGACCGCTTGAAGGCTGTACTCAAGGAAGTCCAAAAGTCCGAAGGCAAGGTCATCCTGTTCATCGATGAGCTCCATACCATCGTGGGCGCGGGTGCCACCGAGGGCTCCATGGACGCCGGCAACATCCTCAAACCGGCGCTCGCCCGTGGCGACCTGCACGCGATCGGCGCGACCACGCTCGACGAATACCGCAAGTACATCGAGAAGGACGCGGCGCTCGCCCGTCGTTTCCAGACCGTGATGGTCAGCGAGCCTACCGTCGAGGACACCATCTCGATCCTGCGTGGCCTGAAGGAGAAGTACGAGATCTTCCACGGCGTGCATATCACCGATAGCGCGCTCGTGGCAGCTGCCGACCTCTCCGATCGCTACATCGCCGACCGCTTCCTGCCCGACAAGGCCATCGACCTGGTCGATGAGGCGGCAAGCCGCCTGCGCATGGAGCTCGACAGCATGCCGGTCGAGATCGATGCCACCACGCGTCAGCTCACCCAGCTGCAGATCGAGGAGCAGGCGCTCATGAAAGAGACCGACGACGCCTCCAAGGAGCGTCTGGAGGCCCTGCGCCAAGAGATTGCCGAGGTCCAGGAAAAGCTCAATGTGCAAAAGGCCGGCTGGCTCAACCAAAAGAACGCCATCGACCACGTGCAGGAGCTCAAGGGGCAGCTCGACGAGGCCAAGAGCGAGGAGGAGCGTGCGACGCGCAACGGCGACCTGGGCCGTGCGTCCGAGCTGCGCTACTCCGTGATTCCGGGCCTGCAGCAGCAGATTCAGGATTCCGAGGCCGCGCTCGAGGCACAAAAGCAGCAGGACGGCGAGGGCCTCAACGAACAGGTGACCTCCGATGAGATCGCCGAGGTCGTGAGCGCCTGGACCGGCGTGCCCGTCTCCAAGATGATGCAGGGCGAGCTCGACAAGCTGAAGGGCTTGGAGGGCGAGCTGCATAAGCGCGTCATCGGCCAGGACGAGGCCGTCTCCGCCGTCGCCGCGGCCGTGCGCCGCAGCCGTGCGGGTCTCTCCGATCCAGACAAGCCCATCGGCAGCTTCTTCTTCCTGGGCCCCACCGGCGTGGGCAAGACCGAGCTCGCCAAGGCGCTGGCCGAGTGCCTGTTCGACGACGAGCGCGCGCTCGTGCGTATCGACATGTCCGAGTACATGGAGAAATTCAGCGTCCAGCGTCTGATCGGTGCGCCGCCGGGATACGTGGGCTACGACGAGGGCGGCCAGCTCACTGAGGCCGTTCGCCGTCGTCCGTACTCCGTGATCTTGCTCGACGAGATGGAGAAGGCCCATCCGGATGTCTTCAACGTGCTGCTGCAGGTGCTCGACGACGGCCGCCTGACCGATGGCCAGGGTCGCCAGGTGTCCTTCAAGAACACGATCATCATCATGACGTCTAACGTGGGCTCCAAGGCTATTGCCGAGCTTTCCGGCAAGGACGAGGAGGAGATGCGCCATCAGGTCGACGCGGCCATGGCTCAGACCTTCCGCCCCGAGTTCCTCAACCGTATCGATGATATCGTGGTGTTCCATCCGCTTGGCATGGCGCAGATCGAGAAGATCGTCGATATTCAGCTCGCCGACGTCCGTGCACGTCTGGCCAAGGAGCGCATGACGCTTGCCATCACCCCGGCGGCCAAGCAGATGCTCGCCGTGGGCGGCCTGGATCCGGTCTTTGGTGCCCGTCCGCTCAAGCGTCTGGTGCAGCGTGAGGTTGTCGATGCCATCGCAGCGGCCATCATCGACGGCACGGTGCGCGAGGGCGATCAGGTGACGGTCGATGTCGACAAGGACGGCGGCTTTACCGTCGTGTGCGATAACACGCCGGCGGCCACCTACGAGGTCCCCGACGCCGAGTAGATTTTGGGCCATGCCTTAAAATCTACCAGCCGTCTCTAAACGCCAAGGGCGGCGGATCCAATCGGGTCCGCCGCCCTTTTTCGTGCGACAATCGATGATGTTGAGCGGATGCGATGCAAGGAGCTATGCAGATGAAAGACGAGATCAAGACAAGCGCGCCGGCGCCCAGGCCCACGTCCAAACCGGCGCCCAAGCCGCGCGACCCCTACATCCGTGCCGAGAACGAGGACGATGACGGTTACGACCCCTACAGCGACCGACGCCCCGAGCGTGAGCCGATGTTCGAAGCCGATCCGTGGCGCTGAGTGCCATCCCAAAAAGTTTCCAATAAGTTGCGGTGAAATAGGGACTGTTTTGCGGTTTGAACAGCAAAAACAGTCCCTATTTCACCGCAACTGCGTTAGGGATTTTTCTACAGGGGGAGGGTAGTCATAAAAGCCCCGTCCCAAATTGACTGCTCGGGGAGTCGCATTCGAGCTCGGTTGTCCTCTTAGCCACTCGATATCCTTCGGAGCAATAACGGTGATAAAACTTGCTTAAGTGCTAATCAAACTACACACAATCTTGCTCTCTAGCTAATCAAGAATCAGTATAATTTTGATTAGCTAGAGAGCAAGATTGGAGAATCATGGCATTCAACGACTTGATCGCCCAGAAAATAAAGGACTTTGAACAGCAGGGGGTTCCGCAGGTCTTTGAGCGAGACCTTGATCTGGGAAACCCACAGGAGCCAAAGCGCGACAACATCGTAAATGTGGTTGTGGGGGCCCGCCGTTGTGGAAAGACGTATCGCCTGTATCAGGAGATGCAGCGGCTTCAGGGCCGGGGCGTCGAGCTTGACCGGATGCTTTACTTTAATTTTGAGGACGAGCGCTTGCGCCCGTATGAGTCATCGCTGCTGGCGGACGTGCTCGACACGTTCTATGCGCTGTATCCTGCTGCTCGAACCGAGGGCGCTTACATTTTCTTTGACGAGATCCAGGAAATTCCCGAATGGGGTGCGTTTCTGCGGCGTGTAGTCGATACGGAGAAAGCGACCGTCTATGTGACGGGATCTTCTTCTAAGATGCTGTCCTCAGAGCTTAAGAGCGAGTTCAGGGGTCGTTCTCTTATACGGGAGCTTTTTCCGTTGAGTTTTTCGGAATACGTTCGGTATAAGACGGGGAGCGTTTTCGAGCCAGATGCGACCTTTTCCCCAAGCGATGCAGCGCTGCTTCGACATCATCTGATCGGATATCTTGAACGAGGGGGATTCATCGCGACGCTTGAGCAGACGCCCGCAGACGCGATTCAGCTGCTACAGGAATATGCTTCGCGAACGGTCGCTATGGACGTCATTGAGCGTTACGACGTCAAGAACCCTCGCCTGGCATCGCTGTTCCTAACGCGGTGTATGGCATCTTCGGGACGAGAGCTGTCGGTGAACAAAGTGTACAACGAGTTCAAGAGCAGGCAGATACCCGTCAGTCGTAATTCGCTCAGCGACTTACTTGAGTATTATGAGGACGCCTACCTGCTGTTCTCCGTGCCGGAGTTCACGCGTTCACTGGCAAATAACATGCGGTCTGCGTCTAAGGTCTACGCTGTCGACCCTGCGATGTTTGGAGCATTCTCTCCCGCATCGGCATTGGACCAGGGCCAGAGGCTCGAGACCGCAGTGTTCAATGCGCTAAGAAGAAGGACTCCCGCGGTGAGGACCGGCTCGGTCTGCCGCCTGCTGATCAAAGAGAAGAGCAAAAGCCATGAGGTGGACTTTGTGGCTGGGGACGCACTTCTCATGCGGGCTTATAGCCTGATTCAGGTGAGTGTGGATATGGCAAGTGAGAAAACGCGCGAGCGCGAAATTGCCGCGCTTGATGCCTCGATGGCCCAGTTCGATCTTGGCGAGTCGGCAATCGTTACCATGGATGAGCAGGCCGATATTCCATGCGAACACGGTGTGGTACACGTTGTGCCCGCATGGAAGTGGCTCCTTGCCTAATCATCTACGGATCGTGGGGCCAGGACCTCCTGGTCCCTTCATCACGGTTGGGGAGCACCATGATGCGCCCGGCTAGTCCTGGGCTTTGATGCTCGGCAGGAGAATCTGGGCTAGGTAGTCGGTCTCGAGTTTGGTCGCGGCGTCAGCCTTGCCGTCTTTGCCGACCAGCACGTTCTTGATCTGGCTATAGGTGTAGCGGTTGCCGGTCGTAAGCTCGACAAGCTCAATGGCCGTGTCCATGGGGTAGGTCGACACGGGGTCTTGCGTGCGTCCGTTGATGGTCTGGGGCACCACGTACGGATAGACGGGGCCGCTGGCGTAGACGGTGTAGCCGTTGCCTAGGCCGACCGTGCCCAAAACCGTATCGCCGTCGTCGGGCGTAAAGGTCTCGCCATCGCGCACCGCGACGAGCGTCACGAGCGGTGTGTTGGTGTCGCCGTCCAGATAAATGCACAGCGTGTTGCCGTTCTGCCAGGTTGCGACCTTGCCATACCACTCAACCGGAATATCGAGCTGATACAGGTTCGTCGCCTTGTGCCGAGCGTCGGCATCGCGGGCGGACTGAGCCTCGCTTGCGCTTACGGCGTTGGCGGCGGCATCGCGGCGCGTAATTGCCGCCTGCTGGAGTATCTTTGCCGCGGCGGCAGAGCTCGCGCCGCCTTCTTCGGCGTACTTGGCGGCGGCATCGATCTGGTCGTCGGTCACCGTGTCGGCTGAGGGCACCTTAAGCTTAAAGGTGGCTTGAGCGCGCAGATCCTGCCCGTCATTCTTGACCGTAACCTGGGCCTTGGTGGTCGGGACGGTGTAGATGGTGCCGTCGGCCGCGATGGGGGAGGCGGCGATGGAGAACGTGTAATCGCCGGGCAGCAGCTTAATGCCGCGACCGTGCTCGTCAACGTAGAGCGTTTCGCTCACGGAAGAACCGTCAGAATCCTGACCGCTCACCTGCACGGGAATCTTGGAGCCAGTTGAGCAGTCGAGCCCCGCGGCATGTACGCCAATTTGCACCGACATCATGGTATGGGCGTTTGCGGCAACCACGGCGGCCTGCTCTTGCCGGTATCCATTCCAAGCGGCATAGCCTGCGCCGCCGGCGACAAGCGCGACGGCTACGACGCCTGCCACCATCAGGTTGCGGCGCTTGGGCGACATCTTACGGTGACGAACCTCGGCTTCGCGTGCCGAAGGAACGGACGGTAGGGGAATATCGCCCATGGCGATGGTCTCGTCCACGGCAGGCGCAGAGCCTAAGCCAGGGAGCTCGCGGGTCAGCGAATCTTCGGCCGGCAAGTTGTCGAGCAAGATGGTTTCCTCGCTCGTGTCGGATCCGGGCTGGTCGTCGGCCTCGCTTTCGGTGTCTTCGTGATCTGCCTCATCCTCGGCAGGCTCAACGTCGCCTGTATCCTGATCATCGGGCTGCGCCTCGATTTCCGGCTCATCCTGCACATCAACGCTCGAATCGTCAAACGCAACATCGTCAAGCGAAATCCGGTCTAGGCTCTCCAGGGCCTCGGCACACGCTTCTGCATCTTGGACCGCGTCCTCTTGGCCCGTCGTCTCATCTTTCATATATCCCCCAAGCTCAATATCGGGACAACACTGTACCCAAAAACAGGACCCTATAGAGCCGCCTCATGATTTGAAATCCGATTTTATATATGCGCATGTTTTTGAATAGATGAATAGAGACGCAACGACAAAAGCCCCCGAAAAGCGAGCGAAACGCTTTCCGGGGGCTCTGCGAGGCATTGGATGAAAAACCTGGCGGGCGGGCCTATGCCCAGGCGCCAACAGCGACCAACATGTTACTCGGCGTGAGCGTAATCGACCTTGGCGCGACGAGCGGTGGCCTTCTCCCAATCGCTGGTGCCCTCAAAGACATCCTGCTTGTAGGGATTGCGGCCGAGCTTCTTGGCGCGGTAGGCGATGTAGATGATCGCGGCGACGTTGGCGACCAGCGCGGCAATCGAGACCGCGGTGGCGGCGCCGGGGTCGAGCGTGGAGTGGGTCACAAAGATGGACTCCTCCTGGAAGTAGGGGAACACCTGGGCAAACATGCACCAAATGGCCAGCGTAAAGGCGCGGTTCTGGATCCAGCCGCCCTTGTTCCAGATAAAGGCGGCGACGGTGGGCGCCAGCAGCAGTGCAAAGCCGCAGAACCAGGAGTGGGTGGGCAGGCAGTTGTAGGTGTAGCAGAAGTTCCAGATATCGTAGGCGATGATGTAGACCCAGGTCATATCGGGCCACAGCATGTCGGTCTGATCCTCGGAGGCGTAGACGCTCCACCAACCGGTCATGCAGAAGATGTTGATGATACCGGCGATGCCGTTGAACACGTTGTTTCAGCCGGCCAGCTGCGTGGCACCTTCGGAGGTGACCCAGGTGGACTCGCCCAGGACAAAGAAGTGATAGGCGCTCTCGAAGTCGGACACGACGGCGATCATGATGTTGATGGCGACGATCACAAACGGCCATGCGCGGAACCAATGCGCCTTGCCGATCTTTCCCCACTGGTACTTAATGGCAATGAAGCCCCAGCAACCGGCGAGCGCCGCGTATACCTTGGCGTAGTGGAACCAGCTGTTCTGGTACACATGGGTGGGGTTGGTGAGCGCCCACTCGGCACCCTGCGAAACGCCCACGGCGATGGCGACGCAGTAGATGGTCATGGCCAGCGGAGCCACGCCAAAGATGATTGCCGCGCCGAGCTTGGTGCGGCGGCCGACCTCGTTGAGCACGATCAGGCCGATAAAGACCATGGCCCAGCCGGCCCAGTGGATAAGGGTATCGCTACCCCAAACATCGAACAGCATGCTGCTCTCCTTTCACACGCCCGCGGCCCCTCTTCTGATCGCGGGCAGTTTGGCCAAATGTCGTCAGTTCTGGGGCATGCGCTCCGGATACTTGGCGGTGTAGCCCTCGATGTGGAGCGTCGAGGCGATGATTTCCTTGACCGTCTCGTCGGGCACATCGGGGTGCGTGCGGATATACATCAACAACCCCATGATGAGGGTGTAGAACGTCTCGTAGACATGGTCGATGCGTAGCTCATGATGGGCGACAAAATCCACTACGGTGGTGTCGCAGATATACTGCGCCACGCGCTGGACCACGTTGTGCAAAAAGCCGCCGTAGAGCGCGCCGCTGCTCGAGGTAAGCGTGCTCGGCAGCTCGTGGCCGCTGGCGACCAGGCGCTTAAAGAGCGGGGCGACGGTGTCGAGCGCGCCCTCGATATCACCGACGGTGCGGTCGGCGTTCCACTGCTCGAGTTCGGAGATAAAGCCGTCGATCGCCTCGTCCATAACAGCGGTGACGGCGGCGTCCATGTCGGCGAAGTAGTGGTAGAACAATGAACGCGTACAGCCGGCTCGCTTGGTCACGGCCGATACCGATAGGTGGGATACGCCCAGCTCGGAGCTTACGGTGCGCACGGCATCGAGGATCTCGCGACGGCGTTCGTCGCCCGTCAGGCGCTTTGCCGCGCTATCGGATGCGGGGACGGCATCGACTACAGAGGTACCTGCTGTGTTGTTGCCCATGTTTTGCCGCCTTTCATCCTCTTTTGCCTGACCGTTCGCCTAACAGTCTTGAATATTGTTGACGGTTCGTCAATACTATTTTTGACACAATGTCAACAATGGCGGGTGAACGGCATGGGGCATGCCCGGCCTGCAAAAAAGAGGGGCGCTGCGGCCTCGTCGGGCTGCGGCAAGAGAAGGGACAACCATGATTCTCAACGGACCGGGGATTAGCTACACCGAGCCCGACATCGGTTCGGAGTTCGTGCCGCCGCTGCCGGAGCATCCGCGCGAGGCCATCGTCAAGCTGTGCGAGCACTGCACCAACCGCCTGCTGCATCGCGACGAGCTGCTGGGCTACGAGTACTGGTCGTTTGCCGAGGCCGCGACCGACGAGCAGGCCGAAGTGCTCTGCAAGATGAAGATGCGCCGTCCCTATACGCTGTCCGAGATGGTCAAGCTCACCGGCATGCCCGAAGCCGATATCGAGAAGATGCTCGACGATATGAGCTACACGGGCCTGCTCGAGTACAACTGGGAAAACCCCGAGCGCGCCAAGCAATGGGTGTTGCCCATGCTGGTGCCGGGTTCCGCCGAGTTCCTCAACATGCGCGTGAGCCAGCTCGAGGAGCACCCGGTCTATGCCAAGTTCTTTGAGCAGGCGTCCAAGGGACCGCTGTCCAAGGCCACGCCGATGGTGCCGCCCGGAGGCGCCGGTATCGGCATGCATGTCATTCCGGTCGAGAAGGCTATCGACGCCGCGAGCACCTCGGTGCCGATCGAGCATATCGAGCATTGGCTCGACAAATACGATGGCAAATATGCCGCTAGCACCTGCAGCTGCCGCGCGAGCCGTCGCGTGATGGGTGAGGGCTGCGCCGACGACCCCGCCGACTGGTGCATTGCCGTGGGCGATATGGCCGACTATGTGGTTGAGACCGACCGCGGCCATTACGTGACGCGCGACGAGGTCTACGACATCCTGCGCCAGGCCGAGGACAACGGCTTTGTGCACCAGATCACCAACATCGACGGCGAGAACAAGATCTTCGCCATCTGCAACTGCAACGTCAACGTGTGCTACGCCCTGCGCACCTCGCAGCTGTTCAACACGCCCAACCTGTCGCGCTCGGCCTATGTCGCCAAGGTCGAGAAGGACAAGTGCGTGGCCTGCGGTCGCTGCGTTGAGGTGTGTCCGGCCGGCGCCGCCAAGCTGGGCCAGAAGCTCTGCAGCAAAAAGGTGGGCGGACAGGTGCCCGAGTATCCGCGCCAGGAGCTGCCCGATGCCACCAAGTGGGACCACACCAAGTGGTCGCCCAACTACCGCAACGACAACCGCATCGAGACGCATGAGTCCGGCACCGCTCCCTGCAAGACGGCCTGCCCCGCGCACGTTGCCGTTCAGGGCTATTTGAAGCTCGCGGCTCAGGGTCGCTATGACGAGGCCCTAGCACTCATTAAGCGCGAGAACCCGCTGCCCGCTATCTGCGGCCGTGTGTGCAACCGCCGCTGTGAGGATGCCTGCACCCGCGGTCGTGTGGACGCCGCCGTGGCCATCGACGAGGTCAAGAAGTTCATCGCCCAGCGCGATCTGGATGCCGCGACCCGCTACGTCCCGCCCGTGGTTACGCCGACGCGCGCTGGCGGCTTTGATCAGAAGATCGCCATCATCGGTGCCGGTCCGGCCGGCCTGTCCTGCGCTTTCTACCTGGCCGAGAAGGGCTACAAGCCCGTCGTGTTCGAGAAGAACGAGCGCCCGGGTGGCATGCTCACCTATGGCATTCCCAGCTTTAAGCTGCAGAAGGATGTTATCGAGGCCGAGGTCGAGATCATTCGCCTGATGGGTGCCGAGTTCCGCTATGGCGTGGAGGTCGGTCGTGATGTGACACTCGACGAGCTGCGCGAGCAGGGCTTTAAGGCCTTCTACGTTGCCATTGGCTGCCAGGGCGGCCGCCTTGCCGGTATTCCGGGTGAGGATGCCGAGGACGTGACCGTGGCCGTCGACTTTTTGCTCGAGGTCAACAGTGGCAAGATCGACGCGTTGCCCGGCCGCACCATTGTGGTGGGCGGCGGCAACGTGGCTATCGATGTCGCGCGCAACGCCTGCCGTCTGGGTTCCGAGCACGTTGAGATGTTCTGCCTGGAGAGCGAGGCTCAGATGCCCGCCAGCGAGGAGGAGCGTCGCGAGGCCGTTGAGGACGGCGCTCACATCAGCTGCGGCTGGGGCCCCAAGGAGATTCACCTGGACGAGGCCGGTCGTGTGTGCGGTATCACCTTCAAGCGCTGCACGCGTGTCTTTGACGACGAGGGCCGTTTTGCGCCCGAGTACGACGAGAACGATCTGCGCCGTGTCGACGCCGACCGTGTCGTCATGTCGATTGGCCAGTCCATTGTGTGGGGCGACTTGCTGGCTGGCTCCAAGGTGGAGCTCGGCCGTGGCCAGGGCGCCCTTGCCGATCCCCAGACTTACCAGACCGCCGAACCCGACATCTTTGTGGGCGGTGACGTCTACACTGGTCCCAGCTTTGCCATCGATGCCATCGCCGCCGGTCACGAGGCCGCCGTGTCCATCCATCGCTTTGCGCAGCCGGGCTCCACGCTCACCATCGGCCGCAACCAGCGCCGCTACACCGCGCTCGACCGCAACGACGTTGTGCTCGAGAGCTACGACAACGCGAGCCGCGAGGTTGCCCACGTGGACCGCGAACGCGAGAAGGCTGCGCCGTTTAGCGAGTATGTTGAGACCTTTACCGAGGAGCAGGTGCGCGCCGAGACCGCCCGCTGCCTGGGCTGCGGCGCCTCGATCGTCGACCCCAACAAGTGTATCGGCTGCGGTCTGTGCACTACCAAGTGCGCGTTCGACGCCATCCATCTGGATCGCGACCGCCCCGAGTGCTCCACGATGGTCAAATACGAGCAAAAGCTCCCAAGCCTCGGCAAGTATGCTTTGAAGCGCGTCATCAAGATTAAGTTCGGTCGCAAGTAAGTAGTCATAACGGGAACGGCGGAAGGAAATAAATGCACGAGCTCGGAATCGTCTATCACATCATTCGTGATGTTGAGAATGTGGCGCGCGCCAATGGCGTGAGTCGCGTTTCGAGCGTCACGCTGCTGCTGGGCGAGGTCTCGGGCGTCGTTCCCGACTTGCTGCTCGACGCCTGGCGCTGGGCGGCAGATAAAAAGTCCATTACCGAGGGTGCGGAGCTTCTTGTGGAGCCTGTCGAGGCCGTGACGCATTGCGAGGCGTGCGGCCGCGACTATGCGACCGTCGAGCACGGCAAGACCTGCCCTCATTGCGGCAGCGGCGAAACATACCTGCTGCAGGGCCAGGAGGTCATGATCAAGCAGATCGAGACCCCCGACGAGGACCCGGCAGGCGCTGCCCCCGATGGCCCTTCCGACGCTCCCGACGCCGTCGACGCCGCCAACCCCCTCCACATCGTCTAGTCCTTAGTCGTTGGGGACGTTCTTACATGACTAGTCAAACAAGAACGTTCCCAACGACTACTTGCGCTAGAACATAAGTCACGAAAATAGTCAAGCCATGTCTGTTTAAACAAAATAGCAGCAGTACAAGTACATTCGCACTTGCTTAAAATCATTATTAATGAACAGCCTGCTTGTATCTGTAAAGTACATGGCTTGATGAGCAACGCTTTGGCGGGTAATGAGTCGAAAAGCAGCAACGTAACCAATTTGTAACAAACTTAGACGTTTAAACAAATAATCCAACCTTTTGCGAATTTAGCTAGAATTCCACAATCCAAACAGGTATACTCCTTTCATGTCGTGTAGGAAATACGTAGACAAAAAGGAGGTTATGTGATGGTAAGTATTGTTCTTGCTAGCCACGGGGACTTGGCAGCTGGAATCAAGCAGACGGGCTCGATGGTCTTTGGCGATCAGCCGTCTGTTGCCGTGGTCTCGCTCGAGCCGAGCATGGGCCCCGACGACTTCCGTGCCAAGGTCGAGGAAGCAGTCGCTTCCTTCGAGGACCAGGAGCAGGTGCTCTTCCTCGTTGATCTGTGGGGCGGCACGCCGTTCAACCAGATCAGCGGGCTCATCGAGGGCCACGATTCCTGGGCTATCGTCACCGGTGTCAACCTGCCTATGCTCATCGAGGCATATTCGCAGCGCTTTGACGCAAAGAACACTGCACATACGATCGCAAAACATCTCGTGACTGAGGCTAAGGCTGGCGTGCGCGTCAAGCCCGAGTCTCTGGAGCCCGAGGAGAAGAAGCCGGCTGCAGCCGCCGCTGCTCCTGCAGGCGCCATCCCTCCGGGAACGGTCATCGGCGATGGGCACATCAAGATCGCCCACGTCCGTATCGACACCCGTCTGCTTCATGGTCAGGTGGCCACCACGTGGACCAAGCAGATCAACCCCAACCGCATCATCGTGGTTTCCGACGGCGTTGCTCACGACGAGCTCCGCAAGACCATGATCGAGCAGGCTGCCCCTCCGGGAGTCCATGCCAACGTCGTGCCCATCAAGAAGATGGCCGAGGTCGTCAAGGACACGCGCTTTGGTGACACCAAGGCCATGCTGCTCTTCGAGAACCCGCAGGATCTGCTCAAGGCCATCGAGGCCGGCGTCGACATCAAGGAAGTCAACATCGGTTCCATGGCTCACTCCAAGGGCAAGGTCGTCGTCACCAACGCCGTCGCTATGGGCGATGACGACGTCAAGACTCTCGAGGCCCTCAAGGCCAAGGGCGTCAAGTTCGAGGTCCGCAAGGTTCCTTCGGATTCCTCCGAGGATCTCGACGCCATGTTGAAGAAAGCTAAGGCCGAACTGGCCGCTCAAGCATAGTAAAGGAGGGTCCGATACATGTCTGCAATCACTATTCTGCTTGTTGCGATTGTCGCGTTGCTTGCCGGTATGGAAGGCATTCTGGATGAGTTCCAGTTCCATCAGCCGCTCGTGGCATGCACGCTTATCGGTCTCGTAACCGGTCACCTTCAGGAGGGCATCCTCCTGGGCGGTTCGCTCCAGATGATGGCCCTTGGCTGGGCTAACGTCGGCGCCGCTGTCGCGCCTGACGCCGCTCTGGCCTCGGTCGCTTCTTCGATCATCATGGTGCTCGCCCTCAACGGTGGCGCCACCGATTCGGCCAAGGCCGTTACCACCGCTATCGCCGTCGCCGTCCCGCTGTCGGTCGCTGGTCTGTTCCTGACCATGATCTGCCGTACCATTGCTACCGCTATCGCTCACGCCATGGACGGTTGCGCCGAGAAGGGCGACTTCTCCGGCATCGAGCGCTGGCAGTATGCTGCCATCCTCATGCAGGGCCTTCGTATCGCCATCCCGGCAGTGCTTCTGTGCGTCATCCCGGCCGAGGCCGTTACCAACGCGCTTAACGCTATGCCCGACTGGCTGTCCGGCGGCATGGCTGTCGGCGGCGGCATGGTCGCTTCCGTCGGTTACGCCATGGTCATCAACATGATGGCCACCAAGGAGACCTGGCCGTTCTTCGTCCTCGGCTTTGTCCTTGCTGCCATCCCTCAGCTCACGCTGATCGCCCTTGGTCTCATCGGCATCTCCCTTGCCCTCATCTACCTTGGCCTTAAGGATCTGGCCAAGCAGGGTGGCGGCATGGGCGGTGGCTCCGGCGACCCGCTCGGCGACATTCTGAACGATTACGAGTAGGAGGGGAGTGATACATATGGCAGAGAACAAGATTCAGCTCACCAAGGCTGACCGCAAGAAGGTTTGCTTCCGTCATCAGTTCCTTCAGGGCTCGTGGAACTACGAGCGTATGCAGAACGGCGGCTGGTGCTTCGCAATGATCCCTGCGATCAAGAAGCTCTACATCAGCAAGGATGACCAGATTGCCGCTCTTAAGCGCCACCTGGAGTTCTATAACACCCACCCCTATGTTTCCGCCCCCGTCATTGGCGTTACCCTCGCTCTCGAGGAGGAGCGCGCCAACGGTGCTCCGATCGATGACGTCGCCATTCAGGGCGTCAAGGTCGGTATGATGGGCCCGCTCGCCGGCGTCGGCGACCCCGTCTTCTGGTTCACCCTTCGCCCGATTCTGGGCGCTCTGGGCGCTTCCCTGGCCATGTCCGGCAGCATCGTCGGTCCGCTGCTGTTCTTCTTCGCGTGGAACATCATCCGTTACGCTTTCCTGTGGTACACGCAGGAGTTTGGCTACAAGGTCGGCTCCTCCATCGCCAAGGACCTCTCCGGTGGTCTGATGGGCAAGGTCACCGAGGGCGCTTCCATCCTGGGTATGTTCATCATCGGCGCCCTGGTCGAGCGCTGGGTGTCCATTTCCTTCACCCCGATCGTCTCCACGGTCAAGCAGTCTGCTGGCGCCTTTATCGACTGGGCTAGCCTGCCCTCCGGTTCCGAGGGTATCAAGGAAGCGCTGACGATGTACAACTCCGTCGGTGCTACCGCCCTTGATCAGATGAAGGTCACCACGCTTCAGGCCAACCTCGATCAGCTCATCCCCGGCCTTGCCGCCGTGTGCCTGACCCTGCTGGTCTGCAAGCTCCTCAAGAAGAAGGTCAGCCCGATCGTCATCATCCTGGCTCTCTTCGCCGTCGGCATCATCGGTCGCTTCTGCGGCTTCATGTAAGCACGCTTCGGCTTAAGACCGAGAATTGCTAGGCAAGGGCTTTTGAGCCATTGAAACGGACCGCACCCGGTGGGTACACTGGATGCGGTCCGATTGTTTTATTTGGAGGGCGAGGCGCGCATGGCGCAATCTCAGAACAGCACGGTCGATCTGGCAACGCCGGCAACCTGCCTGATGGGGCTTACCAGCCACGGTAACGTGATGGTGGGCAATAAGGCGTTCGAGTATTACAACGAGCGCAATCCCGAGGATTATATTCAAATCCCGTGGGACGAGGTCGACTATATTGCCGCCGAGGTTTTACGCGGCACCAAGAAGATCACGCGTTTTGCCATCTTCACCAAGGACAACGGTCACTTTACGTTTTCGACGCGCGACGACAAAGAGACGCTTCGTGCTGTCCGCAAGTACGTCGACGAGGATAAGCTTGTGCGTTCGCCCGACTTTATCGATGTGACGGCCAAGGGCGCCAAGAGCATCCCCTCCGTTATCAAAAACCTCTTCCACAAAGGCAACTAGCTCTTCACAAGTTGCGGTGAAATAGTTCCTAAATACGGCTTTAGATGCTTCAGACAGGAACTATTCCACCGCAACTTCGAAGTCTAGTCATGCGACGTATTGCGATGCAGCAAATCTGCTACACTAGTACAACATGCCTCCGTAGCTCAGGGGATAGAGCACCGCTCTCCTAAAGCGGGTGTCGACGGTTCGAATCCGCCCGGGGGCACCAGAAGATTATGACGGCGTCGCGAGGGCGGCGCCGTTTCTGGTTTGTGGGGGCCGCCGGCGGATTCGGACCGTCGACACCCGCGTCACCAATTTCCCGCGGGGGGAGTTTTCGAATCCGCCCGGGGGCACCAGAGAAATATCGAGCCTGGTACCGCTACGGTGCCGGGCTCTTCTGGTTTAAGGCATGCCGGAGTATTCGCTGCTTCAGATAAAGAAAGCGCCCGCTTGCTGGGGAAGCAAGCGGGCGCCTGTGAGCGAATATGTTTGCGGCGAGAGCCGTGATGGGCGGTGGGGTGGCGACTAGTTGGTCGTACCGGAATCGTCACCCGTGCCCGAGCCAGAGCCCGAACCCGAGCCAGAAAGTGCGACCGTTAGCGTGATCGTGCTGTCGGTGGACTGCTTGCCGGTGGGGGAGACGCCCGTAACGGTGGCATCCTCGTTACCGCTCACGGGATTGCCGTTCTGGTCACAGAAGCCAATGTTATAGAAACCGGCGTTGTTGAGCGCGGTAACAGCGGCGGAAATGCTCTTACCGTACAGGTTGCCCGGGACAGTGGCCTTGCCGGACTTCTTGGCAATGACGACGGTAATCGTGGCGCCGGGCTTCTGCTTGCCGCTGGGGTTCCAGCTGATCACGGTGCCCTCGGTAACCGAGTCGTTCTCCTGGTAGCTAACGTCGACGCCAAAGCCTGCCATATCGAGGGCGTTGCGCGCCTGGGCCTCGGTCATGTCGGTCAGATCGGGGACGGACGTGGTATCCGGGCCGTTCGAGACCTTGTACGAGATGGTCGTGCCCTTCGCGACTTCCTTACCGGCTTCGGTGCTCTGCTCAAAGACCTGGCCCTCATCGGCCTCGTTGGCCTCCTCGGAGGCGTTGCCCTTCAGGCCAACGCTTGCCAGCGCGGCTTCTGCCTGGTCCTTGGTCAGGCCGACAAGCCGGGGAACCTCAACCTTCTCGGAGGGCTTGGGGCCCTTGGAGATTACCAGGTTCACCTTGGTGCCCTTGGCCTTCTTGGTGTTGCCGTTGGGCGTCTGCTCGGCGACCTTGCCCTCGTCGACATCGTCGTTGTAGCTTTGGTCGATGGTGCCGACCTCGAGGCCGGCTTCCTTGATCAGCTCGACGGCAGTCTGCTGGTCCTTGCCCAGCACATCGGGCACGGTGACCTGCTCGCCGCCAAAGAGTCCTGTGGCAAAGGCCACCACGATGCCGATGACGGCAACCGCTGCCACCACGGCGGCGATGATCTTGTTTTTGTTGGATTTGGGCTCTTCGACCTCGTAGGAGCCGGTGGAGCCCGAAACCGAGCTACGGGTGGTATTCTGCCCGCTCACGCCCGAGACGGGACGCACCATGGCGCGCGTCTGATCGGAAAGCTCGCGAGTCTTGGTGGCGCCCAGCTCGCCGGGGGCACCGATGATGCGCGTGGGCTCCGAGACGTTGACGGCACGGCCCGACAGGTAGCTGTTGAGCACCTGACGCAGCTCGTCGGCGGTCTGGAAGCGGTTTGCCGGGTCCTTCTCCATGCACTTGAGGATGATGCGCTCAAGGTCGGCGTCGACACCGGAGTTGATCTGGCTCGGCGGAATAGGCAGCTCGTTGACCTGCTTGAGTGCGACCGAGATAGCGTCGTCACCGTCAAAGGGCACGCGGCCGGTGGCGCATTCATACATCACGACGCCCAGCGAGTAGATATCCGAGGTGGGGCCGAGGTCCTGACCACGGGTCTGCTCGGGGCTGACGTAGTGGGCGGTTCCCAGCACGTTGTTGTCTTGCGTGAGGTGGCTGTTCTTGGCGCGCGCGATGCCAAAGTCCATCACCTTGATGTTGCCGTCGGGCAGCACCATGATGTTCTGCGGCTTAATGTCGCGGTGGATGATCTCGTGCTTGTGGGCGACCGAAAGCGCGGAGCTGATCTGCGAGCCGATCTGGGCGACCTTCTTGGGGTCGAGGGCGCCGTGGCTCTTGATGCCGCTCTTAAGGTCGGTACCGCGCAGGTACTCCATGACGATGTAATAGGTGTCGCCGTCCTTGCCCCAATCGTAGACGCCCACGATATAAGGGGAGGAGAGACCGGCTGCTGCCTGGGCCTCCTGCTTAAAGCGTGCGGCGAAGGTTGCGTCGCCAGCATACTGCGGCAGCATGATCTTGACGGCTACCGTGCGGTCGAGGACCTGGTCCTGTGCACGGTAGACGGTCGCCATGCCGCCTGTCCCCACCTTATCCTTGAGGAGGTATCTTCCCCCGAGGACCCTCTGTTCCATTCCTGCTCCTAACATAACTATTCGCTCAACGATGTGTGTAGTACCTACGATGTGGCCGCTGGGGCCGTGTGGCGCGTTGCCGCTAACTCTTCGGCCGCGGCGCGCCTCGGGTGTCCGATTCGATCATGGGCATCACGCTCCCTGTGCGGCAAGCGCCGCGGTCAGGACGATGCCGGCGATCTTGGCGGCCTTGACGTCATGCTTGTCGAAATCCTCCAAGGCCACCGAGATGGCGACCGTGGGTGAATCGTAAGGTGCAAAGCCAACGAACATCGAGTTGACGTTGGTGCCGCCAGTCTCGGCCGAGCCGGTCTTGCCGGCAACCTTGACGCCGGGGATTTGGGCATCGGTGCCGGTGCCGGACTGGACGACGGCAAGCATGGCCTGCTTGACCTGGTCGGCCGTGGCGGAGCTGACGGCCTGACCCAGCGAGCGGGACTGCGTGGTCTTGACCACGGTTCCGTCCGGGGCGAGTACCTGGGCTACAAAGTACGGGTCCATGACCACGCCGCTGTTAGCGATGGCGGCGGCAATCACGGCGTTTTGCATGACGGTGGTCTGCGGGCCGGGCGTGTGGTCCATGCCGACAGGCTGGCCGGCGCCGGCCCAGGCGGTCTCCCACTCGGTCATGAGCGACGGGTCGGCCATGATGGAGGCCGCGGAGGTCAGGTCCTGGCCGAGCTTTTGGCCGTAGCCAAAGGCGTTGGCAAACTGCACGAGCGTGTTTGCGCCAACTTCGTTTGCCACCTGGCCAAAGACGACGTTGGAGGACACGGCAAAGGCCTGCTGCAGGCTGATGGTGCCGTAGCTCTCGTTGGCATCGTTGGTGACCGGTGCGTTGCCGATATCCATGGAGCCGGGCGCCTGGTAGGTGCTAGTCAGGCTGGCGGTACCGGTCTCGAGTGCCGCGGAAAGCGTAACGACCTTAAACGTGGAGCCCGGCGTGTACAGCGCGTCCATGGCGCGATTGTACATGGAGCCGTCCTCGCCGCCGCCCGTCTGCAGCAGGGCATCGATGTTGGTGTTGTCGTAGGTGGGCGAGCTGGCACATGCGAGCACCGCGCCGGTACGCGGGTCGATGACCACTACAGCGCCCTTAAAGCCCTTGAGCGCCTGCTCAGCAGCCGTCTGGATGCGCGAGTCGATGGTGAGCTTGGCGGTGTTGCCCGGCTGGGTCTGGCCCGCGAGCGACGCGATGGCGTTGTTCCAGCTAGAGTAGTCCTTAGAACCGGTGAGCGTGTCGTTCATGACGCTCTCGATGGCGGTGGTGCCATACTGCTGGCTCACGTAGCCAACCACGTGCGCTGCCAGGTTACCGTTGGGGTAGGAGCGTACGTAGGTGCCGTCCTCCTGCTGCAGCGACTCGGCCAGCGTCACGCCGTCGGACGTGATGATGGAGCCGCGCTGGATGTACTTGGAGCGGGCGATGGTGTGGTTGTTGGTCGGCATGTCCTGATAGTCCTTGGCCTTAATGACCTGGACATAGGTGAGGTTGCCGATAAGGATGGCGAACAGCGCCGTAAAGGCGAGCACCGCACGGGTTAGACGGTTGGCGAGCGCCACGCGACCGAGCACACCGGATTCAGGCGTGTCGAGCAGGCGACGGCGCATGCGCGAGCCGACGGAATGGCTGCCGCTGCCGTAGGAAGACGAGGTGGCAAAGCGCGAGCCCGTCGGGGCGGCGGCAGATGCGACCTGATCATCGGTGATGGCGGCCATGGTGCCGGTGCCGGTAAGCTCGGCCTCGCGTCCGGTCGCCTCGTCACCGGCACGTAGCAGGAGTGCGACGATGATAAAGCTTGCCAGCAGCGAGGAGCCGCCCTGGCTCATAAAGGGCAGGGTGACGCCGGTCAGCGGGATCAGGCGGGTTACGCCGCCAACGATCAAGAAGGCCTGGAAGCTGATGGCTGCCGTAAGACCGGTGGCGCTAAAGGCGGCAAGGTCGGACTTTGCGCGGGCAGCTGTGGTCAGGCCACGCACGGCAAAGAGCATAAACAGGATGAGCACGGCGCCGCCGCCCAAAAGGCCCATCTCCTCGCCGATAGCCGAGAAGATAAAGTCGGACTCGACGACAGGGATGTTGTTGGCCATGCCGTTGCCGATGCCAACGCCGACCAGACCGCCATCGGCAAGCGAGAAGAGCGACTGGACGATCTGGTAGCCCTGACCCTGGGCGTCCTTAAACGGATCGACCCAAACCTGGAAACGCACCTGAACGTGCGACAGGAACTTGTAGGCGCCCACGGCTCCAACGGCCAAGAGCGCAAGACCGATAACGACATACGAGAATCGTCCCGTGGCAACGTAGAGCATCAGCAAGAAGATGGTGTAGAACAGCACGGCCGAACCCAGGTCGCGTTCGAAGACGACGACGAGCAGGCACACACCCCACACGGCAAACAGCGGCAGCAGCAGTCGCAGGCGAGGGATCTTAAAGCCCAGGATCTTGCGGTTGGAGATGGAGAGCAACTCGCGGTTCTCGGCCAAGTAGCCGGCCAGGAACAGGACGATAAAGACCTTGGCGAACTCGCCAGGCTGGATAGTAAAGCCCGCGATGCGAATCCACAGCTTGGAGCCCGAGATCGTGGTGCCGATAAAGATAGGCAGCATCAGCAGAATGATGCCGATAATGCCAAAGGTGTACTTGTAGCGCATGACCACGTCGAGGTTTTTGACTAGTGCAAGCGTTCCCACCATCAGGGCCACCGAGACAAACAGGATGATGAGCTGTGAGATGGCGAGAGCGGGGGCGAGACGCGTCACGAACGTGATGCCGATGCCCGAAAGTATAAATACGATGGGCAGGATGGCGGGGTCGGCACCGGGCGCCAAGATGCGCACGGCAATGTGGGCCGCGGCAAAGGCGGCAAAGAGACCGATCGGTACGGCGAGCGTCTCAAAGGAGATGGCAGCGCCCGCGGTGAGGACGTACATCGCATACAGCAGGATGACGGGGAACGCCGAGGCGATGAGCAAGAGCAGCTCGGTGTTGCGGCGACTCATAAGCGGCACTCCCTTTCTAATTCTTATCGGAGGCTTCGGCCTCGGCGGACTGTTCGGCGGTTTTCTCGGAATCTGATTCGGAGGTCGATCCCTGATTGGTGTTGTCGCGAATCGTTTGCGCGTCGATCACCTGGCGGGTCTGCTCCTCGTCGATCTGGTGGCGGTACTTGGATATCGTGTCCTGCGCATCGTCGACACTTGTTTGCGGAATACCCGCCTTGAGGCGGTTTTGCGTGTCTTCGGGCAGGTCGGATAGCTTGATGCTGGTTTCGCTTTCGAGCCAGTGGAGCTTGAGTCCGAGCGGCTTGCCGGGCAGGCCGCGCCAGACGGCGACATTGCCCTGGTAGGTACCCAGGTAGTACGAGCCGGTGACACCCGTGTAGGCCCAGATGCCAGCTGCCAGCACAAAGACGAGGGCCAGGATGGCGGCGATAGTAATGTTGCGGCGACGCACGCGCTGCGCCTCGCGCATAACGCCATCGTCAACCAGGTCAACGACTACTACGGTCACGTTGTCGTGGCCGCCGGCGGCAAGCGCCGCGTCCACTAGGTTGTCGACGCAGATTTGCGCGGTTGAGGACTGCGTGGCGATGTTCTCGATATCGCTATCGGGAATCATGCTCGAAAGGCCGTCGGAGCACAGGATCAGACGGTCGCCTTCCTCGATATGCAGAGTGAAGTGGTCGGCATACATAGCGGGGTCCGAGCCCAGCGCGCGGGTGATGACCGAACGGTTGGGGTGGACGCGAGCCTCATCTGCCGTGATCTCGCCGGCGTCCACGAGCTCCTCCACGTAGGAGTGGTCGCGGGTCACGCGGATGAGCGTGCCCTCGTGGAGCAGGTAGGCGCGAGAGTCACCCACGTGGGCGATGGCGAGCGTGTCGTTTTCGATATAGGCGCAAGTGGCTGTGCAGCCCATGCCGGGCTTGCCCAGGCCATTCAAGGCAGCCTCGATTACGGCGGCGTTGGCGGCCTCGACAGCTGCCGCCAGGCGTGCGGCGTCGGCAGACTGAGGAGCTGTCTTGGCGATGGTCTCGACAGCGATAGAAGAGGCCACCTCGCCGGCAGCGTGACCACCCATGCCGTCGCATACGCAAAAGAGCGGCGACTGCACCAGGTAGGAATCCTCGTTGTGCGGGCGCACGCAGCCAACGTCAGAGCGGGCGCCCCACATGAGTTGCGTGGTGGTGCCGGCATCATAGGCCGAGTCGGTCTCGATGCGTTCCTCGGTCAGGGGCTCAAAGCTCATGGTCGAGCCGGGGTCTTTGAGCTTGGCCTCAACGGCGGCAACGTCGATCTCGGCAGTGTCACCGGGAGAGACGGTGTCGGTCTCGGTGTTTGATTCGGAATTGTCGGTGTCCGGGGAGTCGGGCTCCTCGGACACGCGGGCGGTCGACTCGTCGTCTTGCGGGCTGACGTCTATAGGCTCGGGCGTCGCAAAGTGCGACGGCGCGGGCGTGTTTTGCGACTGGGCGGCGGGCTCGGCCACGGCATCGGACTCGCTTGCGGGCGCAGGCTGCGGGGTCTTGGGTGCAGGGCCGTCCTCGGGGGATGTCCCCGCCTCGGGCGCCGGCGTAGACGCGGGCGCAACCTCGGATGCCGGGGCTATGGGAAACGCCGGCGCGGCGGGCTCGGGTGCCGCAAACACCGCAGCGCTCTCGTTGATTGCCGCGGCGACGGGCTCTGCAAAGTGAGCCGGCGCTGGGGTTGTTTCGGGCGCTGTGGGCTGTTCCGCAGCATGTGCGCCGATGGGCGCCGCTACGGCATCCTCTTCGTCCTCGTTATCGGCGAGATCCGAAATATCATGCGTTACATGCGAAAGAGGCAGGGAGAACACGGTGTCCTCGGGCTCCACGGGTGCGGAGCCCGCCGGAGCGGCGTGGGCCGGCGCAGCTGTGGCGGCGGCCGGTGCCTCGGTCATAGTTGCGGACTTGTTCTCCTCGTCGATCATCGACGGTTCACCTTCATGACCACGTCGCCAATCTGGACTTCGTCGCCCTCACGCAGCGTCGCGGGCTCCACGAGCTGGCGGCCGTTGACGAGCGTGCCGTTAAGCGAGTTGAGGTCCTCGATGATGAGCGCCGGGCCCTGCAGCGAAAAGCGCGCATGCGAGGCCGAGACGAACGGTTCGTTGATGCAGATGTCCGAAGATGGCGAGCGACCGACGATGACGGGGCCGAGCATGTCTACGTGGATGCCGCGGATACCGCGCGGACCCTTGTCCACATCAATCGTCCAGATAGCCGAGTCGCGGCGCTGCCCGCGCACAAGTCCCACGCCGGTCTTCATGACGGCGAACAGGAAGATATAGAGCAGGGCGACCAAGACGATGCGGCCTGCAAAAAGGACGATATCGATGTTCATAAGCGACTATCCCCTAAATTCAAAGGTACTCAGGCCAAACGTCAGCAGATCGCCGTTGCGCAGTGGGCAGCGCGTAATGCGGCGGTTGTTGACGAGCGTGCCGTTGGTGGAATTGAGGTCCTCGATCGACCAATCCGAGCCCGTAAAGGTGAGCTGGGCGTGGCGGCGCGACACGTTGGGGTCGCGCAGGGCAATGTCGGAAACTGAGCGCTCGCGACCGATGGTCACCTGTGCGGAGGTGATGCTATGGCTCTCGCCGCTCACGACGTCGACGAGCTGGGCGAGCGGGCGCTGCGGGGCGCGAGTGCTCGCCATGTTGGAGGCGATGCCGGCTGCGGCGCCTAGGCCCACGGCGGCACCGGTCGCGGCGGCTCCGCCCATGCCGGCAAGCGCGTCGCGCGAGACGGTCTGCGGCACCGGGATGGGTGCTGCGGCGGGGTCGGGGACGCTAGGCGCGAAGGGGTCTGCCACGGCAAGCGGGTCGGGAGCGGCGGCGCGAGGCGTCGGCTGTTGCTGGGGCATGGCGGCGGGGCGCTGCTGCTGCGGGGCAGCAAACTGCTGCTGGCCGGCGCGCGGGGCGCTGGCGGCACGGCTTGCCGCGGAGTTGTTCTGGCCCAGGCCGTTTTGATAGGCGCGCTCTTCTTCGTACAGGCGGCCGAGCGTGGGGGCATCGACGTTCTCGGCAAAGACCGAGAACTTGCCGGCGCGCAGCTGCGGATCGATCATAAAGCGCACGAGGGGCTCGCCGACAAAGACATAGCGGCGCTTTTCGGCCTGCGCCTTCACAAACTCGCGGACCTCGCGCGAAAGCTCGGGGTAGAACGGGGCGAGCATGGGATCGTCGTCGGCGGCGATAAGGATGGTATAGAGTGCCGGCGCCGTGTTGACGCCGTTAATCACCAGAGTCTGATCCTCCATGTCGCGAGCGGCCTGCTTAGCAAGCTTCTTAAAGGAGAACGGGGCACGGGTGGCACCGAAGATGCCGGCCACGTGGTCCTCGAAGATGTTCAGGAAGTTCACGAAAGATCACTCTCCGTATAGGTTCTTTGGTATCCGAGCAAATATAGGCATATCCCAACGATTATAGAGGATAGGGTTCCCGCAACCGCCGCCTTGGCGACGACCGCGGCTGCAAGGCTGGCAATTTCCATATGGTGTGCAAGACAGGACGCCGCTGCGCAGCCGATGCCGGTGACAGCGATGGCGGCGATTGCGGCAAGGTTTGAGCCCTGATCGGCACGCTTGGCATGGGCATTGAGCAGCGCAGATGACGCCGCGGCAGTTGCCGCGACCAGCACAAAGGCAGCCCAAAGGAGCGGGTCTCCCAGCGCTGCGGCAACGTTACCGAGCCCCAGCACGCCTCCGGCTGAAAGCGCGACCGTGGCCAGACGGGCAAAAAGCGCGCCCATGCCCGTTGCCGCGGCGGCGCTTGCCGGGCCGAGCCAAAATGACGCGACGCCGGCGGCGATCCCAGCTGCCAGGAAGGTATTGCCGGTCAGACAGCCAAGCGCGAGTGCACAGGTGAGCGCGGCGCTCGCGGCAGCCTCGGTGCGACCCCAGGCGATCCACCAACCGGACATGGCGGCGGCAAAGATCACCGCGACGGGCAGCATCGACAGGATGCCCTGTGCCTGCATGGTGGCGTTGGCCATGAGCACCAAAAAGCCCACAGCCGAGATGGCCGAGCCAATCTGGGGGGCCAGGCCAGCCGCCGCGCCGATCGCGATGGCCGCAATGACCAGGCCGGGAAGCGCCGCGACCCCGGCCGTTTGCATCAGCAAAAAGCTAAAGGTGCCGCACGTTAGCGCCGAGATAGCGCGCATGGTGTAGTCGCGCGCATGGCTCCAGCGCGTGCCCGCCCAGCCGAGTGCGGGGTCGACCTCGATGGCGTCGTCCTCGCAGTGCGACGGCTCGATATCGTCGAGCTCCTGCTCGTCATCCGAAAGCTCGCCAACCATTTGCTCCAGGCTGCGACGGCCTTCGCGCACGCTGCCCAGACCGGCAAGGAGCTGGTCGCAAAATGCCTCGATGCTGTTGGGGCGGTCCTGCGGCATGGGGGAGAGCGCGCTCATGAGCGCGGCCTCGGCTCCCGGGGGAAAGTGTGGTATCAGCTCGCTGGGATAGGTGGCGCCGCCGATGATGCGGTCGAGCGAGTCGGCGGGCGTGGCCGCCATAAAGGGGGCGCTGCCGCACAGGCCCTCGTAGATCACACAGGCGAGAGCAAAGACATCGGCGCGCTCATCGACCGTGCCGGTCTCGATATCGAGCTGCTCGGGCGGCATGTAGCCGATGGTGCCGCCGCGCGAGCCGCCAAAGCCACCGGCGGACGACAGTCGCGCCATGCCAAAGTCGGTGAGCTTTACATTGCCCGAGTGGTCGATGAGCACGTTGGCGGGCTTAATGTCCAGGTGGAGTACGCCATTACTATGGGCGAAGGTGAGCGCCTGGCCCAGGGCATCGGCAATGGCCGCGGCCTCGTCAAAGGTAAGTGAGTGGCCGTCCACGCGGTGCAAAAACTCGGCCAGCGACATGCCATCGACATATTCCATAACTAGGTAGGCATAGGCTGTGTCGTGCGTAAAGTCGATGACCTGCACGATATTGGGATGTTGAAGCATGGCGGCGGTGTGCGCCTCGCGCAGGACATCCATGATGTCGCTGGCGGGCATGCCGGCGCCGTTGATAAGGGGGATGCGCTTAATGGCGACGCGGCGGCGCAGGTGCGTGTCGCGGCAGATCTCGATGGAGCCAAAACCGCCGGTCGCAAGTGTCTCGAGCGGCTGGTACCGCTTGAGCAGCTCGCGAGAGCTGGTGCCCTCCAAAGGAACGTCCGGCGAGAACCGGGCGGTATGTTGCGAGAAAAGCGGCATGGCCAACCCTCGTGCGTTTAAAGTTCGTTTGCGAGCGGCGGGCGCGGAGCCGAGCCGTTCGCGGTGGCATAGATGCTGCTAGTGTAGCACGCTCGGGTGCATGGGGAGGATAGCGGGATGCGAGGCTGCCTGTCTGACTTGGCCTTAGCGCTTCTTCTTGTTCTTCTTCTGCTTGCGCTGCTTGCCCTTGGTCTCCTGGGGCTTGTCGCCCTGTTTGGCTTCGGCAGCGGCCTTTTCTGCCTTCATCTTCTTGCGTTTGGTCTCGATGCGGAGTTTTTTGTTGATGCGTGCCTTGAGGAAGGGGCCGAACTGCTCGGCATCGCCACGCACAAAGGTGTCCTTGGGGATCGTCACGCCCTGGTCGGCGAACATGGCCACAAAGATGCGCTCGCCGTCGAGTACGTGGTCGAGCTTCTCAAACGGGAAGAACTGCGACTTGCCGCTCTTGCCCCAGACCATCAGGCCGTCCTCGTTGGCGGCGACGCGGCGGTAGCGGCCGCCCATGGACTCGTCTGCCTCGACGGCATCGATAAAGTCGCGGGCGAGCGTGTGGTGAAGGTTCTTGCTCCACCAGGCCAAAAAGGCGCCGAACACGATCAGGACGACGCCGAACTTGATCCAGTTGCCGCCGGCCACCAGCATGCCGATGCCGATGAGCGCGGCAATTGCCGCGGCGACATACAGCGAGCCACGGCGCCTGGGCGAGGCGACCAGACGGGCGAAGTCGGTGACCAGGTCGTTTTCGTACTGGTACTCGTTGAGGTACAGGATGCCGTCGTCGGCTGCGGCCTGCTTCTCGAGCGCGACCTCGACCTGGTCGGCTGCTTCGGAGGGAACGAGGTTGCTCTCTGCGTCTGCCATGCTCTTTGGACTCCTATCGCGGCGGGCTCGCCGTACGGGTTATTATGAATGCAGTATGCCGTGCGACCGCTTGGCCGTCGCGGCAACAAGACTCAGTATACCCGGGGGAGCACCCATGGAATCGTTGTACCGAAAGTATCGCCCGCTCACCTTCGACTCTGTGGTGGGCCAGCAGCATATCGTCTCGACGCTCGAGCACGCCATCACCGAGGGGCGCCTGTCCCACGCCTACCTGTTCTGCGGACCGCGCGGCACGGGCAAGACCACCATGGCGCGCATTCTGGCCAAGGCACTGCTGTGCCGCAATGCCGAGGCGGCGCGCGCCGAGGGTGCAAGCGGCTGCATGCCCGACGGCACTTGCGAGGAGTGCGAGCTCATCGCCGAGGGCAACCACCCGGATGTTTACGAGCTCGATGCTGCAAGCCGTACCGGCGTGGACAACGTGCGCGAGGAGATCATCAACTCCGTCAACTTTGCCCCGGTGCGCGGCAAGTACAAGATCTATATCATCGACGAGGTCCACATGCTCACGACGGCGGCGTTCAACGCGCTGCTCAAGACGCTTGAGGAGCCGCCGGCACACGTGATCTTTGTGCTGTGCACCACCGACCCGCAAAAGATTCTGGAGACCATCCTCTCGCGCTGCCAGCGTTTCGATTTCCATCGCATCGGCAACGAGGATATCGAGTATCGCCTGGCATACGTGTGCGAGCAGGAGGGCTTCGATTACGACGACGAGGCGCTGGCTATCGTGGCGCGCCATGCCAAGGGCGGCATGCGCGACGCGCTGTCCACGCTGGAGCAGCTGAGCGTCTTTGGCAACGGTTCTGTGCATGCGGACGACGCCCGCTCGCTTTTAGGCGAGGTTTCGGACCAGATTCTGGGCGAGTTTTCCCGTGCCATTGCCGATCGCGATGTTGCCGAGCTGTATGGGCTTATTCGCGCGCAGGTCGAGGAAGGTAACGATCTGCTGGAGCTGACGCGCGACCTGGTGGCGCACGTGCGCGACGTGTATGTTGCCTGCGTTGCCGGTGCCCGTGCCGAGTTGTTTGAGGGCGGCTCCGAGCAGGCCGAGGCGCTTGCTGCCGAGGCCGCTGCCTTTGGCGAGCATCCTGCCGACCGCCTGGCTCGTGTGCTGACAGTGCTCGACGATGCCGCACTGGAGATGAGGGGCGCGAGCGACGTGCGCCTGGTGCTCGAGATTGCCTGCACGCGTCTGGCGCGTCCCGAGGCTGATTTAACGATTGAGGCATTGGCCGAGCGCGTGGCACGCCTGGAGGCCATGGTTGCCAACGCCGCCGTGCCGGCGAGCGTGGCTGCTGCTCAGGCCGCCGCGCCTGCAGCATCCGTACCCGCTGCTGCCCAACAGCCGACGCTCATTTCGGGCGCCCGCGCTGCCGCCCCGGCGGCATCCGCTGCCCCCGCTGCTACGTCCGCGCGCCAGGGCGGTATGCCTTGGGACCGTGGTGCTGCTGTTCCGGCTGCCCAGCCTTCGCCCCGTTCTGCGTCCGTGTCAGCTTCCAAGCCTGCAGCGCCTGCGCCTCAGCCCGTTGCGGCCCCCGCGCCTGCCACCGCTCCGGCACCTAAGCCCCAGCCCAACAATGCCGCCCAGGTTGCCGCCGCCGGTGCTGCCGAGACGCCCGCGGTCGAGGATGCCGGAGAGCTGCAGCGCAAATGGGCCGAGGTCGTCGAGCGTGTCAAGGCGCGTCAGGCTTCCTACGCAGGGCTTTTGCTCAACGCCCGCGCCACGGCCGACGACGGCTCCAAGCTTACGGTCTCGTTCCCCGCGGGTTCGACTTTTGCCATTAAGATGCTCGGTCGCGCCGATACGCAGTCGGTGGTCCTGCCGACGGTCTGCGCGGTTTTCGGTCGTCGCACCGTCGACTATGTCCTGGATGGGGGTGGCACGCCGGCTCCTCAACATGAGGAGCATTCTCCATCTGCACGGGCTGCGGTATCTGCGGACCCGCAACCCGTGTCCTCGGTGCCCCCTGCATCCTCGAGCGCCAGCGCGACGCAGCCAAAAGCGGCGCCGGTAGCGGCACCGACCCCGTCGGCGCCTGAACCCGCTGCGCCCAAACCGGCTGCTCCGATCCCCGCGCCCAAGTCCGCTGCCGCGCCTGCGCCCAAGTCATCCGACCTGGCCAAGGCCCCTTGGCTGCGCTCCGACAACCCTGCCGGTGCTCCTGCCACGGGCAAGCTCCCGACCGAGCCCGCGCCCCGAGCGCCCGAGCGCGCGTCCGTCCCCATGGCTCAGCCGCCTGCGCAGGCTGCGCCATGGGAATCCGAGCAGGTGCCCTACGACGATGCTATGGTCGGTGGTTTTGCTGCCGATGCCGGCGGGGACGATCTGCCCCCGTTCGACGTGCCGGGTGCGGCGTCCGCGCCCAAGGCCGCTGCTGTGGCACCCGCAGCCTCTGCAAACGACGACGTCCCCGCCGCTCCCTGGGAATCCAATCCCGGTGCTGGCAGCCCCTTCGGCCATCAGGGCGCAGCCCCGAGCATCCCGCAGACCGAGGACGAGGCCAAGGCCCTCATCCGCAGCGTCTTTGGCCAGGCCACCATCTTCAAGCCGGTGGAGTAGCTGCGCAGGCGGGTATACTGCTCAAGAAGAGGACCCCTTGTCCGGGCGCATCTGTATTTCGGACATGTGTAGTGTGGTGCCGCGTATGTCGCATTTGAGCAGACAGGTGCGTGACGGTCGGCCTAGGATGCTGAGGTCGATACGATACGTCGCATGGCTGTCCGTGTACTCGACTTGCTCGGCGTTAATGGTTGCTCCGATTGCCAAATAAACGCCTAGCTCGGCATCGACAATCTTGAAGTCCTTTATCTTGACCTTGAACTCTTGGTAGAGGGACGGGCTGTTGTAGTAAATGGTTCGGGTTCCATCGGTGCACTCATCGGTCGCTTCCCATTTGACGGTGGGCTGGTCCGAGTTGGCTATCAGCAGTTCTGCTCCAAAGGCTATAGTATGGGTGATGACAACCAGCAATGCCCAGCCGACAAAGAGATAGAGAACCACATATGCGACGGGGTGTTTTGAGCGGATGTTTTGGAGCGCGTCGGGGGCATTCATGGGGCACCTCCAAATTGCTGTCTATGGCAATCAAATTATACCCTGCCGCCATGTGCGCCGCCTCGAGTAGTGGCTCGGCATTTAGCCATTTAGTGGTACGCATTAAATGTCGGATTCCGGCTCTACAAGATTTAGCTTTCAATATTATGCAGATGCGAATTATTCAACTTTGCATAATTTTTGGGTGCGGCTTGCACTCCAGGACATGTATATCGACTGAGGTAGCGTGACCGCCCCGCTCGCTAGCCGCGCGCCGTGGTACGATTTTTAAGTTTGAAAGTCCCGCCGTGCTCCGGCTGCCCTTGCAGCTCGGCGTGCGGCCGCACGTAAAGGAGCCATCATGGCCGGTATGAACATGCAGCAGATGATGAAGCAGGCTCGCAAGATGCAGGAGCAGCTTGCCGCCGCGCAGGAGAACCTCAAGTCCCAGACCGTCGACGCCTCTGCCGGCGGCGGCATGGTCAAGGTGACCGTTAACGGCGAGATGGAGCTCGTCAACCTCACCATCGATCCCGATGCCCTCGATCCCGAGGACGTCGATATGCTGCAGGATATGATCATGGCTGCCGTTAACGAGGCCGTCCGCGGCGTCAACGAGCTCGCCAACAAGCAGATGGGCGCCATCACCGGCGGCCTCAACATCCCGGGCATGCCGTTCTAAGACACGCATATATATGAGTGCAAATCACAGTCTGCAAAAACTGCTCGATGAGCTGGGCCGTCTGCCGGGCATTGGTCCCAAGTCGGCCCAGCGCATCGCCTATTACCTGTTGGAGGCCGACGCCGAGGAGGCGCGCCGCCTGGCCGAGGCCATCCTGGAGGTCAAGCAGGAGGTCCACTTTTGCAGCCGCTGCTTTAACTACGCCACGGCCGACGAGTGCTCCATCTGCCAGGACCCGATGCGCGATACCACTCGCATTTGCGTGGTGGGCGAGCCGCGCGATGTCCAGGCGATTGAGCGCACGGGCAGCTACCACGGCCTCTACCACGTATTGGGCGGCGTGATCAGCCCCATGGACAAGATTGGCCCTGAGCAGCTGCACATCCGCGAGCTGCTGGCGCGTCTGGGCCACGAGGATATCCATGAGGTCATCATCGCCACCAACCCCAACATCGAGGGCGAGACCACGGCGAGCTATCTGGCCCGTACCATCAAGCCGTTGGGCGTCGAGGTGTCGCGTCTGGCAAGCGGCCTTCCCGTGGGCGGCGACTTGGAGTATGCCGACGAGCTTACGCTTGGCCGCGCCATAGAGGCCCGTCGCGCGATTTAGGTGGCGAACCTGCTCCTGCTGTATGTTTTCCTCGCGACTCACGGGGTGGTCATAATTTCCCCGTGCGACTGTGAGTTTGTTGTGCAACAAAGATGCTTCGTATCCGCTTATCGCATGGATGCTTCCGCTCGCATCCTTAATTTGCCCATTCGTTGCGCAACCTTTTGGGTTCGCTGATACACTCAAATATGGATTTGAATGAATGCGCCGCTTCTGAGCGGCGTGTTTTTCTTGGAGGAGAACGCATGCGGCCCGGTGGCACTCAGACAAAGCGCGGCGCCGCGGTGCGCATGCGACGCCGACTGGGCTTGGCGCCGCGGGCGTACGCACTGCTATCGTGCTCGCTGGTGCTGGTCATAGCTGGCGTTTCTGCCTATGGCATGACCGTGCCGTCCATGATGCAGGCGCATGCCGCACGCGAACCGCGTGTGGGGCATGAGGTCAAAAGTGATCTGGGTACCACGACTGGATATGCTTGGGCAAGTGTGGTCGCGCATATTGTGTTTGGCACCGACGATGCGGACGGCGCCGAGGCCCCGGACAACGAAGTCACGCTTGCCAATGGCAAAACCATCGTGCTCACCAACACCAAGATCATCGATCGGTTGTCCAACAATAGCGTGGCGGCAACGGTGAATAAAGTCGAGCAGCAGAAGGAGCAGGACGCCCAGCAGTCCGGAAAGCCCGGTAGCTCGGATACTTCTGGCTCCGGCTCGGATTCATCGAGTTCGGGCGGCGGCTCTGGGTCGGGTTCCTCTACCGGAGGGTCTGGAAACGGCGGCTCGACGGGCGGCAACACTGACAACGATGCAAACTCCGGTGGCCTTTCCGCTGCTGAAGAAGAGAGCATTCACAGTTGGCTTGTGACCAAGTACAACATGCTCGACAGCTATGTTTCTCGTGCCAATGACGTGGTTTCGACCTATAACTCTACGGGAGATCCCAGACCGTGCGACAGCCTGGCGAATGACATGTTTGCCATCCGTGCTGAGTTCGGTCGACAAAGGTTCTCGACCGAATCTAAGTGGTATCAGCAGTATGCCAATCTGTGGGGCTGTTACACCAACCTATGTCAATGGGTCGGCCATTACGGCGATGATGACGTCGCGCTCGGTAACTTCAACAATAACGTGGCGGCGCTTGCCCTATGATGACCGATCTTGCATCCACCACACCACAATCGCTCGGTCGCGATCCCATGGTCGGCCTGCGCCTGGCGCGTGTCGACGGGTTTGAGCCGGCCATTGCGCTCGGTCAGGACGAACTGCCTGCCTATCTGCGTCGTTTTACGATGCTGTTTGCCGACGATGCCACCATGCGCCGTGGCGGTATCGGCCGCGTGACGCGTGCCGTCAACGCCCAAGGCGAGGCCGTAGCACTCAAGCAGCTCATCTTGCCGACGCGCGATGAGTTTGACGACGATGCAACTCACGAGGCGCTGGTCGCCAAGTTCGAGGCGGCGTTTCGCGAGGAATACGAATGCCATCGCGCCCTTTCGGGCCTTAAGGGCTTTCCCCGCCTCTATGGCTGGGGCGAGGTCGACGGTGTGCCTGCAATTGTCATGGAATGGGTCGAGGGCGAGACGCTTGCCCGCTTGCGTTCGCGACTTGCCGTGGACGATGCCGGACGCCTGTCGCCGCTTGTGGCGGCGCGTCTGGGTCGCGACCTGTTCGATCTGCTCTGCCGTATGAGCCTGGTGGGCGAGGGCTTTGTCCATCGCGATATCTCGCCCGCTAATATTATGGTGCGCACGGCGCGTCTACCGCTTGACCGGCAGCTTGCCGAGGGCACCTTTGACCTGTGCCTGATCGACTTTGGCTCGTCGCTGGCGCTTGAGCCTGCGTCGGCCGTGGCCGGTACCGGCGGCAAGGCGTCGTTTACGGAGCGTTATGCCACGCTGCGTCGCGCGACGGTTGCCTACGCCCCGCCCGAGATGCTCACTGACGATATTCCCGACCTACGCGCTTTGCGTATGTCGCCGGCGATTGACGTCTATGCCGCGGCAAGCACGGTTTACGAGCTCATTGCCGGCGTCGCGCCATACGAAGCCGCGCCGAGCACTTCGGGCACCTCGGGTTCGCGCAAAAAGACGCGCGACATCGCCAGCCCCTACCGTCTTAAGATGGACACGCGGCCCGACTATCCCATTGGTGCCCATGCGCCCGGTTGCGATTTGACTCAGCTACTTCGTCGTGAGCCCGATGTGGCGCTCGCCGCGGCCGAGCAGGCCCAGCAGCTAGGGCTTGAGCCGGATTCCGAAGAGCTACGTGATGCGCTGGCGTTTGTCGATGCCCAGCTGTTCGACGTGGTGATGGCCTGTCTGTCCAGCCATCAAAAAGATCGTCCCGAGCCGGCGGCGGTCGAGGCGGCGCTCTCGGCGTTTTGTGACCACTATGCGCAAAATGTCGGTCGTTCGCTCCGCGGCGAGCCGCTCACGCCGTGCCCCATGGATGCGTCTGGCCGCGCGGTTCGTCGCGCGCTGATGATCGGTGCGGCGGTCGTTTGCAGCGTGGTTTGGGCTGTGGTCGTGGTTTCGGCCGCGCTGCTGGCGTCGGGCGCTCGCGTGACGGCGACTTTGGGATCGCTCGTGTGGTCTGGGTCGCTACCGGGTATTATTGCCGCACTGGCTTTGGCGCTGCCAGGCATAGCCGGCGTTGCCGCGGGGGCACTTGCGCGCAATCGGCGCTCGGGGTTCCTGCAGGGTGTGCTTGCGCTTTCTGCCTGCGAGGTTCCGGTGCTGGTTGTGGCTGCATGTAGCGTATTTTCCCAACGCGCCGTGATGGGCGGCCTTGTTGCCGCTCTGGTTGCAACCTATACGCTTACGTGGTTTTTGCTTGCGATGGGCTTTGCCTTTGAACTTCCCGTTTCGGCACCGCGACGCACAAAAGCCCAGATGGCGACTCCGCTTGCCGGTGGAGCCGCAGCTGCCCGTACTTTTGGCGGACCTGTCGAAGTATCGTCCGATTCTATTTCTACGACCAAGGAGGCCTAGGTCATGGCATCTCAAGTTGAGCTCACCCCATGCGGGGCCATGTTTGACATCTTTAAGCGCGCGGCGCATCTGAGCCATATCGAGCTGTGCGGCTTGGTGCTTTCGTCCCGTCCGCTCGCCGACGGCCGCAGCCCGCAGAGCCGAGCCGCCGATCGCTCTTGGGTTTCCCGCTTTATCGTTCGCGCGCCGGTCGGCACGCTTCAGCAGCGCTACTTTGCCGAATACGGTACCTCGGCTGCGCGTATTATGTCGCAACTGGCCCTGCGCCAGCGCAATCCCATGGACTCCACGGCTGTGATCAATATGGTGTGCGGTCCTGCAGGTGAACCGATGGTACGCGCGCTCGAAGAGTGCCACCAGGACACGAATCTCTATCGCAACGCGCTCGATCGCCTGTCCCAGGCGGCGGAACTCATGCCCGCCGAGCGCGCCGAGGCCGTGCTGGTGCTGTTTGTCGCCGTCGGTTGTTCGGCGGATGTGCGGTCCTCGGTGAACTATGCCATCGACTACGCGCACGCGACCTGTGGCGGAGGCACATCCACGCCGCGTTCGCTTGGCATGTCGATGACCGCGGGCGAACGCGAACCCGCCCCGGCGCACCCCTTGGGCTTGCTGCGCGTACAAAACAGTTTTGTCGTGAGCGCCCCGCGCTGGATTCAGCCGAGTGAGCAGGGTGTTGAGATTGGCGCGCTGGCCACTGGCGAGGGCGATATTACCGACGTCGGCGACGATGTCTCGGCCCGCCATGCCCATATCTGGTGCGATGCTCAAAATATCTGGCACGTCGAGGACTTGTCGTCCACCAACGGAACCGTGGTGGTAAACGGGGCCACGCGCGTCTGCATTCAGGTCGAGCCCGGCCGTTCCGCCCAACTCAATCCCGGCGACGAGCTCAAGCTCGGCGAATCCACTACCTATGCCATCCTGCTCGGCGCCCTCTAGCCGGCAGTTAGGGACGTTCCTTTTAATATGAGCAGGACATTGTCAAGAGGCAAAATCGGGCCCGGCCCCAACGATATGGGGTCAGGCCCTCTCCCTATATCAACCCGTCCGCGGCGACCTCGGCGTGTCTTCCCGACGCTCGTCTTTGCAGTTTAATATCCGCCCGCGGCGATCTCTCGCTGGGCAATCCGTTGCTACGGCTGAGGCTTCTACGTCGAACCGACAGTCTGTGCACGCGTGTGGCGCCCTGGGCGCTCGC
>NZ_JBBNKO010000008.1:0-89143 GCF_040092945.1 Collinsella sp. CLA-AP-H1 | reverse complement strand
GCATGTCAATCCTGGTCTAACAGAGCCAAACGAAATCATGGCCTACAACATGGCATTTACCGATTGGCTGCTCTTTGAGCGCCCCTATCGCCATGGCAAGACGCTGCTCGAGCTGTATGTTGATGAGCCGCCGGCATCGCTTTCGCCTGCCTCGCTCAAGCGGCTCGAGCAGGTGCGCGACACACAGTATTTCTCGCGCTTTGGCATTTTGGACAAGGATCCTGCGAACGGCATGGTTGCGCTGAAGGATACGCGCACCGACCGTCGCTTTGATGTCTACGACCCGCATATCGTGCAAAAGGAGCATTGGAGCGACGGCGCGATCGCGGTGCGGCTCGCGTGCGTCGACGATGTCTGGCTGACGGCGGGGCAGCTCTACCTGTATGACATCGCGCGCCTGAGTGACACGGCGGTCGACGGGCCGGGCGCCGTCCATCCGGAAGACCTGGAAGATGGCTTCGACACCTCGCGTATCAGCTTCTTTCTGAGGCTGGTCCGCGACATCATGGGTGCCCAGGGGCGCTACGTAAAGTCCCTCAACATCTACGAGCAGGAGTGGGAGTAGGGGATGTGACTGGCGTCGCCCTGCTGCCCTGACTTTGTCTCAATCTGTAACGTTTGGCGGCTGTTTGGGCCCGTAACTGTTACAGATTGAGACGGAAGGTTGGCGGCTGCCGAAAGATCTTGTTCTGTAACAACTAGAGGCTCAAAGACTGTCTTCCTGTTACAGATCAAAACATTTGTCAGCGGAGGCAACGGTGACGATGGCCCATTTGTCTGACGTGGTGGTGATGAAAGTGTCTAATACCGTTCTCAAACACAAACATGCGACTCGCAATACGTTGGCGCGGAATAGGATGCTCGCGCGGCTCACGGAGACGGCTAAGCAAGGTGCGCTGCTCGCAACGCATGACAATGCCGAGCTCATGTGGCTGCGACGCCATGTTGGAACCGACGATATTGCGGAGCCCGAGCCGTACCTGTTCTGTTTTAAGCATGATTGGGATGCATTGACGCCGGCGGAGCGAGCGCTGAGGACTATCAAAGGGCTTGCGGAATTTCATCCCGATTGGGCGTTTTGGGGCTATGACGCGGCGCTTTTGTGGGGTTTGGAGGTGCCGAATGATCTGCTTGGGCCACGATATCTTGTTAAGACGGGTTGCTCGGTGCCGCTGAGTGCAGGGTGTCGGCTGTTGCGTCCGCAGGCGGCGGGTGTACTTGAACAAGTCGACGGCGTGCAGGTGACGTCGTTTTGGCGCACGGTGGAGGGTTGCTTGCTGCGTGCGCCGTTCTCCTACGGGTTGGCGATTGCCGATTCTGCACTGCGGGCGAAAGGCGTATCACGTTGGGATTTGTGCGAGCGCCTCCGCGCCGATCGCGAGGGCAGGCGAGGGTATCGCAGGGCACAGGTGATTGCGTCGTATGCGGACGGGCTGTCCGAAAACGGCGGCGAGTCTCGGTTCCGAGCGTTCTTTATTGCGTACGGCTTTCCGGTTCCGGAGCTGCAGGTGGAGTTTCGCGACCCGCTCGATCCGAGCCAGGTGTTTCGCGTCGACTATTTTTGGCGGCTCGAGGACGGGACGTGTGTCATCGGCGAGCTCGACGGAAAGGGGAAGTACACCTTGCAGAACGGCGAGGGCCGGGAGTCGGTCGATCCATTCGTGGCAGAACGTCAACGGGAGTCCCATCTGACAATGCTCGGGCACAAGGTGCTTCGGTTTACGTTTAACGAACTCAAAGACCCGGGGAAGCTTGTCGAGAAAATGAGGCTGGCGGGTATTCCGCGACGGCCCGATTTGGCTGAGGAGTGGAGACGTCAGTGGTATGGGCGCTGAGAGGTTTTGTCTCGATCTGTAACGTTTAGAGGTTGTTTGAGCTCGTAATTGTTACAGATCGAGACAAGCCGGTGAAACGTCGACCGAATGTCTCGATCTGTAACATCAAGGGGCCCAACAACCCTGTATCTGTTACAGATCGAGATATTTCTCTGGTGTCGCTGGGGTGGGACTGCAGCGTATTCCGTCCCCCACATCCCCTCTTCCCTCCGTTAACCGATATGTCTGTGGCAATCGGGCTACACTGGATAATAATGGACAGATGTTCAAGTTTTCTGAGGGGGAGGAGCTCGATATGGCGTCTGCCGATCGTTCCACGTTGTTTATCAATGCGACCGTCCTGGATGGTTCGGAGCATATGGAGCCGCAACCCGATATGGCCGTGACTGTTGAGCGCGGTGTCATCACGTGGATGGGGCCGAGTGCTGTGGCGCAGGCACCTGCAGGTGCCGAGGTCATCGACCTGGCAGGTGCGTATCTCATGCCCGGTCTCATCAATATGCATGTGCATCTGTGCGGTTCGGGCAAGCCGGTTTCGGCGGGCGATGCAGGCGCGCTGATGAAGAAGCTCGATAATCCCGTGGGGCGCGCCATCGTGCGCCATATTCTTAAGGGCAGCGCCCAACAGCAGCTGGCAAGCGGCGTGACCACGGTGCGCGGCGCGGGCGACCCACTGTTTGCCGACATCGCCGTTCGTAATGCCATCGACGCCGGCAAGTATCAAGGTCCTCGCCTGGTGGCGCCGGGAACGGGCGTCACGGTGCCGGGCGGCCATGGTGCGGGCTTGTTCGCCCAGGTGGCAAACAGTCCCGCCGAGGCAGCCGAACAGGTGCGCGACCTGTATGCGCGCGGTGCCGACGTCATTAAGCTGTTCGTAACGGGCGGCGTGTTCGACGCCACCGAGGTGGGTGAGCCGGGCGTGCTGCGCATGCCGGTCGAGGTTGCCGCGGCGGCGTGCAAGGCTGCGCACGAGGTGAGCCTGCCGGTTATGGCCCATGTCGAGAGTACCGAGGGCGTGAAGGCCGCGCTTGAGGCCGGCGTTGACACGATTGAGCACGGCGCTCCGTTGACGCCCGAGATTCTGGAGCTGTACCGTGGCGCCGCGGGCACGCAACTCGAGGGGCGTGCGCCCAGTGTTACCTGCACTATCAGCCCGGCGCTGCCGTTTGTATTGCTCGACCCGAAAAAGACCCATTCGACCGATACGCAAAAGAAGAACGGCGATATCGTGTGCTCGGGTATTATCGAGAGCGCTCGTGCTGCACTGGAAGCTGGCGTTAAGGTGGGTCTGGGCACGGACTCGAGCTGCCCGTTCGTGACGCAGTACGACATGTGGCGTGAGGTGGCCTATTTTGCCAAGTATGTCGGCGTGAGCAACGCCTTCGCACTGCATACGGCTACGCAAGTCAACGCCGAGCTGCTGGGGCTGGGCGGCGAGACCGGCACAATCGAGTGCGGCAAGGCCGCCGATATCCTGGTGACGCGCGAGAACCCGCTCGATGACCTGTGCGCTCTGCGTGAGCCGATGCACGTGATGTGTCGCGGCGATCTGGTACGCAAGCTCAAGGTGAAGCGCATTCCCGAGGTTGATAACGAGCTCGACGCGATTATGGCCATGCCGGCCGAGGCGTTGGCCGAGGAGCTCGCCCGCGACGGCGTGGCGTAGATGTGACAAAGGGACAGCTCCGTTGCCGCATACAAAAAGCCGAGGTCTCAACACGAGGCCTCGGCTTTTTTATCGAACAAATACTTAAGATTTGGGACAAACAAACCTGATTAATTTGTCCCGCGTGCGGGCGCTAGGAGCGGGTTTCCATCTTGGCGTGGCACTTGGGGCAGGTGACGCGGATCTTGCCCTTGCCCTTGGGGACGGAGAGCATCTGGCCGCAGTTGGGGCACTTGAGGTATGCCGTGGTCTTGCGCCCCTTCCACATCTTCTTGGCCGTGCGCTTGGCACGCTCAAAGTCTTCCTTACTGGTGCCGGCTGCGCGTGAGGTGCTGGCCGCTGCAGCTCCGCCGCCCAAGCTAGCTACAAACTTGCCCAAGCCGGGTACGTTTGCAGTCGCGGCGACAAAGGCCTCGTTCTCCTTGCGACGTGCGTCGATATTTTTGGACAGGCCGCGCAGCACGCCAATCACGATTACGGCGATGGCAATCCAGCTGAGCCACTGGATGCGGGCTATCGATCCGATCATCGCGATGACGATGCCGGCAAAACCCATCACGATGGTGAGTTCATCGGCACCATTGCGACCCTTCATAAAGTCATTCATGCAAATTGCCTTTCGTTCGATATGCTGCTCGCCTTTATACCCGATTTAGAGCAAGGGGGACAGGTTAATCTGCACCAATGTGGTGCAAACATACCTGTCCTCGGAATACCAAGACGGTGCAAAGAAGTCTGTCCCCAATGCCCCAATTACTTGGAGAGCTTGTCGACGACGCGTTCGATCTCGGCGAGCTTGGCGGCTTTGAGGTCCTCGTCGCCCGATTCGATTGCCGAAGTCACGCAGCCCTCGATATGCGCCTTGAGCACGTCGGCGTTGATGCGCGCGAGGAGCGCCTGTGTTGCCATGAGCTGCGTGGAAATATCGACGCAGTAGCGGTCCTCCTCGACCATCCGCAAGATGCCGTCGATCTGGCCGCGTGCCGTCTTGAGCATGCGGGTCACCGATTTATGGTCTGCCATCATGGCGGGTCCTCGTTTCTGGTCGATTTTCCGGATGCCCCCGTCAGTTGCGGTGAAATACGGACTGTTTAAAGGCCTAGGGCGGCTCAACAGTCCGTATTTCACCGCAACTTCTGAGGATTGAGTAGGCGGCGTCTGCTACGCGGCGGTCACCGAAAGGGCGTGGAACTTCTCGCCGGCGCCCTCGACGGCGGCGGCGAGCTGCTCGGCGGTCACGGTGTCGGCGCACTCCACCTGGACAGTCTGGGTCTCGTGATCGGCGTCGGCATCGGTCACGCCGACCACGTTGAGCAGCGCGGTCTCGACGGTGGCATCGCAATGGCCGCACATAAGGCCGGAAGTCTTGATTGTGTAACGCATGGGTGTACTCCTTATCGATTGAGATTATCTGACAGTTTAGTCGTGAACAGCGTCATCTTAAAGGCGCGCTGAGGTGCCCGAGATTGCCCCGAAAGAGGAGCGAAGCGTACTTGGGTACGCGAGCGACGGTTTGAGGGGCAAGGTCGGGTGCTTCAGCGCGCCGTCTTAGGCTTAAAGGATTTTAAGCGCAGAGCATTGCTTACGACGCAGACACTCGACAGGCTCATGGCCGCGGCGCCAAACATCGGCGAGAGTTGCCAACCGGTGAGGGGGAAGAACACGCCCGCCGCCAGCGGAATGCCGATGCCGTTGTAGAACAGCGCCCAGAACAGGTCCTGCTTGATGTTGCGGATCGTGGCGCGCGACAGCTCGATGGCGCGGGCGACGTCCATGAGGTCGCTGCGCATGAGTACCACGTCGGCGCCCTCCTTGGCGATGTCGGCGCCGGTGCCGATGGCAAGGCCCACGTCGGCGCGCGCCAGGGCGGGGGAGTCGTTGATGCCGTCGCCCACCATGGCGACCTTGCCGCCCGCATCCTGCAGCTCGCGCACGTGGCGTTCCTTGTCGGCGGGGAGGACGTCGGCGATGACCTGTTCGCTGCTCAGCCCCACGCGGCGGGCGATGGCCTCGGCCGTCACGCGGTTGTCGCCGGTGAGCATACGCACGTCGACGCCAAGCGAGCGCAGTGCGGCGATGGCCCCGGCGCTCGTCTCCTTGACCTCGTCAGCCACGGTGACGGTGCCGGCAAGCTCGCCGTTCTTGGCAAAGAACAGAGGCGTCTTGCCTTCGGCGGCAAATTGCTCGGCAAGGCCCGCGGGCACGGTAACGCCCAACTCGTTCATCAGGCGCACGTTACCAGCGGCAATGGCGTTTTGCCCTTCGCGCGCCGTAACGCCTCGTCCGGGCACGGCGGCAAAGTCCTCGACCATGCGCGCGACGATCCCGCGTGTCTCGCACTCGGCCATAATCGCCTCGGCCAGCGGGTGCTCGCTCGAGCGCTCCAGCGCGGCGGCCAGCTTGAGCAGCGCCTTTTCGCTCATGGCGGGCGAGCCGTCGGCGCGCGTGGCTACCACGATATCGGTTACGGTAGGCTTGCCGCGGGTGACCGTGCCCGTCTTATCGAGCACCACGGTGCCCACGCTGCGCAGATTCTCCAGCGCCTCGGCGCTCTTGAACAGAATGCCCATCTCGGCGCCCTTGCCGGTGCCGACCATAATGGCGACGGGCGTGGCCAGGCCCAGCGCGCACGGGCAGCTGATCACCAACACGGCCACGGCGGAGGTGAGCGCCTCGTTCACGCTACCGATCAGTGCCATCCACACCACGAAGGTCACGACCGAGATCATGAACACCACGGGCACGAACACGCCGGCGACCTTGTCGGCCATGCGGGCGATGGGTGCCTTGGTGGCGTTGGCGTCCTCGACGAGCTGGACAATCTTGGCAAGCGACGTGTCGGCGCCCACACGCGTAGCGCGGAAGGTAAACGATCCGGTGCGGTTGACGGTGGCGGCGTTAACGGTGTCGCCGGCGGTCTTCTCCACGGGGATGGACTCGCCGGTGAGCGCGCTTTCGTCCACGGCCGAGCTGCCCTCGAGCACCACGCCATCGACAGGGATGGACTCTCCGGGGCGCACACGCAGGACCTGGCCGGGCAGAATGGCATCGACGTCGACGGTGGCCTCGGTACCGTCCTCGGCCACGACGGTCGCGGTCTTGGGCGCCAGGTCAATGAGCGCCTCGATGGCGCCGCCGGTCTTGGATTTGCTGCGTGTCTCGAGATATTTGCCTACGGTGACCAGCGACAGGATCGTGCCCGCACTCTCAAAATACAGGTTGTCCATGCCCGTCATCATGGCCTCGTGGACCTGGCCCGCGGCTAATTGGTCGGCCATGATGAACATGGCGTAGAGCGACCAGGCGATGGAGGCGGTGGCGCCCACGGCAATAAGGGCGTCCATGGTAGGCGCGCCATGTGCGAGTGATTTAAACCCGTTGATAAAGTACGCGTCGTTGACGTAGACGATGGGAATGAGCAGGACGAGCTCGGTGAGCGCGAGCGTCATGCTGTGGGTGTGGTCGGTGAAGACGCCGGGCAGTGGCCAGCCGAGCATATGCCCCATGCCTATGTAGAACAGCGGGATGAGGAAGATGATCGAGATGATGAGGCGGGTGCGCATGGCGGAGGCGGCGGCCTCCAGCTTTTTGGTGGGCGACTCCATATGGGCGGCGCCGGACCTGGCTTGCGCGCTGCCGCTTTGGGCAGCGTCGGTGCCCGTGCTGACGGGCGAGGCCGAGTAGCCAGCGCGATCGACAGCGCTGCAGATGTCGTCGGGGGTGACCTGCGCGGGGTCATAGTCCACCAGCATGGAACCGGCGAGCAGATTGACCGCGACGCTCTCGACGCCGTCGAGCTTGCTCACGGCGCGGTCTACGTGCGCCTGGCAGGCGGCGCACGTCATGCCGCCCACATCGAACTTATCTTGAGCCATGGCTTCTCCTTTCTGTGGTTCGGTGTTGGAATTGTTAACCTGCTGATATTATACACCCATACCCCCTGGGGGTGTACAGTACAGAAAGAAATGTATGACATTTCGTTACAGATGAGGATAGTTGGTTGGCCGATGGACCGTCCCAACCAATCATCTCAATCTGTAACGTCTGGACCGGTTTTTGAACCATAGCTGTTACAGATTTAGACAAACATTTCAGCCGAAAACTAACGTCTCGATCTGTAACAACTAGACCCCGTTTTACCGAGCATTTGTTACAGATCAAGACAAACAGTTGGCAGGAAACTCAATGTCTCGTTCTGTAACATCTAGCAGCAAATATGACCTCTAACTGTTGCAGATTGAGACAATTGCCGGGGAGGGGTCCCGTCACGGCAAGACGCCCGCTCTCTAGATACAGAATCCGGGGATCACACAGGTTCGTTTGTTTGGCTTGTCCGCAGGCGTTGCGTACGTAAAGACGTCGCCGTCGTGTCCAACGCGATTCAAATAGAGCGTGCCTTCGGTCTCCGATGAGTCGGGGCTCACCGTGCGCTCCCACCAGCAGGTGTCCTTGCCCTTCCACTGGCGGACCATCGTCTCGTTCGTGGAATACGGGCTCACCTTGAGCTCGCGGAACAGCTGGTACTCCTTGCCTTCGCCGTTGTAGATGTCTGCCAGGTACTGAAAGCCCTCGGCAAACGACTCGGGCGGCTGCACTCCGCACAGCTCGACCATGGCGGGCGGCCAAAGGGTCGCGGGCAGCTCGCTCAGACACGATGCGCTCCTGGCGGCGCCAACGTTATTCGAGATCTTTTTGACAGATTTGATGAGTGCGCGCAACTCGTTGGGCAGCAGCTTAAGGCCGTCGCCGTCGAGCCATTCCCGCAGCTCGCAATCTGCCCAGCCGGCGCTCGGCGGTTCAGCCGCAGCGTTGCGCTCGGCAATACCCGCGTCGAACATAAACGTCAGCCCGGCCTTGCCCGTACCGTCTAGAAGCTCGTCGTGGCGGATGCCCACGAGCTGCGCGCCGACGTGCAGCCCATTGGTGAGCTTCACGCGCTTAGTGCATGGATAGGGGATATGCCCGTTGTCATCGAGCAGATGATAGCGCTTGGCAATCTCGCGTGCCTCGCTACGGGTCTCGGCGGCCTTAATCTTGAGCGAAATCTCCTGCAGCTGATCCCAGGTGTAGTCGTCAAGTGAACCGCGGATGCCGTCCAGGTAGTCGGGGATGCCAAAGCCATGGGTTGCCGCCCCGATAACGCCAAGCCCCGCAACGGCTGCGACAACGCCACCGATAATAAAGCGGCGGCGGGTCATGGCATCGTGCCGGGCCTGCTCCAGGATCTCTCGCGCGCGCTCGCCGGCGACGTCGACCTTAAGGTGCGTGCCAGAATCGATATCAATCGCGGCCTCGTCTCCTGCGCCTTCGCGGCCCTCGGATTCGGCATCGGTGAGGTATGCCGAGAGCACCTCGAGCATCTGCTGCTCGGTGGGACGATCGCACTGCTCGACTGAGATGCCTTTCATGATGATCTGGACGAGCGCTTCATCGTCCTTGCAGCGCGGCTCGAGCGGCGCCGGCTTGGTCTTGGTCTTTATGAGGTAGAACGAGCCGGTTGCCGCGGCACCCGTCGACTCGACATCGAACGGTTTGCGACCGCTGTAGAGCTGGTACAGAATGCTCGAAAGCGCGTAGACATCGATTGCCGGCGAACGGCGAAGGGCCGCGATGCCTTCGATATCCTGCGTGAGCATCTCGGGCGCGGCGTATGCGGGCGTGGCAAAGCGCCAGATGTCGGCGCGCCGGGTGATCGTGTCGTCGCCGAGAGCCATGGTCGCGGAGCCCATGTCGATGAGGCAGGGGTCAAAGGAGCAATCGGCAATCTGCTGCTCGAGCGTTCGGCTGGTGGTGCGGAACATGATATTGGCAGGCGACAGGTCGCGATGGATGACCGGATTCACGAGGCCTTGGGTCATCAAGAGCGCACGAAGCACGGCGTTTCCGACGGCGGCGACCATCTGGGTGGTCAGCCCGCCCGAGGCGTCGTGCGGAAGCAGGGGCAGCGCCTGCTTGAGCGAGGTGCCCTCGACCCACTCCATGAGGATGAGCGGGTCGTCCTTGCACGATCCATAGCCATAGACGTGCGGAAATCCGCGCAGGTGTGAGACGGTGCACAGATGACGGTACTCCTCGAACAGCGCGGCGGTGTTGGCCAGATGCGCGGCCGCTTGCTCGGCGGAGCGATCGGGGGCTTGGCCGGAAAGGATGGCGTTGTCCTTGAGTAGCTTGACGGCAAAGACCTCGCCGCTCGTGTTGGTCGCGCGCAGCACGTGTCCGATGTTGCCGTTGTTGCGGTGGGCCGTCTGGAGAATAAGCGTCATAAACCGACGCTTGGCCTCGTCCTCGGCGCTGAGGTCGACCGCCACGGCGGTGTCGAACGTGTCAAGACGGATGAGTTTGTCGCCATAGGCGCTATCGGTAGTATCCATGGCGTTCCTTTGTCTGGCATGGGTTGCCGCACGTATACGTGAGCAGTGCGGTTATCGGTAAAGTACCATGATAGCCGCACTGCCCACGTATACCGCTGAGTATTGTCGTTTACGACGCAGAAGGTAGAAGACGAAAGACGGACGGCGACCGTCTTTTGATCGCCGTCCGCGCTAGTCCACAATGACAAGGAATGTCGTGTAGAGACCCAGATGGAGCCTGTCGCTGTTTTCGATTTCCACTGGGGGATAGACTTTGCCGGGCTCTCGTTGGTCGCGGGGCGGCTCGATTACGATATCGCCGTCACCCGCGCCCGATTCGAGCACTGTGCCATTGGTCGACCCAAGGCCCTGGGCGTACCAGTGCTCACCCTCGAGCCAAATGCGAAGATGCTCGCGCGAGGTGTCGGCGCCTACATCGGTGATGCTGGGCGAGGTTTTGGGCAAAGAACCAATCACGGTGCCGCGTGGATCGTGTGTGAGGGGATGGATTTGCATGCCGGCGCAGTTGTCGGCATGGGTTCTGAGCAGACCGAGATTAGGGGCGACGGTGCGCGGCTGTTCCAGGCTGCTCATAAAGCCACGTCCGACGGTAGTTTCGGTGGTGCCAAAGTGCCCGCCCGTCTTGCTGTCGCAAAAGCGCTCGACGGTGGCCACGCCCTGAACGGGATCGGCGAGCGCCCCCGTTGCCACAAAGAGCATAAGGTAAAGCGTGCTTTTCTCGCGCACGGCATTGCCGTCGAAGTTGTCGATGCGATTGAGGGCATTTGCATATAGGCGGCTGTCCAGCTTGTAGCTGGCGAGAGCCGACATCATTTCGTTGGCGGCCGGACCGCGATAGTGCTCGGCGATTGCCCGATAGGCGGACTCGCCGCCGCCGAGCTTGCTGCAGATTGCCGAGGAAAGGTTGAGTGTGGTGACGGTAAAGTCGCTGTAGATGGAGGGTGCGCACTGGTCAGGCTTGCGATGGACGATGTAACGGGTGAGATACGAGCGGTTGGAAGAACATTTCTCGAGCAGGGTGCTGCCGAGATAAGAGTTTCCATTGATGAGCATTCGGGCGATCTCGAGATGTTTAAGACCGCCGAACGAGCGAATATCGTTATAGAGGACCGAGCAAGGCGTCTCTGCTGCCACGGATACCTCCTTTGATTGCTTCCTAGCCAATATGGCGATAGGAATTAATGGCCCCGGTGGGCGACGTATTAAATGGCTGCACAATAAATAGTGTAACCAAAGCAACATTATAGGCCACATGTTCGAAATTGCAGGAAGACTGAGAGATTTGGTTTGGACTGGACGGAAATCCCCCTCTGTCTTGATCTATAACAATTAGGGCCGATTTTACTCGGTAACTGTTACAGATTGAGACGTTTGTGAACTGTGTCGACCGTTTGTCTCGATCTGTAACACGTAGAGGAAGATTTGCCCTGTAGATGTTACAGATTGAGACAATCAGCCGGGCCCACCTCGTCCGCCTCGTCATCTGTGGTTTACGTGGGGGCATGCGAAGCACGGGTATACTAACCGGCGGCGAATCTGCTCCATCGCTTAGAGCTGCTGCGTCTGGACGGCGCGTGATAGGGCTGCCAAAGCGATCGCCAGCGTGCTGAGCAACGTCCTCTCTGTGCGCACCCGTTTTTGTATGTATTAGCGCACTACCAAGCACGCCCGCGCGGCCGCATGCCGTGCCCATTGCGCGTGCAGATAAGGAACAACAACATATGCGTAATTCTGTATCCGACGTCACGGACGCCGAGATCCTGGACGAGACCCGTGAGGCCATGACCCAGGCTGCCTTCGATGCCGCCGATGAGGCAAATGCCGCCCAGGCCGTCGAGTCCGCTACCGATAGTCTGCCCGCCTTTGACGAGCTGGGACTTTCGGACGAGATGCTTCGTGCTATCGAGAACCTGGGCTACACGGCGCCGACGCCCGTGCAGGCTGGCTCGATCCCCGTGGTGCTCGAGGGCCGCGACTTGCTTGCCGCCGCCCAGACCGGCACCGGCAAGACGGCCGCCTTTTTGCTGCCGACCATGAACAATCTGGAGCACATCGCTCCTCCCAAACCCGTGCGCGAGCGCGGCGGCCGCAACCGCCGTCGCGGTGTTAAAAAGCCCGAGGGCAACGGCCGCGGCCCCGTGATGCTCGTCATCACCCCCACGCGCGAGCTTGCCCAGCAGATCGACGAGGTCGCGAGCAAGATCGCCGACGTCACGGGCCACGTTGCCGTGACCGTCGTGGGCGGCGTGAGCTACAAGCCGCAAACCGCTGCCCTCAAGTACGGCTGTGACATCCTGGTCGCAACGCCGGGCCGTCTGGTCGATCTGATCGAACAGGGTGCCTGCCATCTGGACGAGGTCAAGGTGCTGGTGCTCGACGAGGCCGACCGTATGCTCGACATGGGCTTTTTGCCTGCCGTCCGCCGCATTGTGCGCGAGACGCCGGCCGAGCGCCAGACGCTGCTGTTCTCGGCGACGCTCGACGAGGAGGCCGTGGGCGAGATCACCGACCTGGTGAGCGACCCGGCACGCGTGGAGATCGCGCCCGCCACGTCGACCGCCGACACCGTCGACCAGTTTGTGTTCCCGGTGTCCATCGAGGCCAAGAACAACCTGCTGCCCGAGTTCCTCAAAAAGGAGGGCCCGGAGCGCACTATCGTCTTTATGCGCACCAAGCACCGCGCCGACAGCTGCTGCCGTCGTCTGGAGCGCAAGGGCATCAAGGCCGCCGCGATTCACGGCAACCGCAGCCAAGCTCAGCGCGAGCGCGCGCTTTCGGCCTTCCGCGATGGCACCGTCGACGTGCTGGTGGCAACCGATGTTCTCGCCCGCGGCATCGACATTAGCGACGTGCGCTACGTCGTGAACTTTGACGTGCCGGCCGAGCCGACCGACTATATCCACCGCATTGGCCGTACGGGCCGCGCCGGCGAGCTGGGCTGGGCCATTACGTTTGTGACCGAGCAGGACGTCGACGAGTTCTACGAGATCGAGAAGCTTATGGACAAGACCGCCGACATCTACGAGGCCGGCGACCTGCATGTGGGTCCCAACCCGCCTGCGGTTGATCCCGAGCGCGACCCTGCGGCCTTTAAGGTGAAGAAGAAGACCAAGCGCGGCAAGTCCAAGAGCAAGAAGAAGCTTGAGCAGGCGCGTCGCGATGGCAAGCGCAACGGCGACGATTACGGCGATGTGGCTGGTCGTTCCAACCGCGGTCGCGACGAGCGCCGTGGCGATGGCGAGCGTCCGAGCCGTCCCAAGCGCGGCGGCAAGACCCGCGTGCGCGAGGGCGTTCAGGCTCGCGTGGACGAGGCTGTGGAGAGCGTGGCCCGCGAGGTGGCTGCCGAGGAGCGCGGCGGTGCTGACGCCGTCAAGCAGGCCCCGCGTGGCAACCGTGCCGAGCGTCGTGCCAAGCAGTTCCAGGGCGAGGCGCATCGCCGCCGCCGCGAGGACGAGGATCGCGGTGGCCGTCGTCGTGTCGAGCGCGAGGACGAGGGCCGCGGTTCGCGCGGTGGCAAGCGCGGTTCGGGCGACCGCCGTCGTTCCGGTCGCGATGACGAGCGCGGTGGCCGTGATGAGCGTCGTGGCGGCGAGGGTCGTGGTGAGCGTGCTGCCCGTGGCGGTGAGTCCCGTGGCGGCAAGCGATTTGATGAGCGCGGGGGCCGTGGTGGCGAGCGTCGCGAGGGTGCTCGCGGCAATGGCGGCCGCGGCGGCGCTGGTCGTTCTAACGAGTTGCGCGACCGTCGTGACCCGCGTGCCAGCCGCGATCGTCGCGATGACTGGCGCAACTACGACGATACCCGCGAAGAGCGTCGCGGCGGCTACCGTGGTGGTCGCGGCGGCAACCAGGCCGGCTCCCGTGGCGGCCGTGCCGGCGGTCGCGATAACCGTGGCAGCTATGGCAACAGCCGTGGCGGCAAGCGCGGCGGCAGCTCCCGTCGCCCCGGTGACGGCGGCGGCAAGCGCAAGTAACATACGCATCGCCCGCTAGGGCGAGGCGAACCAAGGGCCCCGAGCAACTACGTTCGGGGCCCTTTCTGTTTGCCGTATCCGATCGCTAGTTCAAATGTGATTTCCTCGGGAATGCATCTAGAGGATGCCGCGGACCTGTTTCCTGCCATGCGGCAATGGGTCCCATGGGGTGCGCCGTGCATTTTTTGGAGTATTCTGCAGTTCGAGCTGTCTGCATATGATTCGACGTCGCCAACGGTGTCCTTCGGATATCCCTGGCGAGCGTTCTGAGTCAGATTTCACCGTTTTCCGGAGCAGGGGCGCGTTATTCTCGCCATGTCGGGACTTAAAATGATACGGCGCCCTATAGTTTTGCCCATCCGCGGCGGTGCTGGCGCGGTCACGTTGCAGAATACTCCGTTTTTTGCACGGGCCAGGATGGGGTACCTCAGGAGAATACGGCGGTATCCCGTAAATATATACAATCTGTACCGTAATTTATACAAAACGAAGAGGCAGACAGCGTAGGGTGGGTGCATTGGGGTGCTTGGCGCATCAAAACGGGGACCCCACGTGCCGTATACTCTGGCTGGATGTGAAAGCGGCTTGACGCGTTGCCAGGCGTAGGGGGAGGGTGTCTAGATGAACGTATTCGAAATTGTGTTTAGTCCGACGGGCGGAACGCGGAAGGTGTCTGGCCTTGTGGCCGGGGCACTGGGCAAGAATACCGTTACCGTCGATCTGACCGATAGCGGGCTAGATTTCAGCGCTGTCTCGATGACTGAGGACGACGTGGCCGTAATCTCTGTGCCGGCGTATGCCGGTAGAATCCCGGCTGTGGTGGCTGACCGGTTGGGCATGGTGCGAGGCAACGGGGCTCGGGCAGTTTTGGTTTGTGTATACGGAAACCGCGCGTTTGAGGACACGCTCGTAGAGCTGGAGGACGTTGCGAAGCATGCGGGATTCCGGGTGATCGCGGCAGTTGCGGCCATTGCAGAACATTCCATTGCGCGACAGTTTGCTGCCGGTCGTCCGGATGTGCAGGATGCGGCGCAGCTCGCAGAGTTTGCGCAGCAAATTCAGCAAAAGCTGTTGGCCGAGGATACATCCGAGCCCTCTATTCCCGGCAATCGTCCTTATAAACAAGCCGGAGGTCACCGCATGGCACCCGAGGCAACAGGGGATTGTGTCTCCTGCGGTGCATGCGCCGCGGCGTGCCCCGTTTGTGCTATCGACAAGGGTGACCCCAAACGAGCAGCTGGCGAGGCGTGCATCTCCTGCATGCGCTGCATCGCCGTATGTCCGCGAGGTGCTCGCAAGCTTGATTCCAGCAAACTATCCGCTGTTTCCCAGATGCTGAGCAAGGTTTGCGTCGTGCGGAAGGAATGCGAGCTCTTTATCTAGCGCATACGAAATTGGCGCAATGGGGCCAGAGCAAGGAGTGTCCCCGAGTGCCGGCAGAAAAGGAACGTCCCTAAGTACCGCATAAATACCGTTCGCCGGTCATAATGACTATTCTGGCTTTGGGCTTGTCTACAATAACCCCCGTAAAAGAAATGCGGAAGGTTACCGAGTCCCCTCGGACGTGGGCCTAACCAAAGTCTTTGATCGCGAGCGTCTCAATGGGCGCATTCGATTGATTTTGGTTGGGCTATATTTATGAAGGGACATGTCACCATGGGTTTCTTTTCTCGCTTAATGGGTGGCTCGGATAAGCAGACGACTGCGGCTTCCGAGTTCGAAATCCTCGCTCCCGTTTCCGGCGAGCTTGTTAATCTAGAAAAAACCAATGACCCCGCTTTTAGCAGCCGTGCAGTGGGCGATGGCGTTGCCGTGGTTCCCCAAGAGGGAACGGTGTGCGCTCCTGTTTCCGGCACCGTCGCGGCACTGTTTCCGACTGAGCACGCGCTGGGCATCATGTCCGACGACAGCTCTGCTCAGGTGATGCTGCATATCGGAATCGATACTGTTAAGCTTGAGGGCAAGGGCTTCCATGCGCTTGTTGCCCAAGGTGATCACGTTGACGCGGGTCAGCCCCTCGTCGAGGTCGATTTCCACGCGGTTCGCGCTGCCGGCTTCGATCCCACGGTCTTCGTTATCGTGTGCGAGCGTTCGGAGAACTCGACTCTTCGTGAGCATGCTTCCGGCCCTGTTGCTGTTAAAGAGCCTGTCGTCTGGCTTTCCGAGTAAATTCTTATGGTGGGTACCGTGGTTATCAAGCGAGTTTTTAACAACAACGTCGCAATGGTCACTTCGGACGATGGCTCCGAGCTCATCGTCATCGGTCGAGGCCTCTGCTTTGGCCGTCATGCTGGCGATGCCATCGACGAGGCGTCGATCGAAAAGACCTACGCGTTGCAGGAGGGAACTTCTCAGGATTCGCGTACGATTGACCGCTTGGCACATCTTTTGGAGTCCATCCCCACCGTCAACCTCGTGATTTCCGAGGAAATCGTTCAGATGCTTCGTCGAGAGCTCAATGCCGACATCAACGATAAGATTCTCATTGCTCTCGCAGACCATATCAGCCTTGCTTTGGAGCGCGAGCGCAAGGGCGTCCCCTGTGAGAATCCGTTGCTGCTCGAGATCCAGCAGTTCTATCGCAAGGAGTATGCGCTTGCGGGCCGTGCGCTGCAGATTATCAAGGAGTATATGGGCATCCAGATGAGCGAAGAAGAGCAGGGTTTCGTTACCTTGCATATCGTCAACGCCACCATGCCGCAGCGCTCTGACCGCCTGATTGTTTCGGTCCAGCTTGTTCGCGACGTGCTCGCGATTGTTTCCAAGCGCTATGCTACGACCCTCGATGACACCTCGCTGCCTTACGAACGTTTCGTTCGCCACCTGCAGTTTTTCGCACAGCGAGCGCTCGATCCTACGGCCGGGCAAATCAATGGCGACGCGCTGTTCCGAATCGATGAAACGGCGTATCCGTGTGCATTCTCGTGCGCGGACGCCATAGCCGCCCACTTGTCGTCTACCTATAACGTTGTCGTTACCGATGCCGAGAAGAGTTATCTCGCATATCACATTGTTAACCTGCTTGGAGAACCTGGTCTCTAGGCATAACGTGCCCACACATCGATTGGTATAAGGCAAGGCTTACGGTCTTGCCCAAGGCACATCTGTCTTAATTTGCGGAAAAGGAAGGGGAGTACCGCTATGACCGCAAAAAAGAAGTTCAATTTCAAAGCGCCGTTGGAGGTGTTCGCGAAGTCGATCGTTCAGCCGATGATGTATCTCTCGGTTGCCGGCATCCTGCTCATCGCGGGCATCATTCTGACCAACAAGACCATCTGCGCCATGATCCCCGTGCTGGGCTTCGGTCCGTTCCAGCTTGTGGGCGCCGTTGTCTATCAGTCGCTGATGTTTATCATCAACAACCTCTCGATTCTGTTCTGCGTGGGCATCGCCGGCGCCATGGCAAAGAAGAACAAGGGCCATGCTTCGCTGATCGCCCTGATGTCGTTCTTCCTGTTCCTGCAGGCTAACAACATCGTGCTCAACGCCACCGACTCTCTTGCCGATGCGAGCGGCATGCTCGGCCTTACCGGAACCGGCCAGGCCACCGTTATGGGCATCCAGGTACTCGATACCGGCGTATTTGGCGGCATTATCCTCGGTTGCATCACCGGTGCTGTGTTCAACAAGTACTCGAACAAGCAGTTCCCCATTGCCCTTTCGATGTTCTCGGGCGTTCGCTTTCCGTTCCTGATTATGATCATCATTTCCTGGATCATGGGTGCTGGCTTCTGCATCGTTTGGCCTCCGGTTCAGGGTGCCATCTCCTCCGTTGCCGGCATCATTAAGGAGTCGGGCAACATCGGTCTGTTTATCTACGGCATGCTCAACAAGCTGCTCGTTCCCACCGGTCTGCACCACCTCATCTACACCCCGTTCCAGTTCTCCGATGTGGGCGGCACCCTGACGCTGGGTGATCAGGTTATCGCCGGCGCCTATCCCATCCGTGTTGCCGAGATGGCAATGACGGGCCAGCCCTTCTCCGATAGCACCTACTTCAACAGCTATACCTTCAACAACCTGTGGCCCTACATCGGTATCGGTCTCGCCTTTATCGTCACCGCTTACAAGGGGAACAAGGATAAGACCAAAGCCGTTATCATCCCGCTGATCATCACCGCTGTGCTCTCCTGCGTGACCGAGCCCATGGACTTCCTCTTTGTCTTTGCCGCTCCCGTGCTCTTTGTCGTTCACTCGGTTCTTTCCGGCATCTTCCTGGTCCTGCTCAAGGTCCTCTCCGTGCCCGCTTCGACTGCAGGCGGCATCATCAACATTGTGGTTTCCAACCTGGTCCTCGGTGTCGATAAGACCAACTGGCCGGTTATGCTGGTGCTTGGAGTCGTCAACGCCGCGCTGTACTTCTTCCTCTTCACCTTCCTTATCAAGGAGCTCAACCTTCACACCCCTGGTCGCGAGGAAGAGTCCGAGCTCGCCGAGTCCGTTGCCGAGGGCGAGGCCGCCGCGTCTGTCGCGGTGAAGCAGGGCGCTGTCGCCGCGGCTCCCGCAGAGGGCGTCGATGCAGGTATTGCCGACCTGGTCGCAGGTCTTGGCGGCAAGGACAACATCGAGGAGCTCGAGAACTGCTTTACGCGTCTCCGCGTGAACGTTAAGAACCCGGACCTCATCGATGAGAACCTCATCAACCACGTGCCCAACAGCGGCATCAACCGCAACGGCAACAATATTCAGATCATCTTTGGCATGAAGGTCGCCGAGATGCGCGACAAGGTCGAGAACGCAATTGAGAAGGAGCAGTAAACAATGATCATTACTCTGTGTGGTGGCGGATCCACCTTTACCCCCGGCATCGTCAAGTCCATCGCCCTGCGCAAGGACGAGCTCGACGTTGACGAGATTCGTCTGTACGACATCAACGAGGAGCGCCAGCGCAAGATCGGCGTGCTCGTGGACTGGATTTTGCACGAGGACCTCGGCCTGGACATCAAGCTCACGGTAACCACCGACAAAAAGACGGCTTTTACCGATGCGAGCTTCGTGTTTGCCCAGATGCGCGTGGGCGGCTACGCCATGCGCGAGCAGGACGAGAAGATCCCGCTGCGTCACGGCTGCGTGGGTCAGGAGACTTGCGGTTGCGGCGGCCTTGCCTACGGCATGCGCACCATCTTCCCCATGGTCGAGCTGATCGATGACGTTGAGAAGTACGCCAAGAAGGACTACTGGATTCTCAACTACTCCAACCCTGCCGCCATCGTTTCCGAGGGCTGCCGCGTGCTGCGTCCCAACGCTCGCATCATCAACATCTGCGACATGCCGATCGCGATTATCGACGTGGTTTGCGCCGCGCTCGATATCGACAAGAAGGATGTCGAGTACGATTACTTTGGCCTCAACCACTTTGGTTGGTTCACCTCGATCCGCCACAAGGGCGAGGAGGTGCTCCCGCAGCTGCGCGAGTACATCAAGGAGCATGAGATTCTGCTGCCCGATTCCTACCTCAAGGGCATGGGCTCGCTCATGGCAAAGAAGCCCGAGGAGGCCACCGACGAGCACCCCGAGCAGAATCGTCACACCAAGGGCAGCTGGTATTACGTCTGGAAGGGCGAGTACGAGATCATGGAGTGCTTCCCGGAGTACCTGCCCAACACGTATCTGAACTACTACCTGCAGCAGAAGGAGTTCGTCGAGCATTCCAACCCCGAGCGCACCCGTGCGAACGAGGTTGAGGAGACGCGCGAGAAGAACCTCTTCGACGGCATCGACCACTACGAGAAGACGGGCGAGATCGACGAGAGCACGTTCTATGCGGGCAGCCACGGCGACTGGATTGCCGATCTGGCCATCGCTCTGAAGAACGACACCAAGCAGCGCTTCCTGGTCATTTGCGAGAACAAGGGCGCTATCCCCAACATGCCCTACGACGCTATGGTCGAGCTGCCTGCCTACATTGGCAAGAACGGCCCCGAGGTCATCAGCCGCGACAACATTCCTCTGTTCCAGCAGGGTCTCATGATGCAGCAGCTGAACTCCGAGAAGCTCGTGGTCGAGGCTACGATCGAGGGTTCGTACGAGAAGGCGCTCAAGGCCTTTACGCTCAACAAGACCGTGCCTTCGATGAAGGTTGCCAAGGAAGTTCTCGACGACATGATCGAGGCCAACAAGGGTTACTGGCCCGAGCTTAGCTAAAGACAGAAGGTCGCTGGCACAAAAGAGCCGCTGACCGTAAAACTTGACCAATGCCCCGTTCGCGTGCTTGCGCGGACGGGGCATTTCCGTTTTGCGCAAAGGATTGATATGGGGGATGGGCTCTCTGACATCAACGCAGGGCATGAGGTTTTCTGCTGACGCGCGGCGGCTGCGGTGCCCGGGCGGACACGCCGGGGATTCCGCCCGCTGCCTGGCGCCCTTGCCGCCACCCGGCTTCCACGCTCGCATTCTTCTGGATGCGGGCGTGTTTTTTCACGGCACGCACGGGTCCCCCGGGGCGCGCCGTGCATTTTCGGGAGTTTTCAGCAAGCCGGGGTGGCTGCATACGCGCCGGAAGCGCCTATTTGATCTCGCGAGATCCCTTGACGGGCGATTTGGGTTGGCAGACGGCGTACGGCGTGGCGATAGCGCGCGTTTCTCGCCGTGCCGTGCCCCAAAGCGACGCCGGCCGCGCGATGCTCCCGGTTCGCGGCGTCGCCGGCGGGGACCGCGATGCTGAATACTCCGATTTTTGCACGGTCCAAGCGGGGGTACGTTGGGACGGGAAGGGGCGCCCCCGTCTATTTATGCATGGCACAAGCGAAAATATGCAAGACAATAGGGCGCCATGCGCCGGATGCCCAGATTGGGCGCGCCATACGCCGACGTTCGCCGCGTCCCTTCCGCGCCGTGCGCGAATCAGAAGGCGAGGGCAGTTATGGGCGTGCAGGCGGCTCTGCGAGCGGCAGGGCTGCTGCGGAGCTTGCGCTCGCCGTGGGCGATCGTGCGCCCTGGGCGCCGGCGCTCGACGGCCGCATGCTGCTGCTTGTCACGCACGATGCCGTCGACGCTCAGGCCCTCAATATCTCGGACATCATCACGCTCTAAATACTTACTCAGCAACAAAATGATCCGTTTTTTCTCCGTTCCCATGGGGTCGGGTATGGTATTCTATCTGCGGGGTAATACATAGGATTACCAAGTAATACCAACGCCGTAGAAACAAACTCCAGATGCGGGCCAATCGGGTTGCCTTCACAGCCCGTCGCCCAGCCGCGTGGCCCGCATCTATCCGCACCACCGTCGTTTCAAAAAGGAAGCGCCATGGCAGAACACATGACCCCGGTTGTCGCGAAGGTCTTACCCGAGGAAAAGGCGGCCTTCGCGGCGGCAACCCAACTCGTAGGCACCACGCCGTCCAACGCCATCCGCATGTTTATCGCCGCGTTTAATCGCTGCGGCACCTTTCCGTTCGACATTTCGCCCAGCGGGGCCTTTGGCACTGCGCCCGATTCTCATCAATAAGTGATCCGTTTTCCTCCGTCCCCATGGGATCAGCTCTCTGCCGAGTTGTGGTAGAACTAGGGAACGGTTTTGAGGAGGTTGGCATGCTCAATGCGATGATTTGGGCGCTTGCCTGTTTTGGCGTTGTTGCTGCCGATATAGCCCTGAGCGTGGTTCTGTTTTCAGTTCTCGATGCCGTATCGGTGCTGACGGGCTATCCGATCGACAATCTCGATATCCAATGGTTCCAGGCCGCCGCTCAGACGGCGTCGTTTTTTATGGCGCTGCTGTGGTGGCGCTATCTGTGGCCCCGCTCCTTCATGGCGCGCCGGCAAGGCGAGCGCCCGCTCGGTGGGGGAGCAGGCGCGGTATGGAAGCGCATCGTCTGCGTTGTCGTGATCGGCCTGTCCATGCAGGTGGTCATTAGCTACCTATGCGACGGCGTGCTGTCGCTGCTGCCCGAGGTTGCGGCAGACTATGGCGAGCTCGTCGAGGAAACAGGCATGGGCGACACGAGCTATCTGGCCGTTCTGACCACGGTGATTGGCGCGCCATTTTGCGAAGAGCTCCTGGTGCGCGGCGTCATCTTTGAGTTCTCACTGCGTGCGTTTAATCCACAGTGCCGCCCACTTTGGAAGCGCCGGCGTCGTGCGAGCGCACAGGACGGAGCCATGGTGCCCTGGGCGGCCCCAAGCACGTGGGGTATCGCCGCGGCGATTGTGCTGCAGGCGGCAATCTTCGGTTTTATGCACATGAATTGGGTGCAGGGCTGCTATGCGGGTGCCGCCGGCCTCATTTTTGGCTGGGTGCTCGTGACCACTGGAAAGCTCCGTTACACGATCCTGCTGCACTTTGCCTTTAATGCCGGGTCGTATCTCATGACGTTGCTCTGGTTTGTGAACACGCCGTTCGACGTGGCGGTCACGGTTGCCATCGTCGGCTTTGTGCTGGTAGAGGCGATGCGCTCGCTGCTTCGATTGTGCATTCCCGTGTCGCGCGAAGCTGATCGGTCTGAGTAATAACGCCTTTAATTAGACCGATGCGTCCTGAACGCACCTGGCGTTTCACTGAATGCTTCTTTAAATTTTGAGTAAAAGAATGACATGTTGGAGATGCCGACTTTTCGGGCTACATACTGCACGCTGCGCTCGGTGTTATTGAGAAGATATGCCGCCTCTGTGAGCTGCTGGTTGAGCTTGATTTACGAAAACGTTTTGCCGGTTTTTTGCTTGATCAAGCTGCTGAGATAGCTGGTGCTATAACCCGTATCGCTCGCAATGCTTTCGAGTGTGCAGTCGCCGTAGCTTCGCTCAATATGATTCAGAATCGACACGATGCGTTCGTCCGACATGATCGCCTGGTTATCAGTTGCGGAGCGTCGGTACAGTCCTCGAATGAGAACAAGGAATAGGCTGACGGCGAGGTGCCTCATGAGTTCATTGGAATAGGCATCTTTAAAGTGATATTCGATAAAGAGCATCTCGATGAGGCGTCGCGCATGTCGGGCGTATTCCTCTGGAAGAATGAGATATTTTCGGGCCTCGCGGTTTTTGGACACAAAATCAAATAGAAGATTCGTTAATGGTGACGCGCCGGGTAACTGGCTCAGGAACAACGAATCGAACATTTCTTTTTTGAAGACGATCGAAATGACGATATCATGCTCGCCCTTAACGTATGGAACGCTTCTGACTACGCCGGTGTTGCAAATGAGCACGTCGCCCTTTTTAAGGAGTAGTCGCCGTCCGTTGACGATAAACGTGCAGACGCCGTCGTACACGTAGTTAAGCTCCATATCCCGATTGATATGAGGAGGAATGTCGGTAAAGCGCGACTCCTTGATAAGGCCCACGGGGTTTTCGTCGAGAGTTTCTTTCCAATCAAACAGATAGACCTCTTCGCCGTTAATGGTTGTGGTTTCCACCCTGTTATATCGCGGGCTGAGCTCTCCCGGATGTGTGCGATGCCACTCTTCGGTCTCGGTATGCGTATAGAGCAGCTGTTTGAGATTCGAATCCATGGGGTGCTCCAGGGGTGAACGGTAGAATCGATGCCTTAAACGGTATTATATCTAAAAAAATGTTATAAACCCACGCTTTCTATGCGATATCTTATGCATCTTGTTCTTCCTAGTATTGGGTTATCCGCTGGAGCATCCGATCAAGGAGGGCAAATGAGTAAGTTAAAACATGGGTTTGACTCCGACTTTTTATGGGGCGGAGCCATATCGTGCTCGCAGGCCGATGGCGCCTGGAATGAGGGCGGAAAGGGAAAGTCGACGCAGGATTGTCGATGGCTGGATGGTACCTGGACTCATGACCAGATTGAGGACAAGCATCAAAACAACCCCTTCTGCCATGACGAACTAATGAACGCTCTCGCAGATGATGGTGTTGAGTTCTACCCGTTTAGGCGCGGTAACGACTTCTATCATCACTACCGTGAGGACATCGCGCTTTTTGCGGAGATGGGCCTCAAGCTGTTCCGCACCTCTATTTGCTGGAGCCGAATCTATCCTAACGGAGATGATCTTGAGCCTAACCGCGAAGGCATCGAGTGGTATCGAAGCATGCTGGGTGAGTGCAAAAAGCACGGCATTAAAACCTTCGTCACCATGCTCCACTATGACATCCCGGTAAATCTTGTCACCACATATGGGGGATGGAAGAATCGCAAGACGATTGATTTCTTCGCCCGCTATGTCGAGACAATCGTTACGGAATTGGGCGATCTGGTCGATTTCTGGCTGCCTTTTAACGAGTTCAATGCAGCGCGTTTTTCGCCTTGGGACGGGGTCTGTCTGGTCAAAGACGAAGAGGGGGAGAACTTCGATCGAGCCATCTTCCAGTGCCTGCACCACGAGTTCGTTGCCAATGCGCGTGCCGTCGAGATTGTCCATCGTCTTTCGTCCGATACTCCCGTTGGCGGCATGATCGCTCGATTCTGTACGTATCCCGCCACCTGCCGTCCCGAAGATAACATGCAGGCTATTCACGACGACCAGTATTCCAACTGGTTCTATACGGACGTGATGACTCGTGGAAAATACCCCGCTTATATGAATCGCTATTTCGACGCGTGCGATATCGAGATTCAAATGGAGCCGGGCGATGAAGAGCTCATCGCTCGCAACACGGTCGACTTCCTGGCCTTCTCGTACTACTTTTCCCAGGTATCCACCTGCGATCAGGGATGGGAGAAGACTGCGGGAAATCTGGTCATGGCAAACAAGAACCCTTATCTCGAGACGAGTGAGTGGGGCTGGCAGCTCGATCCCATTGGCCTGAGGGTTACCCTTAACCAGATGTATGACCGCTATGGGCTGCCCCTGTATATCGCCGAGAACGGCCTCGGTACATCTGATGTGGTCGAGGAGGATGGCAGCATCCACGACGAGTATCGAATCGATTATTTGCGCCAGCACATAAAGTGCCTTAAAGAGGCAGTAATCGATGGTGTTGACGTGCGCGGATACATGATCTGGGGATTCATTGACCTTGTTGCCTGCGGTCCTCTTACGATGGACAAGCGATACGGGCTTATCTATGTCGATCTGGATAATTGCGGCAACGGCACTGCGGAGCGCTTGCGTAAAGACTCTTTCTATTGGTACCAGAAATGTATCGCCACTAATGGCGAGGATCTTGGGTAGGAGTGATTGCTGTGGCAGACAAGAAGGAACTGGCCGCTCGTGTCCTCGAGCTCGTGGGCGGCGCCGATAACGTTGTTATGGCAACGCACTGCATTACAAGGCTCAGATTCAACCTGAAGGACGATAGCAAGGCAGACCTGGAGGCCCTTAAGACGCTTGACGGCGCCTTGGGCGCGCAGGTTAAAGACGGGCAGTGGCAGGTTATCATCGGCGCCAGCGTGGGGTCGGTATATGACGAATTGGAGCCCATGCTAGGCGACAGGATGGGTGGCGAGGTCTCCGCCGATGCCGAGCAGCCTGAGCTCCAAAAAGGTTCGGCTCGCGTATTCGATATCATCACCGGCATCTTCTCCGCTATCATTCCCGCGCTGGTGGCGGGAGGTATCGTAAAGGGCATCCTGGCTGCTATCGCGGCTTTTGGAATCGACACGGGTGCCGGCGACTTTGCGATATTCAATATGATTTCGGATATCCCGTTCTACTTCTTGCCGTTTTTGCTGGCAATGTCTACAGCTGATAAGTTCCGAGTCAACCGTTCGCTTGCGCTTTGTGTTGCCGGATCGCTGATGTACCCGACCATTGTCAACGCTGTCGGTACGGGCGAGACGCCTCTTGCGCTGTTCGGTTTTACGGTGCCGATTTTTAGCTACGCCGATTCCGTGTTCCCGGTCATCTTTGGCGTCATTGGCTTGTCCTTTGTATATCGCGCAATCGACAAGGTCGTGCCGGATCTTTTTAAGCTCGTTGTCGTCCCGGCACTCTCCCTTGCTATCGTGATTCCGGTCAACCTGTTTGTGCTCGCTCCGATTGGTGCCTGGTGCGGTCTTGGTCTCGCCAACGGTATCGTTTGGCTATTCTCGACGTTGGGCCCTGTTGCCGGTTTTCTGCTGGGCTTCTTTATGCCGCTTATTGTGCTCTTCGGCATGCATCAGTCAACGAGCCCTATCCAGATTTCCAATATCGCAACGCTTGGGTATGACTATCTGCTCCCGATCTCTTTCTGCCATAACCTCGCCGAAAGCGGTGCGTCTTTTGGTGCGGCCCTGCGCATGACCGACGAAAAGCTCAAGTCCGCTGCAATGACGTGCGCCTTCTCAGCATTTATGGGAATTTCCGAGCCCGCCTTGTTTACCGTTCAGGTTCCTAACAGGACTCCGCTTATCGCTGCGATGATCGCGGATGGCATTGGCGGTGCGCTTACCGTTGTTCTCGGCGCAAAGTGCTTCGGCTTTGTTATGCCCGGCATTACCTCGTTGCCCGTTTATGCCGATCCAAGCGGCAATCCCATGAACCTGATCATGATTGTCGTCTGCATCGCTTTGACTTGGGTTATCTCTGCGGCGCTCTCGTTTGCGCTCTATGGTCGTTTTGACAAAAAGTAACGACGTTTTGAGATAGACAATATTAATCGGCCGCTCGCCGGGGAATCGTTCTGCGACGCCCCGGCGAGCGGCATTTTATTGGTGGGGCGTGTCGTGTCGCCAACGGCGGCATGCCGCCTCGCCGCGCTAGTTGCGGCGACCGCCTCCGTTGGCGCCCTGACGCCCCTGTGCCGCGCGATTGCGACCGGCAGTGTTCTGCGCGCGGGACATACCGCCGTATCCTTTGCTGCCCTTAGACCCCTTGCCGGCACCGGCGGCGCCACCGTGGGCCTTGCCGCCCTTCTTGCCAGTGCCGTGTCCGCCGCTGGCCGATGTCTCGCCCGGGCGTGACGGCACGGGGCGAATCAGGCAATGCTTGGTGTAGCCGATCAGATCGCGGCGGCCGGCCTTTTCCAACGCCTCACGTACCAGCTTGTAGTTCTCGGGCTTGCGATACTGGATGAGCGCGCGCTGCATGGCCTTCTCGTGCGGGTCGCGCGCCGCATAGATCGGTTTCATGGTGCGCGGGTCCACGCCGGTGTAGTACATGCACGTCGACATGGTGGACGGTGTGGGGTAGAAGTCCTGCACCTGCTCGGGCATGTAGCCCATGTCGCGCACGGCTTCGGCAAGGTCCACGGCTTCCTTCATGGTAGAACCGGGGTGGCTCGAGATCAGATACGGCACCACGTACTGCTTGAGTCCGTATTCGCGATTCAAGCGTTCAAATTTACGGCAGAACGCGTCGTAGACAGCTCGGCTCGGCTTGCCCATCACGGACAGTACCGCATCGCTCACGTGCTCGGGCGCTACGCGCAGCTGGCCCGAGACATGGTGTTCCAGCAGCTCGCGCAAAAACTCGTCCGAGGCATCGGCCATGGTGTAGTCAAAGCGGATGCCGCTGCGGACGAAGACCTTTTTGACGCCCGGCAGCTGGCGCAGGTCGCGCAGCAGCTGCGTGTAGCCGCTCTCGTCGACCACCATGTTCTTGCACACGCTCGGCCACAGGCAGCGCTTGTTCTTGCACACGCCGTGCTTGAGCTGCTTGTCGCAGGCGGGACGGCTAAAGTTGGCCGTCGGTCCGCCTACGTCGTTGATGTAGCCCTTAAACTCGGGATCGCGCGTGAGTAGCTCTGCCTCGCGCATGATCGAGTCGTGGCTGCGCATCTGCAACACGCGGCCCTGGTGGAAGGTGAGGGCGCAAAACGAGCACTCGCCAAAACAGCCGCGGTTGGAGCTAATGGAAAACTTGATCTCGGCAAAGGCCGGCACGCCGCCCGCCGCGTCGTAGTCGGGATGCCAATCGCGTGCGTAGGGGAGTTCGGCAACCTCGTCCATCTCGTCGGTGGTGAGTGTTGCCGACGGCGGGTTCTGCACCACGTACACGCTGTTGGGATATGGCTCTACCAGGCGATGCCCGGTGATGGGGTCCATATTCTGCTGCTGCACGTTAAAGCTGCGGGCGTAGTTGAGCTTGTCGGCGGCAAGGTCGTCCCAGCTGGGCAGCAGGTCGTAGTCGTAGACCTCGTCGAGCGAGCTGGTGCGGTAGACGGTGCCATTGATATAGGTGATCTGATCGACGGGCAGCCCCGCGTCGAGTGCGTCGGCGATCTCGACAATCGCGTGCTCGCCCATGCCGTAGATGAGGATGTCGGCGCCCGAGTCGAGCAGCACCGAGCGCTTGAGCTTGTCCTGCCAGTAGTCGTAGTGGGCCAGGCGACGCAGGCTTGCCTCGATGCCACCGATAATGATGGGGGCGTCCTTAAACGTCTGGCGGATGAGGTTGCCGTAGACCGTGACGGCGCGATTGGGACGGTGCCCCTCCTCGCCACCGGGGGTATAGGCGTCGGTGTGGCGGCGATGCTTGGTCACCGAATAGTGGTTGACCATGGAGTCCATGTTGCCGGCACTGACGAGAAAGCCTAGGCGCGGCTCGCCGAGCACGGTGATGCTGGCGGGGTCGGTCCAGTCGGGTTGGCAGATGATGCCCACTTTGTAGCCGTGCGCGTCGAGGACGCGGCTGATGATGGCCATGCCAAAGCTGGGATGGTCCACGTAGGCGTCGCCGCAGATGTAGACAAAGTCGCACTGGTCCCAGCCGCGTGCATCCATGTCGGCTCGACTGACGGGGAGGAATTTATCGCGGCTCGGACGCCAGGGGCGGACGGGCTTCGCTTGGGAATGCTTGGTGCGGGCGACCGTGGCCTGCGCCTTGCCGCCGCGCTTTTGCTGCTGGCCCTGTTTGCCCTGCTGACTGCGCTGGTTGTTCTGAGCGTGCTGAGGCTTTTTTGCCACGATCCCTCCCGGTGTTTGTATGCTGCACGTAATTGTAACCAGTCTTTTTGGGACGGGGCTAAAAAGACTGGTGGAGTACATGGGCTGGCGGACCGGCGTGTCGATGCGGGTGCTGTACCCGCCGTTTGTTTCCAGACTGTGTATCTGCGCGTTGGAGAACCCGTCTCGCGCGCACGCCATGTTGTCAATGGGTTACAGTATGAACGGCGGCTATGTTTCCGCCAACGCACGAGAGAGTCGTCAACAAGGAGGATGCACGACGATGCAGCGTGCCAAACAGATATCGGAGTCTATTGAGCTGGGCATCATCTTGGCGCTCGCCGGTGGCTTTATGGACGTGTATTCGTACATTGGGCGCGACCATGTTTTCGCCAACGCGCAGACAGGCAACATCCTGCTCGTGGGCGTGAGCATCTCGGAGGGCAACTGGGCACTTGCGGAGCGCTACTTCTTCCCTGTGGTGTCGTTTGCCGTGGGTATTATGCTTGCCGATCTGGTACACGAGCGGTTTGGCAGCGTGATCCACTGGCGTCAGGTGACGGTGTTCTTTGAAGCCGTCATCTTACTGGGCGTGAGCTTTATCCCGGGCGGCAATTTCAACCTGCTCGCCAACTGCCTCACCTCGTTTGCCTGCGGCATGCAGGTCGAGAGCTTCCGCAAGATCCACGGTCACGGCATCGCTACGACCATGTGCATCGGCAACTTGCGCAACGCGCTGCAAAACGTGGACGATTACATCATCACCCACAGGCGCGGCTTTTTGGAAAACGGCCTGCTGTACTTTGGCGTGATCTTTACCTTTGTGTTTGGCGCCGTGTTGGGCAACTGGTGTATTGAGCGCATGGGCTTGCACGCCATCGTCGTGGCGAGCTTGCTGCTGTTTGTCGCGTTTGCCATCATGTTCATCGACCGCGAGCGCGACTTGCGCTTACGCTGGAAGGTTGCGGCCGAGGCTTGGAAAGAGGGCTGCCGAAAGTAACCGAATGCGGCAAAGGGGTTGTCCCTTTGCCGCATTATTTTTCATCATCTGTTGAAACGCTTTAACAATTTTGACGTTCTCACGCGTTTTTTTGTTTCAAAAGCGTTAGGATGGGACTCATAGCGTGGGGCGTAATGGGTGCCCCGCACACGATGGGAGGCTATCAATGGCTAATCGTTTCGTTCTCAATACCATCTCTTATCATGGTTCCGGCGCCATCAAGGAGATCCCCGGCGAGCTCCAGCGTCGCGGCTACAAGAAGATCTTCGTCTGCTCCGACCCCGATCTGGTCAAGTTTGGCGTTACCGCTAAGGTGACCGACGAGCTCGACGCTGCCGGCATCGCTTGGAGCCTCTACTCCGAGATCAAGCCCAACCCCACTATCCAGAACGTCAAGGACGGCGTCGAGGCCTTCAAGGCCGCCGAGGCTGACGCTATCGTGACCATCGGTGGTGGCTCCTCCATGGACACTGCTAAGGCCATCGGCATCATCATCAACAACCCCGAGTTCGCCGATGTCCGCAGCCTCGAGGGCGTTGCTCCCACTAAGAACCACGCCGTGTTCACCATCGCTGTGCCGACGACCGCCGGTACCGCCGCCGAGGTGACCATCAACTACGTCATCACCGACCCCGAGAAGGTCCGCAAGTTCGTGTGCGTCGACACCAACGACGCCCCCGAGGTCGCCGTCGTCGATCCCGACATGATGGCCTCCATGCCCGCCGGCCTGACCGCTTCCACTGGCATGGACGCTCTGACCCACGCCATCGAGGGCTACACCACCAAGGGCGCTTGGGAGCTCTCCGACATGTTCCACTTTGAGGCTATTAAGCTGATCAGCGAGAACCTGCGTGACTCCGTCGCCGAGGCCAAGTCCGGTCAGCCCGGCTCCGGTCGCGAGGGCATGGCCCTTGGTCAGTATGTCGCCGGCATGGGCTTCTCCAACGTTGGCCTGGGCATCGACCACGCCATGGCTCACACCCTGTCAGCTCACTACGACACCCCGCACGGCGTCGCTTGCGCCATGCTGCTGCCGATCGCCATGGAGTTCAACAAGCCGGTTTGCGCTGAGCGCCTGGCCAAGGTTGCCGTTGCCATGGGTGTTGACACCACGGGCATGAGCACCGACGAGGCTGCCGACGCCGCTATCGCCGCCGTCAAGCAGCTTTCCGCCGACGTGAATATCCCGCACGTCTGCGAGGCCATGAAGGCTGACGAGATCGAGGTCCTGGCCAAGGACGCCATGGCCGACGCTTGCTTCCCGGGTAACCCGCGCGAGGCGACGCTCGACGACGTCATTGAGCTCTTCAAGAAGATCTGCCCGGCTGCCTAACCTGGTTCGGCGGGCCCCGCCCGTTAGCCCCAGAATCGTCCTCGGACATGTCGGAGGCCCCGCTGCGCACTACGTGCGGCGGGGCCTCCTTCTGTCCTGCGGAAAGATTCTGGGGCTAACGGGAGGGGCCCGCCGGCTCGTTGTCGTGGCGGGCGCTGTTCGGAAGAGGTCGATGGGTCATCTCGCTAGGTAAAAAGATGGTTCGCGGTGGTATTGTTGCTGTGGGTTTAATTCGATATGAAAGGGTGACTTTGGTGTCCAAGATGGATTCTACGCTCTCCTATATTACTGACCAGTTGAAGGCGCTTACCTCGATTGCTTCGCCTACGGGTTATACCCGTGCGGCGACTGATTACCTGATGGAAACGTTGCGTGATATGGGCTTTGGCCCCGAGCGTTCCAATAAGGGCAATGTGCTTGTTGAGCTTGGCGGCGAGGGCGAGCCGCTTGTGTTGGCGAGCCATGTCGATACCCTGGGCGCCATGGTGCGTTCCATTAAGGACAATGGCCGCCTGCGCCCCACGACGCTCGGTGGGCATCAGTGGTCTACGGCCGATGGCGAGAACTGCACCGTCTACACGCGCGACGGCAATGTCTACACGGGCGTGGTTCTTAACACCGAGCCTTCGGCGCACGTGGCCGACGAGCCGGTCAAGACCATCGAGAAGAACATGGAGATCTTGCTCGACGAGAACGTCGACAGCAAGGACGATGTGCTCGAGCTGGGTATTCAGACCGGCGACATCATCGCTATGGATCCTCGCACGACGGTGACGGAGAGCGGCTACATTAAGAGCCGCTTCCTGGATGACAAGCTATCGGCCGCCATTTTGTTGGGCTTGGCGCGTGCCGTCGCCGCTGGCGAGGTGACGCTTTCGCGTAAGGTTTCGCTGCTCTTTACCGTGTACGAGGAGGTGGGCCACGGCGGCGCCTTCGTGCCGGCCGACACGCGCGAGATGATCAGCGTTGACATGGGCTGCGTGGGCGACGACCTAGGCTGCACCGAGCACATGGTGTCGATCTGCGCCAAGGATTCGGGCGGTCCGTACAACTACGACCTGGTGACGGCGCTGTCCAATATCGCGCGCGAGCTTGAGCTCGATTACGCTATCGACGTGTATCCGCATTACGGTTCGGACGTCGAAGCCACGCTCTCTGCCGGCTACGACATTCGCCATGGTCTGATCGGCCCCGGCGTGTATGCGAGCCACAACTACGAGCGTAGCCACATGGACGGCGTGCGCAACACCTTCGAGCTCGTCCGCGCCTACGTACAGCGCTAGCGATGCAGCGGCCTCGGCTGATACGGCAGTACCGACTGAGGCCGTCCTCTCTAAGTTGCGGTGAAATAGGGACTGTTTGGCGGTTTTAAACGCTTAAACAGTCCCTATTTCACCGCAACTTATGAAGGGGATGGGACTACTTGATAGCTGCCGTAACGGTGCCGCCGCCGAGGACGATGTCGCCGTGGTAGACTACAACGGCCTGGCCGGGGGCGATGGCTCGCTGCGGCTCGTCAAAAGTCAGCAGCATTTGCCCGTCTTCGCCGCGCGTAAGGGTCGCTGCTTGGTCTTTCTGACGGTAACGGTACTTGGCGCCCACGCGAATGCCGCCGGCATCGAGTTCTGCCTCCATGCGGTCGGCAGGGGCGCTCCAGATCCAGTCGTCGGCCGTGAGTGCTGTGGCCGTTAGGTCCTCGGCCTCGCCCAGATGCACGGTGTTGTTGGCGGCATCGACGCCCGTCACATACACGGGATGCGCCATCGCGACGCCCAAGCCCTTGCGCTGGCCGATGGTATAGCGCAACGCGCCGTTATGGCGTCCGACCACGCTGCCGTCGCGCCACACAATGTCGCCCGGTGCAGCGGGATGTCCGCAGCGGCGCTCGATATAGCCCGCGTAGTCACCGTCTGGAATAAAGCAGATATCCTCGCTCTCGGCCTTTTTGGCGTTGGCAAAGCCCTGTTCGGCGGCTATGCGGCGCACGTCGCGCTCTTTGTCTAGGCCTGCCAGCGGAAAGATCGTGTGCGCCAGGCGCTCCTGCGTAAGCGAATATAAAAAGTAGCTCTGGTCCTTTTTGGGATCTTCGCCGCGATGCAGCTGCCAGGTGCCGTCTACTGTCTGGCTTGTTTTGGCGTAATGACCCGTTGCGATGTAGTCGCAGCCCATGTCCAGCGCCGCACCGAGCAACGCGCCAAACTTTATGTGGCGGTTGCAGATGATGCACGGGTTGGGCGTCAGCCCCTCCTGGTAGGCGTTCACAAAGCGCTCGATAACGCTGTGGTCGAAGGTCTGCTGCAAGTCGAGCACATGGTGGGGTATCCCCAGACGCTCGGCGACGGCCTTCGCATCGGCGATGTCGCGGTCGACCTTACTCATGCCCGTGGCGGGATCGGGCGCGGGGCAGGTGAGGCGCATGGTGGCGCCGACGCATTCGTAGCCATGGCTTTTGAGCAGGTACGCGGTCACGCTGGAATCGACGCCGCCGCTCATGGCGACGAGCACGCGCTTGTTGTGCATGGGGAGGTTCTCCTTGGTGGCATGTGGCCAAAAAAGAAAAGCGGCGCGGGAGGCTGGTTCCGCGCCGCAGACATTGTAGCAAGTTCGGGCGTCTCGTGGGACACCCTGATTGGATGGGCTCAGACTGCCGGGAGAGAGGAGACCGGCTCGTCCGTGGGCTCAACCTATGGGCGACAGGCCCTAGTCCTGGAAGAGCGCCGTGGACAGGTAGCGCTCGCCGGTGTCGGCAAGCAGGGCCACGATGGTCTTGCCCTCGTTCTCGGGGCGCTTGGCCAGCTGCAGCGCGGCCCACACGGCGGCGCCGGACGAAATGCCCACGAGCACGCCCTCCTTGTGGCCCACGGCGCGGCCGGTCGCAAAGGCGTCGTCGTTCTCGACGGGGATGATCTCGTCATAGACCTGGGTGTCGAGGACGTCGGGCACAAAGCCGGCACCGATGCCCTGGATCTTGTGCGGACCGGCCTGGCCCTTAGAAAGCACCGGCGAGGTGGCGGGCTCGACGGCGACGACCTTGATTTCGGGGTTCTGCTCCTTAAGGAACTCACCCACGCCGGTCACGGTGCCGCCGGTTCCAACGCCGGCGACGAAGATGTCGACCTCGCCGTCGGTGTCATCCCAGATCTCGGGGCCGGTCGTGGCCTTGTGGATGGCGGGGTTGGCGGGGTTCACAAACTGGCCGGCGATGATGCTGTTTGGCGTCTCCTTCTGCAGTTCCTCGGCCTTGGCGATGGCGCCCTTCATGCCCTTGGAACCGTCGGTGAGCACGAGCTGTGCGCCATATGCCTGCATAAGCTTGCGGCGTTCGACGGACATAGTCTCGGGCATGGTGATGATCACCTTGTAGCCGCGAGCCGCCGCCACCGAGGCGATGCCGACGCCGGTATTGCCGCTCGTGGGCTCGATGATGGTGTAGTCGCCGTCGCGCACGAGCTTGCCGGCCTTCTCGGCCTCGTCGATCATGTTCTTGGCGACGCGGTCTTTGACGGACCCGGCGGGGTTGAAGTATTCCAGCTTGACGAGCACGCGGGCCTTGAGGTCCTCATCGGCCTCAAAGTGAGTGAGCTCCAGAAGCGGGGTGTGGCCGATAAGCTGATCGATGGACGTATAAACATTGCTCATGGTGAACCTCCAAAGTGTTCAAATGACTGGATGCCGTGTGGTTTTACGGTGTGTGTAGCAGCGAAACCAACAAACCTTATAGGTTGTTCGTTTTGCTGTTGGCAAGCATAGTAGACAGTAAAGCCTAGTAACGCAATAGGAAATAGAAGATTATTACGAGTCGATTAACCATCTTGGCCGGAACGGGTATTTTCAAAACCAATATTTCGGCTAGAATTTCTACGGACTAAATGACCGAAAGGCAGCACTATACATGTTGGTTTCTACTAAGGGCAGATATGCCCTGCGCGTTATGGTCGATCTGGCCGAGCACCAGGCAGCCGGTCGCATCCCGCTCAAAGAGATCGCGGCGCGACAGGGGATTTCCGAGAAATATCTCGAGAACATTTTGGCTACGCTCGTGCGCGCCAACATGCTCTCGGGCATGCGCGGCAAGGGCGGCGGCTATGTGCTCACGCGCCCGCCCGAGCAATACACGGTGGGCGAGATCTTGCGCCTGACCGAGGGCAGTCTGGCGCCGGTCGCCTGCCTGGATGGCGACTGCAAGGGCTGCTCGCGATCTGATGAGTGTCCCACGCTCGACGTGTGGAAGAACCTGGACAAGCTCATCAACGACTACCTCGACGGTGTGACGCTCGATCAACTTGTCGCTCCCAACCATGGCTACGACTACGTCATCTAACCCACACCTGCATTTGGGGACGGGGTGGAAATGGTAGATTTTCTCGCCCTTTGAGACTTGGCAAATAAGAAGGCCGCCCATTTTTGCGATGGGCGGCCTTCGTTTTGGGCTGTTGAGACGGACACGGCCGGAATGGCCGTTTTAGTCCTCGGCGATGCTGTCGAGGATGCTGCGCGTGATGGACACCAGGATGCTGCCCATAAAGGCCGATCCAAAGCTGGCGATGGAGATGCCGACGCCCAGCAGGTTGACCGACAGGTAACTCGCGAGCTCAAGCATAAAGCTGTTGACGACAAGCTGGAAAATGCCCAGCGTAATGATCGTGAGCGGCAGCGAGATGACCGTGAGGAACGGTTTGACGAACGAATCGACAATGTTCAGGAACAGTCCCACAAAGGCAAAGCAGACCCAGGTCTCGGCAAAGCCGAAGGGTTGGATACCGGGGACGAGGAACGTGGCGATCGCGATGGCGATCGAGGTGAAGAGCCAGTTAAGCATAAAGCGCATGGCGTGAATCCTTTCTTGCGCCGGGGTTGCTGGCGTCGCGTGAAGCGGCTTGCGGCGGCGACCTGGATGGTTGCGCGGGCGCGCCGCGGTGTTTGGGCGCCCATTGTCTCAAATATTCGTGGAGCTTACGTGCGCATATGGTTTCTAAACGGCGTTCGTCCTGAAAAACGCGCCGCTGGCAGAGAGTCTTGTCGCTTTAGTTTGGTGGTGTGCTACACTGCTACGGGCAAAAGCCACAGGCGTTGCCCTATTGCATGGAACGGGCGAACGATGCCCGATGTCAGTATCAACTTCGATGCCTTTTGGCGGGTTTGGCGGTGATCGATGAATATCGAGAACATGTTTGACAAGCCTGATGTCAAGCAGCTGGTCCACGCATTTAGCCTTTTGGACGACGAGAAGGATATCCAAGCGTTTTTGACCGATATCTGCACGCCGCGCGAGATTTGCGACCTTTCTCAGCGTTTGCAGGTTGCGCGCTATTTGGACGAGGGCGAGCCTTATGTTGAGGTTCAGGCCCGTACCGGCGCTTCGTCCACCACGGTGAGCCGCGTTTCAAAGGCGCTGAACGGCGAGTACGGTGGCTACCGCAAGATCCTCATTAAGTTGGAGGATGGCGAGTAGGCCGGCGACAACATTGAATTACGAAGAACCGTCCCTCCGGGGGCGGTTTTTATATGCCTGCAATCGGCTGGTGCGTTGGGTTCAGGTTGCTTTGTACCAAAAGATGGAACTGCGGTGGCAATGTGTCCGCTTGGGCGGGTAGGATGGATGCATTGATTATTGCGAACGGTTTGAGCGGAGGACCATGCCTGTTCGAATCTATACCACCAATGCCGGCACGGATTTGAGCGATGCCGAGTCGGCGCTGCTTGCCGACCTTATTGCCCGTCACGGGCGTGCCGTGCTGCTGGCGCCAACGTTCGCCGAGCTCGACCTGTGCCGTCATGATGCGGCGGAAGCCGGGGCTTCGCTGGGTATCGACTACAAGACACCTTCGTCATGGCTTCGCTCGCTTTGGGAGCTTTTGGGCGACGGGCGCGATTTCGTCGACAACCTGCAACGCCAGATGCTGTTTTCGGATATGATTGCCCGCCGCGACGATGCCGACCTGCAGCCGCTTTCGCGTAGCCAGGGCACGGTGCGCATGCTCGCGCGCATGGCTCGCGATGTGCTTCCGGGTGTGGCGGGGACAGGTGCCGAGCGTTGCTGCGACAACGTTTGCCGGCCCGATCCCAAGAGCGACGCCGAGGCTCGCGTATTCGAGCTGTTGAGTGCCTATGCGAGCGGCTTGGACCGTCGAGATATGGTCGAGCCCTGCGAGGCAGCTGACATTATGGCCGGCGCTTTGACCGACAGCCTGCCGGCGTACGCCCGCGCCGTTTGCGTGCGCGGCGTCACGTCATTTACGTATAGCCTGCTCGAGCTGCTGTCCGCCGTGGCAAACAACGGGGGAGAGGTTGTCGTGCTGCTCGCCCGCGAGCAAGCGGCGATGCGTGAGGAGCTGGCCACGGCCCTTGATACCCGCGGTGTGCTGTTTGAGGTTGCACCGCTGGACGAGGATGCTGGCGCTCCCGCGACTGCTCCAAAGTCCGTCGCACGTCCTGCCTTTGTGGAAGTCGCCGGCCCCCATGCTCGTGCCCGTGTCTATGCGGACGTCATCGATAAGATGGTGAAAGCGCACAAGGAGTCCAAGGTCAACGATGCCGCCTCCGCGCCCGCCGATCCCGTGCGCGTGATCGTTGTTTCTGCCCGGGCACCCCAGTTGTTCGGTGAGCTCGCCGCTCGTTTGGCGGCGCGCCACGTTGCTGCCGAGACGACCGAGTTCACGGCGTTTTCTCAATCCATTGTGGGCAGGCAGTTCACGGCGCTCGCCAACCTGATCGAGCGTATGAAGGCCGCCGACGAAGGGGCAGCTTCCAAGACTGAGTGGTGGCCCGCTCCGGAGCTTACCGACTGGATTTACAGCCCGCTTTCGGGTACTGACGCCGCGAGCGCCCGCGGCTTCGACAAGAACATGCGCCTGTCGCGCAGCAAGACCACTGCGGGCGTCAAGAGCCTGCTGCAGAGTGTGCAGGGCCAGGTGAGGGGCGCCCGCAAGGCCGCCAACGACGATAACTGGTTTAAGAATGTGCCGTGCGTGGTCTCGGACGTGTTTCAGGCGCTGTGGCGCGACAAACCCGTGACGGCGCTCAAGGCCATGCTCGCCGTTGCAGAGGCGTTGCCCGATCGCTCGCTGGGCAGCTTGGATGGCCAGGCCCGTCGCCAGGCGGAGGTAGCCCTGCTGCGCCACGCCATCGACATCCTTATGAACGATGCTCGCGCGCTCGACGTGTCGCAGGCCGCGACCGTGCCGGTTCTCGACGGCGTTCGAACCAAGGTGGACAAGCGCAGTACCGCCTACGATTACGAGACCTATGAGGTCGATCGCACACCACGAGCACAAGTGCGCTTCGCGTCGCTTGCCGATGCGTCGGTTCTTCGCCCTGGCAGCTACGATGCCGTGCTGTTTGCCGATGTCGACCTGGACAGCTATCCGCTTTCGCACGAAGAGGGCCCGCTTGCCACGTTGACAGCCGAGCTGCGCCGCGACGGCGTGTCTTTGGAGCCCGCTGCCCTGCTGCGCGTGCGCTTTGGCCGTGCGATGCAGGCGGCGAGCGGTCCGGTCGCGCTCGCCCGTGTGACGCACGATCGCCAGGCACGCGAGTGCTACCCGGCAGCCGTATGGACCGAGCTGTGGGCACATGCCGAGGCCGCTGGCGCTGCCAAGCCCATGCGCGTGGGCGAGGGCGATATCATCGCCGACTTCGATCCCGCGGCAGGTGAAGGCCTCAAGCGCGAGCGCGTGACCTGTGAAGCCCCTCAGCATCTGAGTGCCGAGGCCGTGCCGTATTTGGTCCTGCGCCGTCGCGATGGCGAGGGTGAGGACGCGCCGCTCGTGCCGCGTCTGACGTCCGCCTCGCAGATCGAGGCCTATTCGACCTGCCCGCTATGCTGGTTCGTCTCGTACCGCGTGAAGCCCCAGTCGATCGACGCGGGCTTTGGCAACATGGAAAAGGGCAACTTTGTCCACGACGTGCTGGAGCATCTGCATGCCCGTCTGCCCCAAGAGAGCATGGAGCGCGTGACGCCCGAGAATCTGCCGCGCGCACAGGAGCTGCTGCACGAGGTCTTTGACGAGACGTTGGCCGAGCACGCCGGCAAGCGCGGCACGGAGGGCCCGCTGGTGCCGCTCTCTGCGGTGGAGGAACGCCAGGTGGCCGAGATCTTGCCGCAGCTGGAGGGTGTGCTTGCCTACGAGTCCGAGGCACTTGCCCCCTTTGCCCCGCGCTACCTGGAGTTCGCCTTCAACGAGCTCAAGGTCGAGTATGCCGGTTGGCCGCTTGGCGGGCGCATCGACCGCGTGGACGTGGACGCCGAGAATCGTGCCGTGGTGATCGACTACAAGCATCGCACGGGCGTTGAGGAGTTTAAGCTCGCCGACCCCACGGTGCGCGACGAGGAATCGGGCACGGCGCCCATCGACGATCCGCGCTGGTTGCCACCACATACCCAAACGCTCATCTACGCCCAGGCCATGCGCCGGGCGCTGGATTTGGACACCCGCGCGGCGCTCTACTTTTCGACCAAGGGCGGCAAGCCGGCGTTGCGCGGTGCCGCGAGCGCCGAGCTGCTCGAGGAAGAGCGCGGCGACGGTCGCATCCCGGGCCTTAAGAAAGGTTTCCCCGGCGAGGGTGGCAGCATGGACTTCGACGCCCTGCTCGATCGCGTTGAGGCCGGCATCGCCGAGCGCCTGCGCGAGCTCGAGGCAGGCAACGTTGCCGCCGTCGACCCGACGTCGGCTCAGGCCGCGCATGCGCGCTGCTCGTATAACCACGAAGGAACGTTTGTAAGGAGGGACGTGTAGACCATGGATCTTTCGACTTTGATGCCGCAACAGCTGCAGATTGTCAAAACGCTCGACCGTCCGCTGTTTGTCTCGGCGGGCGCCGGTTCGGGCAAGACCTTTACCCTCACGCGTCGCATCGTCTACGCGCTCTCGCCTGAATCCGGTCCGTTCGTTGAACATCTTGACCAGGTGCTCGCCATTACCTTTACCAAAGATGCCGCGGCCGAGATCCGTGACCGCGTGCGCCGTGCGCTTATCGACGAGGGCATGGACGAGGAAGCACTGACCGTCGACGACGCGTGGATCTCGACCATTCACGGCATGTGCTCGCGTATCCTGCGCGCGCATGCGCTGGAGCTGGGCATCGACCCCGAGTTCACGGTGCTCACCGATACCGACGAGCTTATGGACCAGGCTGTTGAGCATGTGTTGGCCCGCGCGACGGCGCCCGATGCCGCCCCCGAGCTCGCGGCATCGCTCAAGGCCCTCTATGCCTGGTATCCCATGGCGGGCGAGGGCGGTTCCTTTGGCGCTGGCGCGACCATCAAGGGCCTGGTGCGCGACCTGCTGGAGCTGTCGAGCCAGTTGCCGGGCGGTATGGACGACGTGTGCGTGGCGCGCGGGCAGGCCGATACCTCGGCACTCGCCGATGCCTATCGCGCGGCGCTGGGCGCAAGCAAGGCCGCGACCGAGAAGGCGCAGATGGCACTCGACGCCATTGACGCGTTCGAGGCGAGCGGCAAGACCATGGCCGATGCAGCGCGACTCATGATGTCGTGCACCATGCCGCGCGCGAGCAAGGCATTCCCTAAGGAGCAGGTCGAGCTGCTCAAGGCCGAGGCCGCCGATGCGTTTATCAATATCGTGCTTGCCTGCGGTGGCCCGGCGCTCGATGCGCTGGTGGGCCTGGCCCGTTCCGTGGAGGCTGAGTATCGCGCGCTGAAGGCTGCCCAGTCCGCCCTCGATAATAACGACCTGCTGCGTATGGCCTACGAGGCCCTGCGCGATTACCCTGCCATCCGTGCTGCGTACGAGGGCCGCTTTAAGATGGTCATGATCGATGAGTTTCAGGATACCGACCAGATGCAGGTCGATCTGATACGCTACCTGACGGGTGCGGGGGAGCGCGCGCTGTGCACCGTGGGCGATGCGCAGCAGTCCATCTATCGCTTCCGTGGCGCCGAGGTCGAGGTGTTCCGTCGTCAGGAGCGCAAGGTGGGCTCGTCTGCCGCGCCCGAGGCGACTGCCGTGGCCGATGCCCCTGCCGGCGAACTCGTCAAACTCGTGCGCAACTTCCGCAGCCATGACGAGGTGCTGCGTTACGTGGCACGCGTCTTCGACGGCGATGACGGCGGCCTGATGCAGGGCTTTTTGGATCTTGAGGCGAGCGATGGCCGCAAGGACACGCTGGTGGCGGACGCCTCGCGCCGCCAGGCCCTCTTTGTTGCCGGCGGCAGTATGCAGGAGCGCACACAGGCCAAGGCCCGCGCGATCGCCGAGCGCTTCCGCGCGCTTGCCGATGCCGGCCAGCCCCAGGGCGGCATGGTACTGCTGCTGGGCCGCATGACCAACGCCGATGTCTACGCCCAGGCCTTCCGCGATCAGGGGCTCGACTGCGTCATCGCAGGCGGCTCGGTCTTTGCCCAGGCAGCCGAGGTGCAGACGGTGCGTGCCCTGGTCTGCGCGCTCGCCAATCCGGCCGATACGGCGCAGGGCCTTATGCCGCTGCTCGCCTCGCCGATGTTTGCGCTCGGCGCCCAGGAGTTCCTGGCGCTGGCGACCAAGCTCGATGGCGAGACGGGGGAGACCTCGCGCCGGAATATCGACATGGGCATCATGAGCGATTCCGATGTGCCGGGCTTGCAGGGCTTGCCGCTTGTGACGCGTGCCCGCGAGGTGCTGCGCTACGCACTGCGTCGCGTGGGGCGTGATTCGTTCGCCGCCATCGCGCGCGACGCGGTCAATGCCTCCGGCTGGTTCGTGCGCCTGGCGCAGCGCGGCCCCGAGGGCAAGGCCATCGCCGCCAACGTGCTCAAGGCGCTCGACGCCGTGGCCGAGGAGGAGGTCGAGTTCGGCAACTCGCCGCGTTCCATCGCGCTGGCCTTCGACCGCTTCTTGGCGGGCAAGGAGGCCCCGGGTGCCCTCAACGAGGAGGGCGACGGCGCGGTGCGCATCATGACCGTGCATGCGTCCAAGGGTCTGGAGTATCCGGTCGTAGCGGTTGCCGAGTGTTTTGGCGTGCGCAAGCCGTCCGGTGCGGCTCAGATGGGGCGTGTCGAGGGCGGAGCGCAGGTCGTGGCACTGCCAGCTCGTTTTGATGGCGTTAAGCTTGCCGATGGGACCTTTGTGAAGGGCGATGACGTAAAAAAGCAGTTTGAGCATGCGTTTAAGGGCAAGGGCACGTCGCTGTGGCTGCCGCCGGAGCTCATGGAGGACGTCTGTGCGACGGGTTCTCCCGCCGAGGCATTTGCTCGCCTGCGCAACGACGACCTGCAGCTTTCGCTCGAGGAGCGGGCTCGTCTGCTCTATGTCGCCATGACGCGAGCGCGTGAGCTGGTCATTCTGGCGATGGATGCCGGCGTGAGCCGCGGCAAGGTGACGGCGCCGACCTTTGATGTCGAGACCGATCTGACCTACGATGTGCTGCGCCGTATTTTGCCGACCGATGCTCTGGATATGCCGCAGCTCGATGCCGACCGCTTGGTGTTCGACAACTCCCAGCTGGGCGACTACGAGCTCATTTCGCTCGCGGGCTTTACCTTTGGCGAGCAGACGTTTGAGGCCAACGCTTCGCTGGATGCCGAGGGCAGGCTTGTTCGTGGCGATGCCGATACGGATGCTGCCGACGATTCGGCCAGTACAATCGTCCCCGGTCCTGTCGACCCCAAGCCCGATTCGTTCGAGCTTGTGTATCCCCAGGCAGTGGGCGTGCGCATGGGCATCTGTCCGTATCCGATGCGTGACTCGTATAGCTACTCGTCAATCGCCGCGGCACTCCATGCCGAGACGGAAGACCGTGCCGCCGAGGCTCGTGTTCCCATGGACGAGACCGGCGATGATGCGGAGTCGGATGGTTCCGAGATGACGGACGCAGACGTGGCCGCTGTCGAGCCCGCCGGCAATCCCATGGCGCTGGGCTCGGCCTTCCACGCCGCCTGCCAGTGGCTCATCGAGATGGGTGCCGATGCGCTGCCCGCTGAGCGTGCCGACGCCCTGGCTCGCCTGTGGCACCTGACGCCAGAACAGCGCGAGCGCTTCGATGTCGCTCTGGAGCGCTGGCTCAAGTCGTCGGTTCGTGCCGAGCTGTTCGCGTGGCCGTGCGTTCGCGCCGAGGTGCCGTTCTTCTCGCTGGGCTGCGAGGACGAGGACATCGCCCGCTACGGTGCATATGCCGAAGGCGCCATCGACGCTTTGGCGACCGACCCGGCCGATCCGTCACGCGCACTGGTCATCGATTACAAGACGGGTGGCACGCCGGATGAGACGCCGGACCAGCTGCTCGAGAAGCACGCCCTGCAGGCGCGCGTCTACGCCGACGTGTTGCACAAGGCGGGCTTTGAGACGGTGACGGTCAAGTTCGTTCGCGTGGAGCAGGCGAATCCAGCCATCTTCGTCGAACCCGCCGAGCCTCAGGTGGTCACCTACAACCTCTAGTCCTCAGATAACTTGCGGTGGAATAGTTCCTGTATTGCGGCCCAGGTGGCCCAAGCGGGAACTATTTCACCGCAACTGCAAGAGGAGCCGTGTGGGTTTGGCTAGGTTCGGGTGCCGTCCGTGCCGTGCGGTAGAATCGTAACCCTAAGATCACGAACCCGCATCGGAGCTCATTACATGGCATTCGTCCATCTGCACAATCACACTGTTTTCTCCATGCTCGACGGCGCAACCCGTATCCAGGATATGGTCAATCGTGCCGTAGAGCTGGGCATGCCCGCCGTCGCCATTACCGACCACGGCTACATGTATGGCGTGCCCGACCTGGCGCTGGCCTGCGACGCCGTCAACCACAACACGCCCGAGTACAAAACCTGGAGCCACGACAAGGCCTTCCTGGAAAAGGACCGCCGCGACGAGCTGGTGGAGCCCGATCCCGAGGAAAACCCGCGCGAGCATGCCCAGTATGTGAAGGACATGGCCATGTGGGACGAGAAGGGCAACATCGACGAGCTCAAGCCGCCCCTGGTCATCAAGCCCATCTTTGGCTGCGAGGTCTACTTTACGCCGGACGAGACCCTTGCTCGCGACCACAAGCCCGAGCTCTACCACATGATCCTTCTGGCCAAGGACCAGGAGGGCTACGTCAACCTGATGCAGACGGTTTCCGAGGCCGCCGTGCAGGGCTTTTACTACAAGCCGCGCGTGACGCTCGACAACCTGCGCCGCCACGCCAAGGGCATGATCTGCACGAGCGCCTGCATCGCGGGCATCATCCCCAAGTACATCGACCGCGGTGACATGGAGGGCGCCATCAAGTGGGCCGAGACCTTCCGTGACACCTTCGAGCCCGGCGACTTCTACATCGAGATCCAGGAACACGGCATCACCACCGACAACGGCCTGACCGACGAGCAGATGGACCGCACGCTCATCGACATCGCCAAGCAGGTGGGCGTCAAGGTCATCGCCACCAACGACTTCCACTACCTGCGTCGCGAGGACGCGCCCGTGCAGGACGTCATCATGTGCATTGGCATGAACGCCAAGGTCGACGACCCCAACCGCATGCGCATGACCGGCTCGGAGTTTTACATGAAGACCGAGGAGGAGATGCGGGCGATGTTCCCGTATTGCCCCGAGGCCTGCGACAACACGCTCGAGATCGCCGACAAGTGCTACGTTGAGCTGGACTGGGACTCCATCATCCTGCCGCGCTTCCCGTTGCTCGATCCCGGCGAGACGCACGAGAGCCAGTTCCGCCGCGAGTGCGAGAAGGGCCTGCGCCAGCACTATGGTGACGACTGGGCCACGCGCGAGATCGGCGGCGTCAACATCAAAGAGCGCTTTGAGTACGAATACAAAGTCATCTGCGACAAGGGATTTGCCGCCTACTTCTTGATCGTTGCCGAGTACGTGCAATGGGCCAAGGACAACGGCATCGGCGTCGGCCCCGGCCGTGGCTCGGCCGCCGGTGCTATCGTCGCCTACGCCATGAACATCACCGCGTTCGACCCGCTCGAGAACGGCCTGATGTTCGAGAGGTTCCTGTCCCCGCAGCGTACCGAGATGCCCGATATCGATATGGACTTCGACGATGAGCGGCGCCTCGAGGTCGTGGAGCACGTTCGCCAGCTCTATGGCCCCGAGAAGGTCACCCACGTCATTACCTACTCGACCATTAAGGCCAAGCAGGCCATCAACGACGCCGCGCGCGTCCTGGACTACCCGGTCTACATGGGCCAGCGCCTGTCCAAGATGGTCTCGAGCGACCCCAAGGTCAAGCTCAAGCAAGTGCTCGAAAAGCAACCCGGCAAAGAGGATCTGTTTAACCCCGACTTTGCCGAGGCCTATAAAAAGGATGACGACGCCCGCCGCATCATCGACACGGCGCTCTCGATCGAGGGCCTCACCCGTGGCGAGGGTGTGCACGCGTGCGCCGTTCTGATCTGCCGCGATCCCGTCAACGAGCATGTGCCCACCAAGCTCGATACCAAGGGCGGCGTCGAGATTACCCAGTACGAGGGCCATACCGTTGCCGACATGGGCCTGCTCAAGATGGACTTCCTGGGCCTGCGCACGCTGACGGTTATCTCTAAGGCCAAGGCCAACATCAAAAAGAACTTCGGCATCGACATCAAAGAGGAAGAGATTCCCTTTGACGACCCCGAGATCTTTAAGCTCATGGGCTCCGGTCACACCGCCGGCGTCTTCCAGGTCGAGTCCGCCGGCATGACGGCCACGATCAAGAACATGAAGCCCACCGAGTACAAGCATGTCGTGGCATTGATCGCCCTGTACCGCCCGGGCCCGCTGGGCGCCGGCATGGTCTCGTCCTACATCAACCGCATGAACGGCAAGGAACCGGCCGTCTCCTACGACGACCGTCTGGACGACATCCTGGGCGAAACCTACGGCACCATGGTCTACCAGGAGCAGGTTATGCTCATCTCCGTCGAGATGTGCGGCTTCTCCAAGGGCGAATCGGACTCGCGTATCCGTAAGCCCGTGGCTAAGAAAAAGATCAAGCTGCTCACGTCGACGGTGCTCCACTGGGAGGATGGCTCGGACGAGACCACCTACGACCACTGGATGAACGGCGCCATCAAGAACAACTACACGCGCGAGGTCGCCCAGAAGATTTGGGACGATGTTCTTGAGTTCGCGTCCTACGCCTTTAACAAGTCGCACTCCGCCGGCTACGCCATCCTGGTTATGCAGACGGCGTGGCTCAAGGCGCACTATCCGCACGAGTACATGGCGGCCGTTCTGACGTCCTATACGGGCAAGACCGACAAGATCGTTCACTACGTCTCGGCGTGCCGCCACGACGGCATCCCCGTGCTGTCGCCAGATGTCAACGAGTCCGGTACCGAGTTCACGGCTACCAAGGAGGGCGTGCGCTTTGGTCTGGCCGGCATCCGCGGCGTGGGCACCGGCGTGGCGCAGGCGATTATCGCCGAGCGCGAGGCGGGCGGTCCGTTTAAGACGCTGCACGACTTTGTCGAGCGCGTGGACTCGAGCCAGGCCAACCGCCGTGTGATCGAATCGCTGATCAAGGCAGGCGCCTTCGACTCCACGGGGTATCCGCGTCGCCAGATGATGCACTTTGTGGATAAGAACAACCCTGAGAACATCATCGATGCCGCGGTAAAGCGCCAGAAGGATCGTGCGAGCGGCCAGACGTCGTTCTTCGACATGTTTGGCGACGTTGAGGGCTCGGGCTTTGAGGTGAGCGTGCCCGATCCGGACGGCCAGGAGTGGGACCGCCACCTTAAGCTGAGCCAGGAGAAGGAGGTTCTGGGCATCTATGTCTCGGACCACCCGCTGCGCCCGTTTGAGTATGCGCTAGCCAAGGCGCGCGACTTCTCGTTCTCGCAGATCGATACCGGCTACGAGGTGCAAAACCCCACGGGCGGTACCATCAACCAGGAGATTCCCGAGGGCAAGGCGCTGTGGTGGGCCGGTATGGTCTCGAGCGTGTCCAAGCGCGTAACCAAAAACGGCGACCCCATGGGTATTGTGCAGCTCGAGGACATGGAAGGCGAGGCCACGGTCGTGGTGTTCCCCAAGACCTACAAGGAGGCCGAGGGGTACCTGTACGGCGAGGTCGATCCCGAGACCGGCGCGCAGCTGTCCGATGCGTTTGTGCGCATTAAGGGCAAGCTCGAGCGCTCGGACCGCGGCGACCAGATCATCGCGCAGGAGATCGTGCCGCTGGAGCTCAACGAGGAGAACAACAAGCCCAAGGTGTTTGAGGTCATGGTGCCCAACAGCCGCTTTAGCCAGGGCAATATGGCGCGTCTTGCCACGGTGCTTACCGCCAACCCGGGCGGCGACCGCGTGGAGATCTTTATCGAGCAGGTGGACGGGCGTGTGCTGCGTGCCGAGGTGCCGGCCAAGGTCAACGCACGCTCGATTCCGCTGTTGGCAGAGGCAAAGGCCATCGTCGGCAACCAAGGCCGCGTGACGGTGATCTAGGGACGGCGTTGCTGGTCCGCGCGAGATTGGAGGAAGTGATGGCGCAGGGGACGTTTGTGCAGGCGCTTCGCAAAGAGGCGGCGCTGAGCGGCACCTTTATGAAGGGGCGTTCGCTCATGCTCAACGGCGCCGTGCTGTCGATCGAGGACAGCGGCTCGCGCTTCTCCAAAAACGTGACGGTTGAGGGCTCGGTGCGCGGTTCGCGCGGCGACCTGTACAAGACGCACGTGGCGCTCGACATGGACGAGCACGAGGTGATCGACTACGACTGCGATTGCCCCGCCGCCTATCGTTACCCCGGTATGTGCAAGCACGCTATTGCCACGGCTCTGGCGTATTTGGATGCCAGCGGCGCCGAGCCCGTCGAAGGTTTGCGCACGCCGGTCCGCACGTTTACGGCGCAGCCGAAACAGCCTGCGCGCACCGCGCTCAAAGCGCCGGCCGTCAATCCCAACTTTCCCTTTCCGGCGCCCGTCCCCACGAGTCCCAGCCTCATGGCGGCGCTCTCCGATCTTTCGGACGCACGCATGGATGAGCTGGCGAGCATGCGCCGCAAGCTCGCTGGCAGTGTGGATCCCGATGCCCCCAAGGCGGTGTTGGAGCCCTCGTTGGTGCCGTACTACAATCCACTGTTTGCCGACCGCTTTAGCTGGGCGCTCGAGCTTCGCATTCGTTGTGGATCGGTCTCCTACGTGGTCAAGGATATCGACGGCATGGCCGACGCCTATGTCCGAGGCGGCACCTTCTCGTACGGCAAGAAGCTCACGTTTGTCCATACGCCCGAAGCCTTCGAGGACGTGTCGACAAAGCTGCTCAACCTTGTCGTGACGACAGTTGCCTATCTCGATGACATCACAAGCTCGCGTTCGGCGTCGTACGACTTTGCCCGCAGCGGTTTTGTCGCCGAGCGTCAGTTGCCGCTGTCCGAGCATAGCATCGTATATGTGCTGGACCTGTTGCGCGGTCAGACCATCTCTTTTGAGCCCGCCTGGTCGCGGGGGACGACGACGCATCGCACCTATGACGTGGCGGTTGAGATGCCTCCGGAAGGGGAGGACGAGGCTCTGTCTAAGCGCCCACCGCTCCTTGCCGCCAAAATCGCGCCGGCGGCTGGCGGCAGCTACGATCTACGCCTGCCGGCCGATGCATACTGCTTTGCTTCGGGCGACGTTGCCTATCTGGTCGACACCCGCCGTGCGCGCCGCGCCGATGTAGCGTTTGCCCAGCATGCGGCGCCGTTCCTATCGCGCTTACTGCCCTGTCGCACGCCGATCCATATCGCTGTCGACCAGGTGGGGGAGTTCTGTCGTATGGCGCTGCCCATTTTGCGCGACTACACCGACCTTACCGCGCCCGCCGTGCTCGACACCGTGGCGCCCGAGCCGAGCTTTGCCATGGCAATCGGTGTCGACGACGGGCTCGTGACCTGCAAGATTACGGTTTCCTACGGCGACTGGTCGGCAGATCTCTTTAGCCTGGGTGCTCCGGGAAGCCCCTTCGAAGAACAGCGCCCGGGCGTGCCCCCTCGCGACGAGGTGGCGGAGTTTCGCGTTATGGACACGGCGGCCCTGTATTTCGACTTTTACGAGGGCGGCCTGGCGTTTGAGGAGCGCGACGACGAGAGCCTGTTCTGCTTGCTGACCGAGGGCCTGTCTGCCCTGTCTGAGCTGGGCGAGGTCATGCTCAGCGACCGTCTACGCCAGATCTCGGTGCGCCCTGCGCCCAAGCTTTCGGTGCGTGCCACCGTCAAGAGCAACCTGCTCGATGTTGAACTGGGCGCGAGCGGTCTTTCGGCGGCAGATCTTGCCATCTACCTCGACTCCTACAAGCGCCATCAAACGTTTGCGCGCCTTACGTCCGGCGACATCATTCGCCTGGACGAGGGCGCTCGAGCCGCGTTTGGCCTCGCCGAGGACCTGGGCGTCGATGCCGTCGACCTGCTCGACGGCGTGTCGCTTTCCGCATCGAGCACCCTGTTCGTCGATAGCATGCTCGCGCGCACGCCCGCGCTCGAGGCCGATCGCGACGCTGCGTTCCGCCGTACCGTCGAGCGTCTGGACACGCTCGGCAAGATGGACTTTACGGTGCCGGTCTCGCTCAAGGCAACGATGCGCGGCTACCAGGTCGACGGCTACCAGTGGCTTGGCTCGCTCGAACACCTGGGCCTTGGCGGCATCTTGGCCGACGATATGGGCCTGGGCAAAACGCTCCAGATGATCGCGCATATCCTGGCGCGCGTGGAGGCGGGGGACACTAAACCCACGCTTGTGGTGTGTCCCGCGTCGCTTGTGTACAACTGGACCGCCGAGCTGGAGCGCTTCGCCCCGTCGCTCGATGTGTGCGCCATTGTGGGCGCCAAGGCGCAGCGCCGCGTGCAGATCGCCGGCGTGGCCGAGCATAACGTGGTCGTGACGTCGTATGACCTTATGCGGCGCGATATCGACGAGTACGTCGAGCAGGACTTTGCCCGCGTGGTGCTCGATGAGGCCCAGTACATTAAAAACCCGCTCACCCAGGTGGCGCGCGCCGCAAAGCGCCTGCCTGCCGGCGTGCGCTTTGCCCTGACGGGCACGCCCATCGAAAACCGCCTATCCGAGCTCTGGAGCATCTTCGACTTTTTGATGCCGGGCTTACTTGGCACGCGCGAGTCGTTTGCCAAGCGCTTCGAAAGCCCAGTCGAGCACGCCGAGGGCGACAGCGCCGCCCGCCTGCAGGCACTCGTGTCGCCGTTTGTGCTGCGCCGCGTCAAGGAAGACGTGGTGGCAGACCTGCCCGAGAAGATCGAGGACACTGTCATGGCGCAGCTTGCCGGCGAGCAGCGCAAGCTTTACCTGGCAAACCAGGACCGCATCGCCCAGCAGGTGCAGCACCGCGAGGCATCCGAGTTTAAGAAAGACAAGCTCAAGGTGCTTGCCGAGCTCACCAAGTTGCGCCAGATCTGCTGCGACCCGCGTCTGCACTACGAGGATTACAAGGCGGGGAGCGCCAAACTCGATACGTGCATGGAGCTCGTGCACGGCGCACTCGACGGCGGACATCGCATCCTGTTGTTCAGCCAGTTTACGGGTATGCTCGATATTATCGGTAAGCGCCTGGCCAAGGAGGACATCGCCTTCCTTAAGCTCACGGGCGCTTCGTCTAAAGAGAGCCGCGCCAAGATGGTCGCGCAGTTCCAAGCGGGCGAGGTTCCGGTCTTTTTGATTTCGCTCAAGGCGGGCGGCGTGGGCCTTAACCTGACGGCTGCCGACGTGGTCATCCACTACGACCCGTGGTGGAACGTGGCGGCGCAGGACCAAGCGACCGACCGTGCACACCGTATTGGTCAGCAACATACCGTGACCGTGTACAAGCTCATCGCCAAGGACACGATCGAGGAACGCATTATGCAGATGCAGGAGTCCAAACGCGACCTGGTCAACAGCGTGCTCGGCGGCGACGGCATCTCGTCGGCGCTGTTTACCCGCGAAGATGTTCTGGCGCTGCTGGGCGGCGACGGTCGCTAGCCGCGCGCGGGGTGGGACTGCTGGAGTGGGCAGGACGGTCGACGCATTTTGGCCCGACCGCTTGCCTGGTCCGTTATGTGTTCATTTGCAATGCCGTGGATGGTTTGTCTGCCTTTGGGCATAAGAACCATCAAGAACATTGGCACATCAGCAAAGGAGAACATCATGGCGAAATTCTTTAAGGACCCCGACGGCAAGCTCATCGCTGCCCTTGGCGACGACGTTGCGACCCCTGCCGGTTGCACGGAACTGACTGCAAACACTGAGGACGCGGCGCACGAGAAGCACGTGCCTGTTGTCGAGACCGAGCGTGACGGTCACGTGATTCGCGCACGCGTTGGCTCGGTCGAGCACCCCAGCCTGCCCGAGCACTACATTGAGTGGATCGCCCTTGAGGCCGAGGGCCGCTTAGAGGTTCATTACCTTGAACCCGGCATGAAACCCGCGACGTTTTTCGCGGGCGGCTCCAAGACCGGTACCGTCTATGCCTACTGCAACCTGCACGGGCTGTGGTCCGCGACATTCTAGGAGCGCGCCCCCGCTCGGGGTATCATAGCTAGCATATGCACATGCAAGCGCCGACTGCATTATGCGGCCGGCGCTTTTACTACGATTTCGATGGTTTACGACGGAAAGGGCTGGGCCATGAAGCTCGCGCTTGCACAGATCGATATGCGCCTGGGTGATATTGAGGGCATTTGCGGCCGCATCGAGGACCAGGCTCGTCTGGCCCACGAGCGCGGGGCGCGCGTGCTGTGCGTTCCGGCTCCGCTCTTTATGGGCGCCATGCCCGGTGGCCTGGTGGGCGCTGCCGACTTTGAGCACGACGTGCTTGCCGGTTTGACTGGTGTCGCCGAGCGTATCCAGGAGCTTGACATGATCTGCATCGTGCCCGCGGCGGTTTCGTTTGAGGGCCAGCCGCTGCTCGACTACATGATGCTCAAGGACGGTCATGTGGTGCCGGCGCGTTCGAGCATTGCCCTGCAGCGTGGCGAGAACAACGACACACGTTGGGCGCCGCCGGTGTTCGACGTGGACGGCGTGCGCATCGCCGTGATTTTTGACTTGGACCGCGAACTCGAGATGCTGCCGACCGGTGTTGACCTCATTGCGTATTTCCAATTCAACGCGTTTGACATGACCGACCGCGAGACTGCCGCCATTGCTGCCGTTCGCAGCGGCGCCTACCGCAAGATCGCATCCAAGCGCAGCGTGTGGTTTGCCTGCATGGCGCCGGTCGGTGCCTATGACGAGTCGGTGTATACTGGCGGTTCGTTTGTGCTCGACGACTGCGGTCGCGTGGTGGCCCAGGCGCCGTGCTTTGAGGAGAGCCTGCTGGTTCAGGAGATTCAGCGCGGCGTGATGCTCGATGCCCTGGAGGATCACGAACTGCCCGAGTTCCGTTCCGAGGAGTGGCTGTGGCAGGCGCTGGTGCTCGCCGTGCGCGACAACGCCCGAGCCCACGGTGCGTCGCGTGCTGTGGTGGCACTCGAGGGTGACTTGCCGTCGTCCCTGCTGGCGGCGCTGGCCGTCGACGCTCTGGGCCCGCGCAATGTGATTGGCCTGGTGCTGGGGCGCAACCGTATCTTTACGCCGGCGCAGGAAGAAGCCGAGGCTGCCCGCTGTGCCGCCGTCCGCGCCATCGCCGAGCGTCTGCACATTCGCACCGTCGAGCGCGATGCACCGGATGCGGCGCGCGTGCTCGATCGCGACGTGTCGGCGGGCGATGCCGAGCGCCTGCGCTCGCGCACGCTGGGCCTCATGCTGGAGGATACGGCGCTCGAGCTGGGTGCGATGGCGCTGAGCCCGCTGTCCAAAACCGAGTACGCGCTGGCGGCGCCGGCGCTTTGCGGCGGCTACCAGGGCGACTTTGCGCCCTTTGGCGATGTGTACCTGTCGACGCTTGAGTTTGTGGCGCGTGTGCGCAACCGCACGTCTGCCGTGGTGCCCCAAGAGCTCGTGACGCTCAACGCAGTGGAAGATTGTATGGAGCGCGTGCTGGCGCAGGCGCTCTCGACGCTCGACGGCCCGGTTGATATGCTCGACCGCGCGGCACAGCTGCTCGGCGGGCTTGAGCCGGGTGAGGTCGATGGCGCGCTCGAGGCGCACGTGGACCGCAATCGATCTTTCGACGACATCCCAATGGCCGCCGGCGAGCCCGAGGCTTGCTCGCTGCTGCTGATGCTCGTTCGACAGGGTGAGGCTTCCCGTCGCATGCTGCCGACGACGCCGATCGTCTCGGCCCGTTCGTTTGCCGAGCGTGCCTGGCCGTATATGCTCGCGTGGTCCGACCTGGGGCTTAACGGCAAGGAGCGTATGACGGTCGATTCGCTGGCGCGCGCCGAGGTGCGCCGCTTTGCCGACGAGGATACGAGCGAGCGCGTGCGAAACGAGATGATGGGCGTGCTGGGCGAGCTACTGGGTATTTCGCCCGAGCAAATGGAGGAGCTGCGCTCTGAGGACGGTCAGCGTCGTTTGCACGAGGGAATGAAAAAGTTCGAGGGCGAAGTTCAGGACGCCATCGATAGGATGATGGGCGGTCAGGGCGGCTCGCAGGGTGGGCCCCAGAGCGGACCGATGTCGCACCCGCCAGTGGATCCGAGGCAGTTCCCCTTTTTCTCGCAGAACTAATTATGGGATAGGATTCGCTCTCAACCCCGATACTTCAACTAAGCATCTTGGCCCCATTGTGTTATTCTAGAACAGACGTTCGTGAATGATGCGCGGGGCCTTGTCTTGCGCTGTGCTTGTGGCGAGGGGAGGTTGGCTTGGTTATCTTGGGCATTGACCCCGGTTTGGCTCATACGGGTTGGGGGATTATCGAGGAGCGGCGTGGCGAGGTTCGCTGCCGTGCCTATGGCTGCATCGAGACCAGTGCCGGAAGTCCGCTCGCGGTGCGCCTGTCGCATATCGCCCATGACCTTAAGGATGTCGTCGAGCGTTATCGACCCGACACGGCTGCTGTAGAGAGCATCTACTTTGGCGCCAACGTTCGCTCGGCCATCCCCACGGCGCATGCCCGCGGTGCTGCACTCGTCGCGCTTTCGGAATGCGCGCTCGAGATTGGCGAGTACACGCCCATGCAGATCAAACAGGCTGTGGTGGGCACCGGCGCCGCGGACAAGCGGCAGGTCGCCTACATGGTACGCACGCTCACACAGCTCGACCACGACCCGCATCCCGACCATGCCGCCGATGCCCTGGCCTGCGCCATCTGCCACGTAAACCTCAGCCGCACCCGCGCCCTCACCGGTGGCGAGTTCTATCAACAGAGAGGAACCGGATACTGATGATTTCCCAGCTCCACGGAACGCTTGTCGAGGCCACGATGAGCTCTGCTGTCGTCGATGTGTCGGGCGTTGGCTTTGAGCTCGGCATTTCGGGCAGCACTGCGGCCACGTTGCCGACGCCCGGTGGCGAGGTCTGCCTCTACACGCGTATGCAGGTGCGCGAGGACGCCATGACACTTTTCGGTTTTTCCTCAAAGGATGAGCGCATGATGTTCGACCGGCTCGTGTCCGTTTCGGGCGTTGGCCCGCGCCTGGCGCTTGCCGTGCTTTCCACCTATACCGTGGGGCAGCTGTATTCGCTGGTGATGGCCGAGGACGACAAGGGCATGGCCAAGGTACCCGGTGTGGGCAAAAAGACAGCTCAGCGCCTGATCCTGGAACTCAAGAGCACCTTTGCCAAGGATAAGGGCTTTGTGCCGGTCGACGTGATTCCCGGCCAGGTTGCGATGCCGGTTCCCGCCGCCGCTCCTTCGGCGATCGATGATGCCCGTGCGGCGCTCCTTTCCATGGGCTTTAGCCCGCAGGAGACCGATGTTGCCCTGAGCGGGTATGATGGGCAGAATATGCGTGTCGAGGATCTGCTCGGCGCGGCGCTTAAGCGACTCGGAATGGATGCGTGATGTGGGAAGCCGATGACTCTCAGGACCTGTGGGCGACGCCCGGCAACTCGCCGGCGGCATCCATGGCGCACGGCGAGCGCATGGTGGGCTCGGAGCTGACGGCCGAGGACCTCGATGTCGACCGCACTTTGCGCCCCCAGCGCCTGGACGATTACTGTGGTCAGGAGCACATCAAGCAGAGCCTGCGCGTGTTGATCGAAGCGGCGCAGAGCCGTGGCGAGACGCTCGACCACGTGATCTTCTCGGGTCCTCCGGGCCTGGGCAAGACCACGCTGGCCACCGTTATCGCCAACGAGCTGGGCGCTCAGATCAAGACCACGAGTGGCCCTGCCATCGCGCGCACGGGCGACCTGGCGGCCATCCTTACTAACTTGCAGCCGGGTGATGTGCTGTTTATCGACGAGATCCACCGCCTCAACCGTTCGGTCGAGGAGGTCCTGTACCCCGCGATGGAGGACTTTGCCCTCGATATCGTGATTGGCAAGGGTCCGGCGGCGCGCTCGATTCGCCTGGATATTCCCAAGTTTACGCTGGTAGCGGCAACGACCCGCTCAGGCATGTTGACCGGCCCGTTGCGCGACCGCTTTGGCATTTCGTATCGCCTGGATTACTACACGGTCGAGGAGCTCGCGCAGATTGTGACGCGCTCGGCGACTATCCTGGGCGTGACGATCGACCATCCCAGTGCACTCGAGATCGGCTCGCGTTCGCGCGGCACGCCACGTCTTGCCAATCGCCTTCTCAAGCGCGTGCGCGATTACGCACAGGTGCGTGGCAGCGGCCCTATCGAGCTCGATATCTGCCGCCAGGCGCTCGAGTTTTTCGAGATCGACGAGCTCGGTCTGGACTGGATGGATATTCGTATCTTGGAGACGCTTGCCAAGACGTTCTCCGGCCGTGCTGTAGGCCTGACGACCCTTGCCAGTGCGGTGGGCGAGGACCCGGGCACGCTCGAGGATGTCTATGAGCCCTATTTGCTGCAGTGCGGGTTGATGATTCGTACGCCGCAGGGCCGTCAGGCAACCCTTCGCACCTTTGAGCACCTGGGGATTGAACCTACCGTTTAGGGCGCTTTGTTTTGGCGGGCTGTTGGACTATCGCTGGGCATCGGGTAAACATATCGCCGTTCATCGGTTATGGGCGTTTTACTATTGCGCGCCCGTGCTATGCTGAATTGGTCTTTTTCTCATTCGGTAACGAAAGGACCGCCCATGCCTACTGACATCGAAATCGCACGTTCTGTCACGCCACTGCCTATTACCGAGGTGGCCAAGAACGCCGGCGTCGACGTTAAGCACCTTATTCCGTACGGCTTCGACAAGGCTAAGGTCGACTATTCACTGCTCAACGAGCCGACTGATCACCAGGCCAAGCTCGTCCTCGTGACCGCTATCAACCCAACGCCTGCGGGCGAGGGCAAGACCACCACGACCATCGGTCTGGCCGACGGCCTGCGTCGTCGCGGCGTCAAGAGTGCCGTGGCCCTGCGCGAACCTTCGCTCGGCCCCGTCTTTGGCGTGAAGGGCGGTGCTGCCGGCGGCGGTTGGGCTCAGGTCATCCCCATGGAGGATATCAACCTGCACTTTACCGGCGACTTCCACGCTATCGGTGCTGCCAACAACCTGCTGGCCGCCATGCTTGATAACCACATCCAGCAGGGCAATCAGCTCAGTATTGACGTTAAGCGCATCACTTGGAAGCGCGTTGTCGATATGAACGACCGTCAGCTGCGCCACGTTATCGACGGCATTGGCGGCAAGGCCCAGGGCGTGCCGCGCGAGGACGGCTTCGATATCACCGTCGCCTCCGAGGTCATGGCAATCCTGTGCCTGTCTACGAGCATCAGCGACCTCAAGGAACGCTTGGGTGAGATCGTCGTCGGCTACAGCTTTGCCGGCGAGCCCGTCCGTGCCCGAGACCTTAAGGCCCAGGGTGCCATGGCCGCGTTGCTTAAGGACGCGCTCAAGCCCAACCTGGTGCAAACGCTCGAGGGCACGCCCGCGTTTGTCCACGGCGGTCCCTTCGCCAACATTGCCCACGGCTGCAACTCTATCATGGCCACGCGTATGGCGATGCGCTTTGGCGATGTTGCCATTACCGAGGCCGGCTTCGGTGCCGATCTGGGTGCCGAGAAGTTCCTCGACATCAAGTGCCGCATGACGGGCGTTCGTCCCAGCGCCGTCGTGATCGTCGCGACCGCTCGTGCGTTGAAGTACAACGGTGGCGTCGCCAAGGCCGATCTCAACGAGGAGAACCTCGAGGCACTCAAGGCTGGCATGCCCAACCTGCTGCGTCACGTCGACAACATCCAGAACGTATATGGTCTGCCCTGCGTGGTCGCCATCAACCGCTTCCCGACGGACACCGAGGCCGAGCTTGCGCTCATCGAGTCCGAGTGCCAGAAGCTCGGCGTCAACGTTAAGCTGTCCGAGGTCTGGGCCAAGGGCGGCGAGGGCGCGCTCGAGCTTGCCGATGAGGTCATGCGTCTGATTGAGCAGCCGAGCGAGCTCAAGTTTGCCTATGAGGACGGCGCTGATGTCGCTGATGCCCTCGAGGCCGTTGCCACCAAGGTCTACCGCGCCGACGGCGTTGACTTTACGCCGGCCGCCAAGCGCCAGCTCGCCGAGCTGCGCGAGAATGGTTTTGGCAACCTGCCGGTTTGCGTCGCTAAGACGCAGTACAGCTTTAGCGACAACGCCAAGGCCCTGGGCGCTCCCGAGAACTTCCGCATCACCGTGCGTGAGCTCAAGGTTTCTGCCGGCGCCCACTTTGTGGTCGCGCTGACCGGCAGTGTTCTGACCATGCCGGGTCTGCCCAAGGTGCCCGCGGCCGAAAACATCGACGTCGACAACGACGGCAACATCACCGGCCTGTTCTAAGTCTGCTGTCCATAGCTGCTTGTCCGCCCCGCCGTGCCCACAAGGCCCGGCGGGGCTTTTTGATCCTTAGACCCGCGCATGTCTTGTAGATACCGACGGACTCTGCCCATCATAGGCTTTTGCGCGGGTAGAATGCATGGATAACTTGAGGCTCACGCGCGACGGAAAGGAATCGTTGCATGGATCAGGACAAGACAACCGTGATGGGCGGCTACGGTTCCGCGCAGGCTGGCGATAGCGTCGATGCGACCCGCGTTGTTCCCAACCCCGGTTATACCGACCCCGCCGCGACGCAGCCTTCTGCCGAGCCCACCCGGGTTATGGGCTATGGCGACACGGCGCAGGATTCTTACGCTGCATCTTCGCAAGGCCCCTATGGCAACGCAGCTCCGGATCCGTTTGATTACGCGCCGCAGGATTCTTATGCTGCCTCGACGCCGAATTCCTATGACAACCTGCCGCAGAATCCCATTCCGCAGCCTCAGCAGACGACGTATTTGCCTCGCACGGCGCAGCCTCGCTACGAGTCGCGCCAGCCGTATCGCGAGTATCCCAAATCGATTCCGCAGTATGGTGAGGACGAGGAGAAGGCACCGTCGCGTCCGTCGAGCGTGATCAAGAAAATCCTGATTGTGCTGGCGATCTTCTTTGCCTTGTCGGTCGTGTTCGCCATCGTGTCGGGCATGCTCAACAAGCGGGGCGCCACGACCGATGCCACGACCGAGCAGGCCGAGACCACCCAGTCTGCTGCCGTCGACCTGAGCGATATCCCGGGACAGTACTGGTCCAACGCCAAGAAGCTCCTCAAGTCACGCGGAGCCGACCTTTCGAACGCCGTGATCCTGACCGACGATGGCTCAACGCCCGTCATCGATTCCAACTGGGTTGTTACGAATGCCTACTATAACGACAACGGCAACCTGGAGATTCAGCTCACGCACAAGAACAGCTATGGCAACTCGTCCGGCGGCCAAAGCGGTACCGACAGCTCGAGCTCCAATACGCTGGAGGATTTGAGCAACAAGGCACAGGAGTTGGGAGACAAGGCACAAGAGCTGGGCGATACAGCCCAAAACCTCGGCGATACTGCTCAGAATCTGGGCGATATGGCTACCAATGCCTGGGACGCGCTGCAAAACGGCATCTCGGGCGCGCAGGGAAACTAGCTGTTAAGCAGGCTACAGTTGCTCGGCCGGACGGTCGGGCGAGCTAAAGCCCGAATCAAACGTGACGACGCATGAGGCATCGGGTCGGCGCTCGTGCACGATGCGCGTGACGAGCCCCAGCAGCTCCTCGTCGGATATGTCAAAGCCGTCGGGACGCACCAGGTCAAACGAAACGAACCCGTCGTGCTCGTGCAGGTCGTGGATGGAGAGCGCGGGATCGATCTGCATGACGCCGCGCTTGACCCAGCCGCGCAAGTCATCGCCGGTTGTCGCGATGGGGTCGCAGTGCAGCGTGATACCAATGCCCATCTGGCGCTTGATGTCGTGCTCGATGGTGTCCAGAATCTCGTGGTGCTCAAACGCGTCGCCCTCGCCGGGCATCTCCACGTGGGCGCTGGCAAACTGACGACCGGGGCCGTAGTCGTGCACCATGAGGTCGTGTGTGCCCAAGACCTGCGGATAGGACATGATCTTGTCGCGGATTGCCTGGACGAGCTTGGGGTCGGGCGCTTGCCCCAGCAACGGGCTGATGGCGTCGCGCACCAGGCCCAGGCCGCTGATGCAGATGAAGATGCCCACACCCAGGCCTGCCCAGCCATCGAGATCAAAGCCGGTCGTCTGCGAAATAAGCGCCGCCACCAAGACCGAGCCCGAGGTGATGACGTCGTTTTTGGAGTCCTGCGCCGTGGCGATGAGCGTTTCGGAGTCGATGCGATCGCCCAGCGTGCGGTTGAACGCTGCCATCCAGAATTTGACGAGCATGGACAGAACAAGGGCAGCCATGGAGAGCGCCGAATACACGGTGGGCGAGGGCTTGATGATCTTGGTGACCGACTCGAGGATTAGGTTGATGCCGACGGCACAAACCAGGACGGCGACAAACAGACCAGCCAGGTACTCGTAGCGGCCGTGGCCGTAAGGGTGGCCCTCGTCTGCCGGGCGGCTGGCAAGGCGGAACCCGAGCAGGCTCACGATGTTGCTCGAGGCATCGGAGAGGTTGTTGAAAGCGTCGGCGATGAGGGAGACGGAACCGGCGAGCAGGCCCGCGATGCCCTTGGCCAGGCACAGGGTGATGTTGAGGCCAATGCAGATGAGGCTTGCGGCAAAACCCGCGTTGGTGCGGCAAGATGCATCGACCGGCTCGTCCTCGCCGCCGGGAACAAGCGTATGTACCAGCCGATTTACAAATAGCATAGCGGTCGTCCTCACAATCATGTTTAAGGGGATAGTGTAGCTCGCGCGGGGGCGCCGTGCACCGATGCTCAGAAAATGCAGCAATAGTCTGCCGGTGCTAACGAGCGAGCCTTCTCGTCTGCCTGGGTGGTCCATTTTGGGCCACATGGGTATGGGCATGTGCCTGTTTGCTCGACATACTTAATGCCGACAGCCCCTGTGCAAAGGAGGACGTTTCCATGGACGAGATGTTTGCCATTAAATGTCAAAACTGCGGCGGCCCTATGTACACACACCAAGCTAAGCGCAGCTTTGAGTGCGCTTATTGCGGTGCGGTCATTCCGTGGCAGGCGGACGCCGGAGAGCCCAAGAGCGCTTTGGGCATTCGCCATACGCCGTTGACGGTGGTGGATGGACTGCTCAAACTCACGCATGTGTCGCAACTCGAGCGCCCGGAGGACCCGGACTGGTATTTCTTCAACGCGCACTGGCGCAATCAGTCGGTCCTGGAACATCTGCTGTGGGAGGATCGCGGCACGGCGCAAGAGTTCCAAGAGGTCACGCATGTGAGCATTCCTTGCCCCTTCTGCGGAGCGTCCTTTGAGGGCGAGTCAACGCAGCGCGTGTTTGAGTGCCCGTCCTGCGGCAACAAGATCGGCATTGCCGACCTGCTCAAGCCCGGTACCTTCAGCAAGCGTCTGACCATGGGCGTAGGTGCGGAGTATGTGCCGGAGCAGGGCATTCCCTGCGAAATCTCGCCGCAGCAGGCACGTGCCAACGCACTGCAGCTGGTGCGCCAGCATGCGGAAGCCTTTGCCGGGCACGACGTGGAAGATGCGATCCAAAACGACATGATGCTCTTCTATTTCCCCATGGCGCTGGCGGACCTGCGCATGATGGCGAGCTTCCCGGGCAAGGGCCTGAGCAAGGAAACCCTGGTGTACTACGAGGTGCTCGACTGGGCGTATCCGAGGGCAAACTATCTGGATGTTCGACTTATGGGCATTTTGGAGCCGTGGGACTATGCCAAGGTTGGGCCGTTTGACCCTGCCATGCAGGAAGGCGACTTCCGCGTCGTCTCCGTCGATGCGTCTACCAAGGACCAGGTGGTCATTGATAAGTTGGCGCTCGACATTGCGGGCAACGACGCCGAGGCTGTACTGGGGCTCAATAAAAAGAGCATCCGCACCTGGGCGCGCAAGGCTCGCAAACACAAGGACGGTTTGGTGATGGTGCCGGTGTACTTTGTCGACCGTCCGGCGACGGATGGCCGCGATGGCGAGCAGGTGCGCATCGCCGTGAACGGCCAGACGGGTCGTGCGGCAGCGGTAGTGTTTAGCGACAAGCGCGAGACGCATATCGTGGCGCCGCTCAACCCGAGCCTGCATCTGTCCGGCGAGAGCACCGTGCACGCCACGCCCGTCGAGGTCAAATACGTTAAATCGCCGTTCCTGTACCAGATCGTGCGCCGTGGAGGCGGCGAGCAACCGCGCCAGGTTGCAGCCGCCGTCGAGGGTTCCTACCGAGAGGAGAAGCCCAAACGTCGCGGCCTGCTGGGTGCGCTATTTGGGAAGTAGGGGAGCGGTGCCGGTTGGCGCTGCGATGCGATAGTTAGAGGAACGGGGCAGTCCGCAGAAGTGCGGACTGCCCCGTTTTTGTGTTGCGGGGAAGTACTGGGCACTTCATTAAAGGTCTTCGCACGGACTCGAATTTCAATGTCGCCTAGCGCCTTCGTGCAGGATTCCCGAAGTGACCAAAATGTGGCCATAGAGGCAGTTTTAGCGAACCCCGCGGGAGTGACACGCATGGATAACAACACTTTGCTGTTCTAGGACAAAGGTTCGGGTAGGTTTAAAGACGTTAAGATCTACCCCAATCGTATCGAGGTGCTCAAGAAGGGCACTTTTGGTGGCAAGCACACCGAGATTGTCTATCTTAAGGACATCACGGGGGTCAACAGGATCAAGGGCCGCGACGTTTTTCTGCGCAATCGACTGTTGACCGCTTGCGTCTTTAGCCTGAGTAGCCGTGCGAAGGCCCAGGAATTTGTGAACGCGCTGAACATGGTGATGTAGCCGATAGCGGCGTTCGGGCCAAGGTAAAAATCGGGGGCACAGAACGGTGTTCTGCGCCCCCGATTGAGTCGATGTGTCTAAAAGGCCGGCTTGCCTATTCGCTAGCGCCTTCGCTGTCTTCGCGGTCACTGGCAAGCATTGTTGCACCTGCGACCGTTGTCGCCATGGCGGCAGCGGCGAGCCCGGCGGCAATGCCGGAGCCGTCGCCCGTGTCGGCGAGTTTTCCGCCCGAGCCCTTGCCCTTGTTGCCCTTACCATTCTTATCAGCGCTGCCTGCGCTGGAACCCGTGCCGCTGCCGGTGCCGCCTGCACTGTCCGAGGCCGCTACGGTAAAGTTTGCGGCTCCGTCGCTGGCGAGCGTGTAGTTCTGCGCCGCGTCGCCCAAGAGACCGTTCACGCGCACCCAGTACGTTCCTGCGGCAAATGTTTCGCCCTCGGCCATTGCTGTGCCCGGAGCGCCGTTCGCGTCGTGCACAAACTCGAGCTGGGCCGTGCAGGCATCGGTTTCGAGCTTGCCCTCGAGTGATGCCGCAATCTTGGCGCGCACGTCTTCGCCGGCCTTAAGGCCTTCGAGTCCCTCAAAATGGGGCGTCAGCGCGAGCGGATCGATATCGATGGGCACGAAGCCCTGCAGTCCTGTAGCGGTCTCGTTGCCCAGGGCGTCGACATCCACGTATTCGATGGCAAACGCGCTGCCAGAAGCGGCCACGTTGAGTGCGTTGCTGCTGTTAACGAGGCGGAAACGGCCCTCGCCAACGGTCTTGCCATCCTGGAATGAGGCATCGCTCAGCGAGTCGCCGTACGTCATGCGCATGCGGGTCGGGAGATAGTACGGGAGATAGTACGAAGCCGTCTGCTTGTGCTCCGTATCGTAATTGCGCTGATAGATGCTCCGGGCCAGCGCCGCATCAACAAAGTCGGATGCGATGATGCCAATGTGCTTGAGGTAATCTGACTTTGTATCCTCAATGCCGCTGGGATTGATGTACGGGCTCTTATACAGATGCTCGTTGACTACTCGTGCCGAGGTAAAAGGATTGCCTCCGTGCGACAAGCCCGTGCAGCTGGTGTAGTTGATAGACCAGCAACGCTCCAGGACTTTCTCCTTGGCCCCGTTATCGTCCTCGACATCTACCTCGTTGCGCGTGCGCCCGGACGTTTCCTTCAGCGCATTATCGACCCAGCTGAGCTTGTCGGTTCCCGTGAGTTTGTACTTGTCCTGGGCGTATACCTTGGTGCAATAGGGCTCTTTGTCGCCTGTTTCCCTCGCGGCTTCAAAGCCCCGCGCGTCTTGGACGAGACACATAGTGGCGCTGTCGGAGTGAGCCTTGATCTTGTCATCCCATTCGGTGAGGTCGAGTCCCCACGTGTGGCCGCTTACGCTGTCGCCGTCGAGTCCAAATCGACGTAGCAGGACGATCTTTCCGCGCACCTCGCCCAGTGTGGGAACGCGGCTCGACGTATAGAACAGTTTGGGGTTGTCGTCCAAAACCTTGGCGAAAGCCGTCGTAACACTGTCATCGGTAGCCTCGTCGTTGCCGCGCGATGCGAGCATGATAAGCGCTTCTCTCGGGTTTTCGCTCAAAAACGTTTTAAAGTACCCGATGACATCGGAGAGATGCAGATAGTCCCCGTCTTTTTTGAATAGGTAGAAATCCCCGTGGCAGATGCCAGGGTTGTCGCCCTTTCCGAGCCGGATATCAAAATAGCGAATGCCTTCGAGCAACTGCGTGGGAATGTAATCCTGCTGGCATTTTACTTGCGAGGATTGGGGCTCAGTGTCGTTGTCCACGCTGCAGGTGCCCGAATCGTGCGTGCCCGGGATGCTCAGCTCGTCGAGGAACTTGTTGTCCTCGACGTATTTCATCCAACATGGTCCGTCGACGTAGCTGCTGTACGTAATCCAGTCGAGGCTGCTAACCGTGGCATCGTTCTTTTTCATGTCGTAACCGATAAGTTCGAGCTCCCACGGAATGCTCTTACTCTTACTCTTATGACAGATCTTATTGTTGTCCTGGTCTTCGCCGTTCGATTCTATTGCCAGGTACTTAATGTCTTTTTTCTCGGTTTCTTTCTCGACCGTGCGGTCTCGGATGATATAGGTTCCGTTTGATTGACGCTCGAACGCAAAAGAGCGGCTGGGCTTGCCGTCATGCTCGCCACTCCATACGTGGATGACCTTTCCGTCTTTGTCCGAGTCGCCATCGACCGACCAAATGCTGTAGCCCGTCTTTTTATGCTCTTCGAAATTGAGCAAGGTGCGGATAGCATACCAGTTTGTATCGTCATTCTTGGTCGTTACGTTCTCAAGGATGAGCTTGCTGGATGTGCCGTCATTAAACAGATGGCAGACGTTGCCGATGACGTTGCCGTCTTCGTTAACGCTTGCGGTACGAAAATAGCCCGCGGGGCGAAGGCGAATGACGAAATTGTTGAGGCTGACCGACGCTGTGGCAGCGTCGTCTGCAAATGCCGCTCGTGGGCCAATGCCCAATGCCGCGGTTTCGGGCAGGCTTGCAAGTGGCGACAACGCCGCGAGTCCAAGGCCCAACGTAAATGCTCGGCGGCTGATGGCGTGGTGTTCGGTCATAACTTCTCCATTCGTAGAGTGCGGTTATGCGATAGTTTTGGTCACTATACTGCTCAGATGTTTAAAGATGCTGGTTTAATTGTCTGCGCGGCGCAATAAATCGGCGGGCGGACGTGTTGGGGTGCTTGTCGTTTTCGTACTGTTGCTACATTTGGAGCGGTTCCGGCGTCCGGCATCCTCGCGTTCGTTGGCTACCGGCATAAGAAAGGGAGGGTCGGTTTACCGGCCCTCCCTGGGTACGAAGCGCTGGGGTACCGCCGCTTGTTAGCACTGCGCCCGTGTTTCCCGCTGCGCTCGCCAGTCGTTTAGCGCTTGATCTCGATATCCTCGAGCTTGACGTCCATGGCCTCGGTCTTTGCCTTGGCGATGTCGTCGGCAAACTCCAGTGACTTCATCATGGTCTCGACGGCGTCCTTGTGCTCCTCGACGTTGTCGATGCGCACATACACGCTGCCACCGTCAACGTCGGTGAAGTACTCGGTCGTCACGCCGCCCGAGTGCGTAAAGTAGGCGTTGCGCCAGGTCTTGCCGTTGTACTTAACGGGATCGCTCTCGGTCCATCCGGAGTTGGCCTTCCACTTTGCCTCGTAGTCGAACAGTTCATCGGCGTTCTTGTCAGAGTCGAAGACGGGGATGAAGCGATCGCTGGCGTGCTCGCTCTCGGTGAACTTAAACTGGGCCCTGTCGGCGGTGTCGCCTGCGACGTCGGTGATCTCGACGCCCTCGGGGACCTCGACCTTAAACCAAATGAAGTCGGTCCTCATATCCACGGCTGGCTTTTCTGCTCCACCGCCACCGCCACTTCCGGTAGCGCCGCCGCTGCCACCGCAGCCCACCAGGGCAACTGCGGCAAAGAGGCTTATGCAGAGGGTGAGAATCGCAAAGGCCTTCTTTTTCATGGTCGTGTCCTCCTCGATCTGTAATCGTCCATGGATTACCTGCCTTTACTGTACGCGTGGACGGCTCGCTAGGGTGGGCCATGTGTCCCATTCTGGGGGCTGGAATTGCGCCGACAAGTGGCAATATGTGCGGTCGCAAAAGAGGGGAGGGCCGATGCTGTCGGCCCTCCCCGGGGTGAGGTGCCCGTTGATTTAATGGGGCGCGCGTGCGTGGGCGTTGCCCCAACAGGTTCCTTGTTTATAGATATGCCTCAGTTTTTGACGTCCGGAAGTCTCGAAAGGTGGGCCATGTGTCCCATGTTTGCGGTGCCGACGCCTATCGTTCGTCATAGAAATCCGCGATGGCCAGGTGCGCTGACGCTCATGTACTTATGGGCTAGACTTAGCACCATTATGTGATTGATGCGGTCGGTCGGCGGTTGCCACCCGACCGATGTGTATGACTTGAAGGTGCGTGCGTATGAGCCAAGAGATGATGGATAAAACATGTCGAGAGTTTGCCGAGGCGCTTGCCGCACGCGAGCCGGTTCCCGGCGGCGGTAGCGCGAGCGCCTTTGTAGGTGCACTGGGCGCCTCGCTTTGCGGGATGGTTGCTCGCTATGGGGCGACAAACCCTGCGCTTGCCGATCGCGCAGACGATCTGACGCGCGCGTTTGCCCAGGCGGATGAGTTGGCGCAGGAACTTGTGGGTCTGGTCGCCGAGGACGTTCGTGCCTACGGGCAGGTGTCCACGGCGTACGGTATTCCGCGTGACGATCCGGCTCGAGCGACCGCGATTCAGGATGCGCTGCATGTGGCCGCTATGCCGCCGTATCGCATTATGGATGCCTGCGGGCGTGCGCTGGCGCTGCTCGAGGACATGGCCGACAAGGGTTCGCGTCAGCTGCTGTCCGATGTGGCGTGCGGCGCCGTGTTCTGCCGTGCCGCTATGCAGGGCGCGAGCTTGACGCTCTTTGCGAACACCACGTCTATGAAAGATCGCGTTCGTGCTGAGGAGCTTGAGGCGGCGTGCGATGAGCTGCTGGATACGTGGCTGCCGCGCGCCGATGCGCTGGCGCGCCGTGCCGCCGATGCCGCCAGGAAGAGGGGATAGCCATGGCAGAGCTGCTGAAGGGTGCTCCCGTTGCCCGTGCTTTGACCGAGGAGCTCGCTGCTCGCTGCGCCGCACTGCGCGAACAGGGCATCGTCCCGACGCTGGCCATTGTCCGTGTAGGCGAGCGCGAGGACGACCTGTCCTACGAGCGCGGTGCCCTCAAGCGCTGCGAGAAGGTCGGCATCGAGGTTCGCCGCGTCTTGCTTCCTGCCGATGTTTCGCAGGACGAGCTGTTGGCGGCCATCGAGGACATCAATGCCGACCCCGCTGTTCATGGCTGCCTGATGTTTCGTCCGTTGCCCGTTGGGCTTGACGAGAACGCCGTCGCCGCAGCGCTCGATCCTGCCAAGGATGTTGACTCCATGACGCCGGCCTCGCTGCTTACCACGCTTTCGGGGCGTGGCGAGGGCTTTGCCCCCTGCACAGCGGAGGCTGTGCTGGCGTTGCTGGACCATTACGGCGTTGAGCCGGATGGGGCCAAGGTCGCGGTCGTTGGTCGGTCGCTGGTGATTGGCCGTCCCGTTGCCGCCATGCTTACGGCTCGCAATGCCACAGTGACGACGTGCCATACGCATACACGCGATCTTGCTGCCGAGTGCCGTTCTGCCGATATCGTTGTTGCGGCCGTTGGACGCGCGAGCACGATTGGCGCGGATGCCGTTCGCGAGGGCCAGACGATCATTGATGTTGGCATTAACTGGGACGAGGCCGCTGGCAAGCTGGTCGGGGACATCAATTTTGATGCTGCGGAGCCGGTCGTTAACGCCATCACGCCCGTGCCGGGCGGCGTGGGGGCTGTGACCACCGCGATTCTCGCCAAACACGTGATTGAGGCGGCGGAGCGCGCATCGAAATAGGCGTTTTGGGCTGTTTGAGGGGGTTAGCTATATACCACGTGGTCAAACAATGCCAAATATGAGTACTGTTGCCAAGATAGTCACATATGTCTTACGTCTTTTTGGCTTCCTAACGGTATCCATTATCGTTAGGAAGCCTATTTTATTGAACTTATGGGGAATAACGTTGTCTTGCTTTTGGGCAAATGGGGATTTTCGGCACTCGTTACAGGGAAATTTGCTGCCACTAAATTGGTGACAGTACTCATATTTGGCATTTTTTGACCACGGGGGCTGCCGAGGCCGTGGTTTCGCCCTTTCTGCGCCGAAGCGATACACTGTTGCCGTTTGATTTCTTCGCTCAAGGAGGATGCGCATGCCGTGCACAACGATTTTGGTTGGTAAGAACGCGAGCTACGACGGGTCGACGCTGGTCGCCCGCAACGAGGACTCGTCCAACGGGGCGTTTGAGCCCAAACGTATGCGCGTTGTGCATCCCGACGATCAGCCGCGCGTCTACACGAGCGTCCTGAGCCACCTGACCATTGAGCTGCCCGACAACCCCATGCGCTACACGAGCGTTCCCGACGTCATTCCCGGCCACGGCATCTGGGCCGAGGCCGGTTTCAACGAGCTCAACGTTGGTATGTCCGCAACCGAGACGCTCACCACCAACGAGCGCGTTCGCGGCGCCGATCCGCTTGTGGACTACGTGCCCGCCAAGGGCAACGAGGGTGAGGACGGCTATGTGCCGGCGCAGCCCGGTGGCTTGGGCGAGGAGGACATGGTGACCCTGGTGCTGCCGTATGCCAAGTCCGCCCGCGACGGCGTGCGTATTCTGGGCGAGCTGCTCGAGCGCTACGGCACCTACGAGAACAACGGCATCGCCTTTAGCGACGTGGACGAGATCTGGTGGCTCGAGACCATCGGCGGTCACCACTGGATCGCCAGGCGCGTGCCTGACGACGCCTATGTGACCATGCCCAACCAGCTGGGCATCGACAGCTTTGACCTGGACGACGCCGAGGGCGACCAGGCCGACCACATGTGCTCCGCCGACCTGCGCGCCTGGATGGCCGAGTGGCATCTGGACCTGACGCTGGGCGTCGAGGGCGACGGCCCGGCGACGGTCTTTAACCCGCGCGAGGCCTTTGGCTCGCACAGCGACAGCGACCACGTCTACAACACGCCGCGCGCCTGGTACATGCAGCGCTGCCTCAACCCCAGCGATGTGTGGGACGGCCCCGACGCCGACTACACGCCCGAGAGCGACGATATCCCCTGGAGCCGCGTGCCCGAGCGCAAGGTGACCATCGAGGACATCAAGTACGTGCTTTCGAGCCACTACCAGGGCACGGAGTACGACTGTTACGGCAGCAAGGGTACACCCGCCACACGCGGCGCCTATCGTCCTATCGGCATCAATCGCAACAGTCAGCTCGCCGTGCTGCAGCTGCGCCCCTATGCGCAGCCGGCGTATCGCGCCGTGCAGTGGATGGCGTTTGGCTCCAACTCGTTTAACGCGCTCGTCCCGCTGTATGCCAACGTCGAGACCATGCCCGAGTACTATGCCGACACCCAGGCGCGCGTGACGTCCGAGAATTTCTATTGGGCAAATCGCCTGATCGGTGCCTTGGCCGATGTTCGCTTCCATGAGTGCGGTCGCGCCGTCGAGGATTATCAGGAGAAGGTCGGTGGCATGGGCCACAAGCAGATCCATGACGTCGACGCTGCCGTAGCCGCTCTGCCCGAGGTCGAGGTGCCTGCCGAGCTTGCACGCGCCAACGAGGCCTTTACCGAGCGTGTTCGCGTGGAGACCGATGCCCTGCTGGGCAAGGTGCTCTACACCACGAGCTGCGCCATGAAGAACTCTTTCGCGATGAACGACAACGTGAGGTAGGGATTTCCCGTCGATCGAATAGCGCTAAAACGCTTTGTCGCTTTCGCTCAATCTTGGGTACAAGAACGCCAATGCAGTTGTTTGTGATTGGAGACAACCATGGTTATGAAACTCGATCAGCTTGTTAACGGCGCCATTAACGTGGGCTTTGGCGCTGCCGCCGTTGCTGTCGAAGGCGGCAAGAAGGTCCTCGACGACCTTAACACCAAAGGCGAGCAGGTCCGCAAGGACACCGCCACCCCCGATATCGCCCGCAGCGTGTCCGACATGTTCGAGCAGGCCGGTGGCACCATCTCCGATCTGACCGAGCGCTTGGGCATACAGGGCGAGACTGCGGCCCAGCGCGTGCTCGACGAGCTCATCCTTGCCCGCGTCCGCGTTATGACCGCCCCTGAGCGCACGGCCTTCCTAGCCCATGTGCGCGACATCGTCGATTCGGTCGAGGACAACGTGACCTCGGTGCCCGTCGAGTCCGTTGAGCCCGACGATGCGAAGGATACCGAAGAGGCCGAGTAGCAGCGCAGATGGCAGATTCCACCACCGATTACAACAATCTAGATCCCTTGGGTGACGAGGCGGCGGTTGTCGATGAGGTCGATGCCGCCGTCTCGGGCGCTCGCAAGAAGCCGCGCGCTGTCGATATGGTGCCCGAGGAGCCCGACGCGATGGCGCCGGACGAGGAATACCAGCTCACGCCGGCGGGTCGTCGCGAACGCATTGGGCAGATCGTTCGCCTGGTCAAAAACTACCGCGTGTGGGATAACCTCACGCCGGTTCGTTTGCGCCGCCTGCTCGAGGAACTCGGCCCCATGTTCGTCAAGATGGGACAGATTCTGGCCAACCGGTCCGAGATTCTGCCGCAACGCTTTTGCGACGAGCTGCGTCGTCTGCGCTCCGACGTGGAGCCGGTGCCGTACGAGGTCGTACTCAGTTGTCTGGAAGAAGAATACGGCCTGCGCCTGGGGGAGATGTTCGATGCGATCGACCCCAACCCGCTCGGTAGCGCATCGCTCGCGCAGGTGCACCGCGCCCGCCTGGTGACCGGCGAGGACGTGGCCGTCAAGGTGCAGCGCCCCGGTGCGCAGCAGGTTATGGCACAGGACATCGATATCATCCGCTCGGTGGTGCGTATCGTTTCCAAGTTCGTCAACACCGATCAATTCGTTGACCTGCACGGCGTAGTCGAGGAGTTGTGGACCTCGTTTCGCGAGGAGACCAACTTCTTGGCCGAGGCAAAAAACCTCAACGACTTCTACGAGTTCCATAAGAGCGTTCATGGCGTGACGTGCCCTAAATCCTATCTGGACCTGTGCACCGAGCACGTGGTGGTTATGGACTACGTCGACGGCATTTCGATCGCCGATCCTGAACGCTTGGTGGCCGAGGGCTATGACTTGGAAAAGATCGGTGCCGCAATCGTCGAGGACTACTCGACGCAGGTGCTCGATGACGGCTTTTTCCATGCCGACCCGCATGCGGGAAACATCATTCTCAAGGACGGCATCGTTTACTTTATCGACTTGGGCATGGTCGGACGCATGTCGAGCCACGACCGCGGTATCGTCAAGGATATGATTTTTGCCGTGGCCGAGGGCGACGTGCCAAAGCTCAAGGATTCGCTCATGCGCTTCGCCGTGACGCGTGGCGACTCGGCTGAGCTCGATCATTCGGCCTTTTTGTCCGATTTGGACTTTATCGTGGCTGACTTTGCGGGCCTTGACCTTAAGGACTTGGATATCGGCGAGTTTTTGACCTCGCTGTTAAACCTCGCACGTAAGAATGACGTTGAGTTGCCGAGCGTGGTGACGATGTTCGCCCGCGGCATGGTGACGCTCGAGGGCCTGCTGACCGAGTACATGCCCAACGTCAACATGATCCAGATCATTCAGGCTCATATCAAAAACGAGAAGAGCACCTATGCCCGCATGCGCGAGATGAGCCGCGACTTTGCCGCGAGCAGTTATCGCGCGGCGAAGGGCTCACTCGAGGCGGCTGAGTATCTGGGCCTGGCTTCGCGTATGCTCACACGCGGCCAGCTTAAGGTGAACACGCAGATTATGAGCAGCGATAAGGCGCTGCGACAGCTGGGTGGGATTATCGACCGCATGTCGATGGCTATCGTTATCGCCGGTCTGTTTATCGGTTCGTCGGTGGTGTACTACGCGCGCATCGAGCCGGTTGTGTTTGGTATCCCGGTCATTGGCTTTATGGGCTACGTGAGCGCGCTGGTGCTGGCACTTATGCTGGGCCGCAATATCTGGCTCAACAGCCACGGCGGCAAGCACTAGAGGCTGCGACCGTCACCGCATTTTCCTTTCGCAAACAATAGCTTTTACCTTGGGCTTCGCCTGCGTGCGAGGCCCTTTTGCGTGATAGCATATTGACGGTTTTAATCGATGGCCTAGATGGTGGTGCGGAGACGCACGAATGCGCGGTTTTCCTGCGCGTTTGGGAGAATCGGGGTGCAAGTCCCCGGCTGTACCAGTAACCGTAATTCCTCTTGGCTCGGGATGTTCGCGTCGCAGATCGGACGGCGCGCCTGAGCCGTTAAGGTTAAGTCGGATCGCCTCCCATCTTGCATGCGGCTGCGGCGTATGCCGCCGGTGTGCATAGGGCTCTGGAGGGAAGGGGGACCCCGATGGGGGAACTCGAGCGCAACATGCGCGATGACGTGGGGCAGCCTCAAGGCAACGCTCCAAGTACAGACAATGGGGGGCAAATGGATATGTTTGAGGACAAGCGTGAGCGCGCCTCGTTGCATCGCCGTGGCGCGATTGCACGCGGTGTAGCCAAGCGCGGCCTGGTGGCATTCCTGGCCTTCGCGATGGCCTTTGGCACCACGCCGGCTCAGCTGTGGGCCGAGGGCGCCGAGGGCATTACCGACGCTGTGGCTCAGGCTACGACGCCAGGCGAGGACGCAGCGCTTGCGGGCGGTACCGCTGAGCAGAGCGGCGCCGAGGTTTCGGATTCCGGGAGCGCGCCTGCAGCTAGTGCCGCCACTACAGAGGCAGCAACTGGCGACGAAGGCTCGGCGACGGGGGAGAGCCCTGCCACGAGCGAGCGGTCTTCGACGGCATCCGCTGACCAAGCAGGATCTGCCGCCGCGGCTGCCGTCCAGACAGAGAACCCGACAGAAACTGGCGATGTCGTCAAGAAGCAAATCGAGGTCTCGTTCTCGATTATCGGCACCGATGCCGACGGCAAGGCTCAGACCTGGGTGGCACCTACGCAGCTCAAGCTCGACGAGGGCGCGACGGCTGCGGATGCCTTCATTAAGCTGCAGCAGAAGACGGGCTTCAAGGCGGATTACGATCCGAACACGGCATACGGTTTCTACCTCAAAAGCATCACATCCCCGAGCGATGGCCGCACGCTTGCCTACGATCCGACGACTTATGCCTTCTGGCAGCTGTTCGTCGACGGCGCGTCTTCCTCGGTTGGCGCGAGCAGCGTTAAGCTCACCCAGGGGCAGAAGATTGAGTTTGCCTATACGGCTGGTAGCGCGTCCCCTGTCGTTAAGGACCAGGTTGCCGCAAATGTGACCGTCATTGGTCGCGATGCCCAGGGCAAGACTCAGACTTGGGTCGATAACGCACAGTATGTGGTGACGTCCGGCTCGAGCGCGCTTGACCTTACGAAGGTCGCGCTCGAGGCGAATGACATTGACGCCGTTGCTGCGGGCTCCTTCATTCTGAGCCTTAAGTACAACGGCGTTGAGCTGGGTACGCCGCTCGATTATTCGACCTATTGGCAGCTGTTTATCAACGGCAAGTCGAGTGACTATACGGCGGACAATGTCACCATCCATGCTGGCGATACCGTCACGTGGTTCTACGGTGGCTGGGGAGACCAGTTGCCGTCCGATTCTGTCCATGCTTCCGTTCAGGTGCTTGGCAAGGACAAGGACGGCAAGCAGCAGGTTTGGGCTTCGACGGGCCAGACGAGTCTCAAGGCGGGCTCTACTGCTAAGGACCTGTTGGAGCAGACTGGTCTTAAACTCAAAGCTACAGAAGAGTCTTGGGGTTGGTACCTTAGGGGCATTACCTCGCCGCTTGACGGTAAGACCTATTGTGGCTCTGATGCTGCGACCAATAGCTATTGGCGCTTCTACGTAAAGGGCAAGTCCGACGCAAAGTACAAGTTCGCCGACGTTGGCGCTGGTGCCTACGAGCTCCATGAGGGTGACGCCGTCACCTTTATGTATGCTGGCGACAGCGATGCCCTCCCTGGTCAGGTGCTTGGATCCGCCGATATCATCGGCCCCGATGTCAACGGCAACAATACTCGCTGGGGCTCGGCAAGCAATGTTTCCCTGCCCGAAGGCTCCACGGCCCAGAACCTTATTGAGGCAGTTCTGAAGGCCAAGGGCGTTGCGTACAACGGCTCCCAGAGTGGTGAGTACTGGTTCCTGAATTCCATTACTTCGCCGTTCGATCACAAGCCGTATTGTTGGGATGCTGCGACCAATAAATATTGGCATCTGTATATCAACGGAGAGCCCTCCTTACTCTGCGCCAATCAGATTACGCTCAAGAGCGGCGACAAGGTTACATTTGCCTACACCACCGAAAAATCGCCCATGCCCGATCCCGACAAGATTGTCGTGGATCCGAGTGCGACGACTCCTGATTGGGATGCCGAGTGGGCCGGCTACGGCAACAGTGGCAACGGTTCGACCGTAACGGATGCCAAGACGCCTGCGCAGGCCGCCGGTCTTAAGTGGGCCTTCGATTGGAAGGCCGAGTCTGGTCAGCAGTATGCCAACTGCAGCGAGCCTGTCATTGCTAACGGCTTTGTGTACATCGCGACCGAGAACGAGCTCATTAAGATCGATTCGTCCACGGGCAAAAAGGTTGCCTCTGCGCCGCTTGCCTCCAAGGTGAGCTATACCTCTCGTCCGATCTATACCAATGGCCTTATCATCGTTCCGCTCAACGGCGGTGCGGTCCAGGCGATTACTGCAGACAAGCTGATCTGCAAGTGGCTGACGCCTGGTTTGACGGACTTGACGCAGAGCTCCTGCACCGTCGTTTCGGACGGCGAGTACGTCTATGTAGGCTCGGTCGATATTTCGTATGACGAGAATTACAACGCGACTTACGGCAACGGCTCCTTTGCGCGCATTAAGATTGCCACGGGCGAAGTTTCTTGGCAGAACATCGACCCTGCCGAGGGCTATTACTGGACTGGTGCGGCTTTGACGGATAAGTATGCCATCGTTCCTTCGAGCGCGGGTACGCTTAAGTGCATTGATAAGACGACGGGCGATGTCGTTTCGACCATGAAGCTCGGCGCTGTCGCAAATGCCGATTGCATTGCCGATTCGTCCAATGGTTCGACCTTCTATCAGATGACGCACGACGGAAAGCTCCATGTGATTTCGCTTTCGGCGAAGGGCGTGCTGAGTGAACAGAAGACGGTCGATCTGGGTCTTACTAATAACATGAGCGCACCGGCGGTGGCTGGCGAAAACTTGATTGTCGGCGGACAGACGGCTACGGGCTCTGCTCTGGTTCTCTATAACCTGAAGACGGGTAAGACCACGATGGTCGCTGCTGCCGACGGCAAGGCGCTGCCGGCTGGCCTCAACGGTATTGCTGCTACTCCGCTGGTGAGTGTTCAGGGCGGCAAGACCTATGTGTACTTCACCGTTAACAGCGCGGATAGCAAGGATTACGTCAACTACTCTGCTGGTGGTGGCGTGTATCGCTATACGCTCGGCGATGCAGAGGCGACGCAGATTTATGATGCGGCTGGCCATTACCAGTACTGTGACTCTCCGGTCATTGCCGATGCTTCTGGCAATCTCTACTACATTAATGATTCGGGCACGCTGTTTAAACTTGGAGCTGTCGAGTCTTGGACGGTTGCCTTTAACTCCAACGGCGGGTCTGCTTGCGACACTAAGTTTGTTGCTACGGCCGATGGCAAGCTGGTCAAGCCGGCCGATCCGACGCGCGATGGCTACGCTTTCGGCGGTTGGTATACCGATGAGGCTTGCACGCAGGCATATGACTTTAGCACGCCGGTGACGGCCGATCTGACGCTGTATGCCAAGTGGACCAAGAATGCCGTTAACCCTGGCGGTAATGGCGGCGCTGGTTCGAATGGCGGCGGCGGTTCTGGTACCGGTACTGGTTCCGGCACTGGCGCTGGCACTGGCACGGGTTCCGGCTCCGGCTCGAAGGGCGGCGCTGTCGCCCCGGGTCATAAGCCGACGACCAAGACGACGGTGTCGACCAAGACCGAGACCAAGGACAACAAGTCCAATAAGAAGGACTCCGATAAGTCCGATAAGAAGGACGAGAAGAAGTCTGACAAGAAGGACAGCAAGTCCGACAAGAAGTCCGATTCCAAGTCCGATACGGGTGCTGTTGCCGCGACTACCGCTAAGAAGTCCGCTGAGGCTCCTGTGCAGCAGTCTGGCTTCAATCCGCTTGCCATCGTTGGTGTTGCGGCCGGCGTGATCGGGCTTGCTGTCATCGGCGTGTTCGTGTTTACCAAGCGTCGGTAGGTGGGGGCCGTGTCCAATAAGCCTCAGGACGCCGACTCCAAGCAACCCGACTCGTCGTTCATTCAGCTCGACGATGCAAAGCAAAAGGGCTCCGCTTCGGCGGCGTCCGCCCCTCGGCGCAAGGCGCTTGTTGGTGCCCTGACGACCGTCTGTATCGCACTCATCATCGTCTCGTTAGGTTTTGTCCATCCCTCTACCAGCGGTGCATGGTCCATCGATTGGATTGCGCGGGCTGTGACAGGGGAGAGCGTCGTTGCCAAGGATGCGTCGGTTTCCGGCTCGACTACCGCTTCGGGCAAGGCTGCGCCCAAGGACTCCAAATCTTCGGACAATGCGAAGGACGGGTCGAAGGACTCGGATGAATCTGATTCCAAGGACAAGTCTGAATCTTCGGACAAGAAGTCTGACAAGGACTCGAAGGAGAAGAAGTCCGAAGGCAAGGGCGGCAAGAAGTCCAACAACGCGTCTGCCGGACAGGGCTCCGGATCCGCTGGCGGATCGAACGCTTCTAACGGCTCGTCTTCGGGCGGCGGCTCGGCGTCCGGCGGTGAGTCTGCATCCAACAGTGGCAGCGCCTCTGCTGGCAATCAGAGCGGCTCGCAGCAGCCTGGCTACGTAACGGTGACGGTTTCGGTCACATCGAGTGCTGTGGGCAATCCTGTGTCCTCTGGTGGCACCTTTACCTTTAACGAAGGCGCTACCGTTTACGATGCCCTGTGCGCGCTGGGCCTTTCTGTCAACGCACACGGCTCGTCGTACGGTACGTATGTTTCCGCGATTGGTGGTTTGGCCGAGAAACAGTACGGCGGCACGAGCGGGTGGATGTACTCCGTCAACGGCACAACGCCCATGACGGCCTGTAGTAACTACGTTCTCTCAAACGGCGACAACGTAGTCTGGTATTACGTTACAGGCTAGAGGCCTCGACATAGCGCGCCAGACGGGCGGTTCGGACCAACATCCGGGCCGCCCGTTTTTCGTGCGAATGGGACTGGGCCACCGGGTCTCTCGGTAAACAAAAAAAACCGGTTGGAACGGGAATTCCAACCGGTTATACATTCAAGCAAATAGTGAATCGACTACGACCGTGCGCCCTCGAGGAAGAAGCGGCGGCTGAAGTAGTTGTACCAGGTGACGAGGAACGTGGCGATGGCCTTCATGGCCTGGTAGCCGATGCTCAAAAACGTGACGCCCACAAACATGTACAGGTCGTTGAGGCCCAGGCCGATCACCGACAGGATGGTGAAGATCGTGAACTCGCGCTTGCGGCTCATGCCTTCGCGGTGGTCGAACACGTACTTCATGCTGAGCCAGTAGTTGACCACGACGGACGTGATAAACGAAACCGTGGTGCTCATCAAAAAGTCAAGGTGGAACAGCTCGACGAGCGCAATGAGCATGCCCCAGTCGATGCCAAAGGAGATAAGACCCACGACAGCAAACTTGAGGAACTGCTTGGTATGAGGTTGTGCCAGCGCCTTGCGCACGTAATCACATCCAATGCGTTGATGAATCGAGCAGAGGATACTTTAGAGCTTTTACAAGGGAAACGTAAGGTCTTTGCCAAGAACTATATGAACTCGCCAAATTTTCAAGAGCTAATCCGCAAACGTTGAAAATTTGCCCGTAAACGAGCGACACCCACGGACGATACTGCGCTGAGTGCGCGTCGTCCGTGGGTGTCGTAATGCTGCAGGGGTTTCGAGCTATTTTGTCTCGTCGCCCTCCAGGAAGATTTTTCGGGTCACAAAGTTGTAGACCATGACAAGCGCGGTGGCACAGATCTTGGCGATATTGGCCTCGAGTCCCAGGCCGGCGTTGAGCGCCAGCACGATGCCATCGTTGAGCACCAAACCGATCACGGACAGCACGACAAAGATGATGAACTCGCGGCGGCGGCTCATGCCTTCCTTGTGCGCAAACACGTATTTCATGCTTGCGAGGTAGTTAAAGATGAGTGAGATGATAAAGCCGCTGGTGTTGGCGATTAGGATGTTGAGACCCAGACCGTAGTGGAGCAGATTCATAATGCCAAAGTCGATAACCGTGGCAATGACACCGACGACGCCAAATTTCATAATCTGCGCAAGGAGCTTTTGCATGGTACCTGCCTTAAGCTGGCGCCGAAGCGCCGCGGGGATGACAAACTTAGCAAGTTTAGCCAATCCCCGCGGGTGGTGCTAGGCGCGCTCCTCGATAACACCGTTTCTATATGCATCGAGCAGCTGGCGCAGGTCCTGGATCTGGCTGCGAATCTTGGCGCCAGTATCGGTGTCGCTCACCATGCGGCGACGGTCTGCTTGGTCAAAACGGTTGGTCTCGCTCTCGATGTCCACGTTGCGCGTGAGTGCCTCGGCAACCGTCGTAAAGGCCCGGTGCGACTTGAGGCGGCAGCCGCGCGAGCTCGAGATGAGCGTATAGCCGGCGATGCCCGTCTTGGGATGGTAAGCGCGGCAGAAGCCGCCATCGATGACCAGTAGCTTGCCCTCGGCGCGGATGGGCTGCTCACCCTTGGTGGTTTTAACGGGCGTGTGGCCGTTGATGATGTGGCCGGTCGGCGAACATGCCATGGGCGCGACGCCAAACTCGCGCATGATGTCGTCGCAGACCGAGGGCGACTTGGTAAGCGTAAAGTATGGGTCCATCGGCTCGACCCAGGTGCTCTTATCGGCGATATAGGCGCGCTCAAAGGTACGCACCACGCGTCCGCTGGCGGGTGAGTTAAAGCCGATCCACAGGTACCACATCCAGTCGAGGGCGTCGCGGTCGCCCACGCGCCAGGCGCGGCGGGCGATACGGTCGCAAAAATCGAGATAATCGCGGCCGGCGTGCCAGGTGCCCAGGCAGTTCATGCTGCTAAAGGTACCATCCTCGTTGAGCGGCACGCAGCCATGGAACAGTAGGTTGCCGTTGGTGACCTTGTACATCGAGCCATGGGTGTAGAGGAAATCGATATGGCGATGCAGGTGATCGGCGGTGACAAACTCGGACACGAGCTTGTCGATGATATGTTGCTCCTGGGGCGTGAGCGTGTAGGGGTCCGTCGGGTCGACGGTGGGGAAGTCGTTGGTCGTGAGCGGCCACACGCTGCCGTCGGCGAGCGTGACCGTGCCGGTGTCGTGGTCGATCTTGTCGAGCAGCAGGCGGTCGGTCATGTCGAACTCGGGGTGACGCTGGATAATCTGGCCCTCGAGTTTAAAGAGCAGCACGTTGATGGCTTTGATCAGCGGGGTGATGGACTCACCGGCGGTGTAGGTGGCATCGGCAAAGGCGACGAGCTCGCGCAGCGAGATGCCGTAGTCGTTCTCGAGGATCTCGTAATTGTCGTAGCGCAGGTTGTTGCGCAGCACCGTGGCGATGCAGGCGGGCTCGCCGGCAGCGGCGCCCATCCACAGCAGGTCGTGGTTGCCCCACTGGATGTCGAGCGAATGGTAGGTGAGCAGGCGGTCCATAATCTTGGCAGCGCCGCCGCCACGGTCGAAGATATCGCCCACCAGGTGCAGGTGGTCGACGGCCAGCCGCTTGATGAGCGAGGCGAGCGACTCGATAAAGTCGTCGGCGCTGGCGGTCTCCAGGATGGATTCCACGATGCGCTCGTGATAGCGCACGCGATAGTTGTTCTCGTCCGGGTGCGTGTGCAACAACTCGTCGATGATGTAGGCGTAGTCGCGCGGGATGGCCTTACGCACCTTGGAGCGCGTGTAGCGGCTCGAAAGCGAGCGAGCGACCATGATGAGCTGGTCAAGCATCGTCTTGTACCAGGTTGGCGAGTCCTCGCGCCGGCTGCGGACCAGGTCGATCTTCTCGCGCGGGTAGTAGATGAGCGTACACAGCTCGCCCTTTTCGTCAAAGGAGAGCGTGTCGCCAAAGATCTCGTCGACATGCTCGCGCACGACGCCCGAGCAGTTGTTGAGGATGTGCATAAAGGCTTCGTACTCACCATGCACGTCGCTCATAAAATGCTCGGTGCCTTTGGGCAGGTTGAGAATGGCCGAGAGATTGATAATCTCGGTAAACGCGGATTGCTCGGTAGGAAATTGTCTCGACAGCAGACGCAGATACTTAAAGTCTTGCGGGTTGCGATCGAATGCGACCATGAAACACCTTCCGATATGGTTGGTAAAACTGATAAACAGCGTCAAACGTTTATCAGTATGCGCCGGCTTTGTTTCGATTTTGCGCCGGCGGCTGAATTGTCGGCTGAACGGTTTGGTAAATCGATTTAGTTGAGGTTGATGTGTCGGTTTGGTGGAGACGACAGAGGGTGTTTTCTCAGATATTTTTGCGTGGGGTCGGTGGAGACGATGGTGGTAAAGATGTTCGCTAATTTCGGTTCGAATTGGTAAATAGTGGACGTTTGTATCGTATTTAGGCTTGCTGTGCGATAATTTGCGCAGCAATACTTAAGGAGCCTCATATGAGTGATTTTGTCCTGACCTGTGAATCCGCCGCCGACCGAACCCGTGAGTTCTTTGCGTCGCGCAATATCCCTGTCGTGTGTTTTCATTACGAGATCGACGATGTTGTCTATACGGACGATCTGTATCAGTCGATTACGCCGGACGAGTTTTTTGTCCAGATTGCCGCGGGCGCTATGCCCAAGACGTCTCAGGTGAGCGTGGGCGAGTACGAGGAGTTTTGGGAGCCGTTTGTTGCCGAGGGTAAAGACGTGCTGCACCTGGCGTTGTCGTCGGGTATTTCGGGCACGTATGGATCGGCCTGCGTTGCGGCGCAGATGCTCGCGGATCGCTATCCTCAGGGCGGCAAGGTGCGCGTCATCGATTCGCTGGCGGCGTCTTCGGGCTTTGGCCTATTGCTGGAATATGCCGCCGACGTGCGCGATAGCGGGGCTTCGCTCGACGAGACGGCCGCTTGGATTGAGGAGCATAAACTCAACCTTCACCACTGGTTCTTCTCGACCGATCTGTCGAGCTACCTGCGCGGCGGTCGCATTTCGGCCGCGAGCGCGATTATCGGCACGGCGCTTAAGATTTGCCCGCTTATGACGGTCGATTGCGAAGGCAAGCTGTCGCCACGTGAGAAGATTCGCACCAAGAAGCGCGCGATTTCCGAGATGGCTAAGACCATGATGAAACACGTGCAGGACGGTGCGGATTATTCGGGCAAGTGCATCATGTCGCACTCGGCGTGCCGCGGGGATGCCGAGGCCGTTGCGGCGCTGATTGAGGAACAAGTTCCGCAGCTCAAAGGCAAGATTGAGATCAACAATATCGGTGCTCTGATCGGTTCGCACACCGGACCTGGTACGGTGGCGCTCTTCTTTATGGGCGACAAGCGCGTGAGTTAATTCGCCCCATCACGTCGCGCACGATTGCTCAAACGAAAACGGCCCGCCTCACGTTTGTGAGGCGGGCCTTGCTGTTTGGGTTAGCGTTTCTTGCCGCGGAAGAAGAAGCCGTGGAGCGATGGCTTGAGGCCGCGGTTGGCGCGGCGCTCCTCGATATGATCGTGGATCGAAGCGACGCGCTCGATAACCTCGTCGGGAATCGGCACGTCGGGATTCATGTTCTCGACCTGACTGACCTCGGCGGCGGCAACCTGGTCGATAATGGGCACATCGTCGCGCGAGATGACGGGCGTGGCGTCTTCTTTCATCTTGCGGTAGCGCTGCATCATGTCGGTCTGCAGCTGCTGGGCCGAAGGTGGTGTCCAGATGATGGCGTTGGCGCCGGCGGCGATGGTTTCACGGATGCTCTCGGGCGTCTTGCCGCCCGGCGCGATGAGCGGCAGGTTGGGATAGTGCTCGCGCAGTTCACGTAGGACCTGGGGCGTGTTTTTGCCGGCGGCGATGTTGAGAATCTTGGCTCCGGCGCGCACTTTGGCATGCGCATCATCGTCGCAACGTACGACTGTGGCGATGACGGGGATGTCGGCGATGTTGGTGATGTGCTCGACCATCTCGGCAGTGGCGGGGGAGTTGACCACACAGCCCGCCGCGCCCTGCATCTCGGAGACGGCTGCCATCTGTACGGAGCGCTTACCGGTCGTAGTTCCGCCGCCCACGCCCACAAAGACCGGGCACTCGGCGACAGTCAACAGCGCCTGCGTAATGGCAGGCTGTGGCGTGAAGGGGTAAACGGCAAAGACGGCATCGGCGTTGGAGTTGCGGATGACCGCGACGTCGGTGGTGTAGATAAGCGACTTGATGCGACGACCGAAGAGCGTAAAGCCGCTGGCCTCCTCGATCTCGTCGGGCATGCGGAGGGCCGCCTTGCGCAGACGCCCGTCGATGGGCAGCGGCTCCATGGGGAGCAGTCCGTTGGGGGTCACGGCTACCTGGGGCTCGGTGAACTCGTCTGCGAGCTCGACCTCGGAAAAATCGACCGAGGCGACGATGTCCTCGTGAACCTCGGCGGGTACATCGATGGGAGCTTGGTCGTTTGTCGCGGCAGGCGTGTCAAAGGAGCTGGTGCCGACAAAGGCGTCGACGCGCTCGTTTAGGTCGTTGAGGGTATCCATGGATCCTCGATTCTATGCGATGGTGGTCGGCAGGGTGCCGGCAGCGTTGTGCTTGCCAAATCGTTTGACGAGTTGATTTTTCCCCGCCGCGCCATCCGTTAGACCGAAGGGCCGGCGAACGTGAAGGAGCTGTGGTGGCGGGTATTGAGGTGCTATCTTGAATGTCCCGTTTAAAAGAGAGGTGACGCGGAATGGAATTTACAGCAATGTTGGGCTCGATTGGCCTGTGTGTGGGCGCAATCGTAGCCGCCGCGGTCATCTACTTGGTGGTCACGGCCATTAAGGGCAAAAGGGCCGAACGCAAGGAGCGCGAGGCACTTAAGCAGCACCGTGACCAGCAGGACAAGTGCGCACGGAGATAGTTTGTTGAGGTTTGAATCCGTGCGCTAGCTGCGTTTTCGGATCAGGGCGATGTAGAAGCCCTCAAAGTCGCGGCTGGGCGGAATGGTCAGCGTGCCGGGCATACCGTTGGCAACGGACGAGACGTGGCCGGCGGCGATGGCCTCGGTGAGGGCGTTGCACTCGATATGCGGCTCCTCGCCGGCATCCTGAGCGCGACGCGTTTCATTTTCGCTCGGCGTGCCGTCGAGGGGGATGAGCTCGCAGTCCATGTGCTTGTCGAGGGCCTCTTGCAGAGCGTCCTCGTTTTCCTGCGGCAAGATCGAACAAGTCGAATAGACGAGCGTGCCGCCCGGTTTGAGGGCTCCCATGGCGCGGTCCAGAAGTGCTCGCTGCGAGCGGGCGCACTTGCCGAGCAACTGCTCGGTGAGGCCGCGCAGACTCTTCTCGTTGCCGCTGATGACGGTGCCCGTGCCGGTGCAGGGAGCGTCGAGCAGGATGCGGTCAAAGCGGAAGAACTCATCGAGCTCGCGTGCGTCGATGCGCATGACGGGCACGTTTTTGGCGCCTTGGCGGTGGAGGTTGGCTTCGAGCTTCTCGGCGCGGGGAATGCTCATCTCGCAGGCCGTGAGGTGTGCCTGGCCCTGGGTGAGGGCGGCGATCTGCGTCGTCTTGCCACCGGGGGCTGCACACATGTCCAGGATGTCCTCGCCTGTCTGGGCGCCCAGGACCAACGGCGGCATCATGGATGACAGGCTCTGCAGATAGATTTTGCCGTCGCGGTAGATGTCGAGATCCCACAGGTCGGAAACCTGGGCTTCGGGCAGGATGAAGGCGTCCGGATACCAGGTAACGGTTTGGTGCGCGATGCCGGCTTCGTCGAGTGCGGCGGCGATGTCCTCGGCGGTCGTCTTGAGCGTGTTGGCGCGCAGCGTGACTGGGCGTGTAGCCGCGGCACCAAAGCCTTCGATCATGAGCTCGGCATCGGCGGGTGCATAGGCGCCGGCGACCGTGTCGACCATAAAGCGCGGCAGGTCGGCGGCGGAGTGTTGGGCGGCAAGCTGGTCGGAAAGCTCGGTAGCAGCAAACTGCCTGAGCTTGAGCTCGGCCTTGACCTGCTTTTTCTGCTTACGACGACGCGGCTTGGACATCCGTCTTTCCTTCCCATTCCATTAAAAGTAGTCAATTTGGGACGGGGCTATTTTAGCTACCCGTCCGTTTCGGCAGGCGTTGCAGTTAAATTTGGGACGGGGTAGCTAAAATAGCCCCGTCCCAAATTGACTACTCTGCCTTGGCGTTGGCCTAGTACTGGCTCTCGTGCTTGCTGAAGAAGTCGAAGCGCGGGGGCAGCGGCTTCACACGGTGCTCGCCGGGCTTCTCGCCCAGGCTCTCCATAAATTCGTCCGTGGAGGCAAAGATGTTATCCCAGCTAAAGAAGGCGACCGGATCGACATCGAAGTACTCGCAGATGAGCTCGCAGCCGGCCGGGACGATGCCGTGCATCAGGACGGTCGCCACGCGCAGTTCGGTAAAGGCGTCGACGAGGGCTTGCGTCATGGCGGCGTTTGCCGCCTCGCCCTCGAGCTTATTGGCGGCCTTGGAGGCGTCGCTCCAGCGCTTGTTGGCGGCGCGCAGGTAGTCGTCGCACACGGCGAGCGCGCGGTGCGTCTCGAACTTGTACATGGCCTGCTCAAAGGCAAGGGCGGCCTGCTCGGCGGCTTCGACCACGGCAGCAGAGGCTGCACCGGCGGGGATGCAACCGTTGCGATAGGGGCTCTCGTCGCCCTCCTTGATGGCGACGCCGTAGAAGCAGCTGCGGGCCAGGCGGTTGAAGACGCCGGTCAAAAGGGCGCTCTCCTTAAGGGCCGGGTCGATAACGCGCTTGTCGTCGCAGGCACGCACCTCGTTGCCGTCCTTGTCCTTGCCGGTCACGCGCGTGTCGTATGCCTTGGGGCTAAAGCTTACCGGCTTCTCGGATAGGCCGAGCGACAGCCAATGTGCACGCATCTGCTCGCAGGTGTAGTGGTTGAGCAGGTCGTCTGCCGGCGGGGGAGGCGTCTGCGAGGACGAGCTGGCCTTTTTGCCCATGTAGAGCAGGTGGTAGCAGGCGCTGACGGTGCTCTGAGTAAGGTCCCAGCCCAGGGCCTCCCACATGGCGGTCTGCGCGATGCAGTAGAAGTAGATGTTGTCCTGACCGATAAACTGGTAGATCTGAGCGTCGTCAGAGCACCACCAGTCGCGCCAGTCGAGCGAGCTGTGCTGGTAGGTGGGCGCGGGGACCTGCGTGGAATCGGCGGCGGGCTCGCCCATGAGGGCGGCGTCCTGGGCGGCGACACCCTCGGTCACGCCGGCGGCCTTGGCATCGCGTGCGAGCACGGTGCGGGTGTAGCTGATGGGCGCCCACAGGCTCTCGGGCCAGCACCAGCAGGTGACGTCGGTCACGCCGTCGACCTCGGGCACCGGAACGCCCCAGTCGATGTTGCCGGTGATGCGGAAGGGCACGAGCGCCTTGCCGCTGCGGAAGCGCACGCCGCCGTTGGCGAGCACCGCGTGGGCGTCGTCGCGCTCCTTCCAGCTGGGGAAGGTGACAGTAAAGCTGCTCTTGTTGCCCTCAGGCTCCAGCACGGTGTGCTCGGGGAGCTGGTCCTCGACGGCGTCGAAGGCCTCGCGGAACTTGTTCTGAATATAGAGCTGTGCCGGCAGCAGCCACTCCTCCATGGTCTTGGAGACCACGGAGCGAACCTGCGGGTTCTGGGCGAGCTTGGCGGTGTAGGTCTTCATAAAGTCGAGGTAGGCGGGCAGGTCGAAGTAGAGGTTGTCGACCGGGCGCAGCTCGGGCACTTCGCCGGTGAGCTGGCTCTTGGGTGCGATGAGTTCCTCGGGCTCAAACTGGTGACCCAGGTCGCACTCGTCGGCATAAGCCTTTTCGGACTTGCAGCCCTGGATGGGGCAGCGGCCGATCACCTGGCGGCCGTTGAGGAACGTGCCGGCCTTGGCGTCGTAGAACTGCAGCGTGGAGCGTTTGGAGATGGTGCCCTGCTCGTGCAGGCGCTCGATAATCTCGGCGGTAACCTCGTTGTGAATCTGGGCCGCCGGCTCAAGGCCCGAGCCGCCGTAGATGTCGCAGCTGATGTTGTAGTTGTTGAGGGTCGCGGCCTGGCGGGAGTGGTTGGACTCGACGTACTCGCTAATGGACTTGTCGTAGCCCTCGTTCTCCTTGAGCTTGCGGTAGCTCTCCATGATGGGCGATCCGTAGCAGTCGGTTCCCGAGGTGAAGATGACATTCTCGCGGCCCAGGCGGTCGCGCAGGAAGCGGGCGAAGAAGTCGGCCGGGACAAAGACGCCGCCGACGTGGCCAAAGTGAAGGCCCTTGTTGCCGTAGGGCTCGCCGGCGGTAACGATGGCGCGGCGAGGCCAGCTGGGACGGTCGTTCATGGAGTATTTGGATGCCATGGGACTCCTTCGCATATGGTAAGAGCGCGGCCGGGCGCGGGGCTCGGCGACGCAGTGGTCAATTCGTGCATATCGTTCGACATTATCGCACATGCGGACGGGTACGTGGCAGGGGCGCTATCCTAAGATGCTATGAATGAGATTTCCAACATACATGCGTTTGAGGACGAGGATTTTCTGCACGCCTGCTTTGCGTGGGGGATGGCAGTGCTCGGTGCATTTGCCGTGTGCCTGGTGCCGGTTTTTATGCTGCTGGGCGGACCTGCGGATCTGGACGCGGCTGACGCGGGTGGCTGGACGGCTGTCTTGGGCTGGATAGTCGGCTTGGCTGCGGTTTCGGCGGCGTCATTTGCCGTGCACGAGCTGGTGCACGGCGTGTTCTTTAAGCTGTTTGCACCTGTCGGTGCTCGGGTGACCTTTGGGGCAAATCTCGAAACCTGCATGATTTACGCCTGCGCCGAGGGCGTGGTGTATTCGCGCCGGCGGTACGTGGCGGTTTGCCTGGCGCCGACGGTTGTTGTGACGGCGGCGTTTGCCCTAGGGTTTGCGCTCTCGGGCTATCCGCTGCTGTGCTACCTGGCGGCTGGTCTGCACTTGTCGGGCTGTGTGGGCGACTGGTATTACGTGCGGACCATTCTGCGCGACCGTCGCATTGTCGCCTGCGAGGACACATCCTTTGGCGTGCGCTTTTTTGGTCAGTAGTCTTTTTGGGACGGGGCTATTTTGACTACTTTTTGGAGATGGGTATTTTTGACTGCTTTACGTCAAAAGTAGTCAAAATAGCCCCGTCCCAAAAAGACTACTTATTGTGGGGGAGGAGATGTCCATGAAGCCGTTGCTGTTGCACGCCTGCTGTGCGCCGTGCTCGCTGGAGCCGGTCCGCCTGCTGCGCGAGGAGGGGTTTGAGCCCACGATTTGCTGGACCAACCCCAATATTCAGCCGCGCGATGAATGGCAGCGCCGCTTGGACGAGCTGCGCCGGTGGTGTGCTGATGGCGACATCGAGCTCATTGAAGCAGGCGAGGACCGCGAGCGCTGGGAGGCCGGTGTGGCCCCGTTGGGCGCCGATCGACCCCGCCGCTGTCGTGTGTGCTATGCCTTGCGCTTGGCCGAGGCATGCCGTGTGGCCCAGGAGCGCGGGTTTGAATGTGTGGGCACGACGCTCGCCGTCTCGCCGTATCAGCTGTTCGACACCTGCAATGATGTGTTGGAGCGTTTGGCCGCCGCCCGCGGTCTCACTCCGGTGATTCGCGATTTTCGCCCGTATTATCCCGAGGCCACGCGTCGTTCGCGCGAGCTTGGCATGTATCGGCAGAACTACTGTGGTTGCCGATTCTCGGCCGTCGAAGCGGCCATGGACCGTGCCCGCATTCGCGACGAGCGCAAGGCTGCCAAAAAGTAGTTCATTTGGGACGTCAGCCTGCTAGGATGTAGAGCGGACTTTAGCTATATAAGGAGTATCTGACGTGTCTATGCGTACCGATGATTTTGACTACAACCTTCCCGAGGAACTGATTGCCCAGGCTCCTGCCGAGCCGCGCGACTCCTGCCGCCTGCTGGTGGTGGATCGCAAGGGCTCCCAGGCGGGAACGCCGCTGGAGCACGGCGGCACCGTTGAGCACCGCATCTTCCGCGACATCATCGACTATATCGAGCCGGGCGATGTGCTCGTCATCAACAAGACGCGCGTGATGCCGGCCCGCCTGATTGGTCGCAAAGCCGGCTCGGGTGGTGTGGTCGAGACGCTGCTGCTCAAGCGCCGCGAGGATGTTGACCCGCTGGGCCATGTTTGGGAGTGCCTGGTCAAGCCGGGCAAGCGTCTGAAGCCCGGTGCTCAGATTGAGTATCGCGCCGGTGGCGCCCATGCGCCCGAGGGCGCGCCCGTGGTGCTGGCGGCCGAGGTCATCGACTTTGTCACCGATAGCCGTGGCGGCCGTCTGGTGCGCTTTGAGCCGGCCGGTTGCAATGCTGCCGGCGAGCCGCGCACGCTCGACGAGGCCATCCACGCCGCCGGTCACGTGCCGCTGCCGCCCTACATTACCGATTACGAAGGCGATCCCGAGAAGTATCAGACCGTCTACGCCATGAAGGAGGAGCACTCGGCTGCCGCTCCTACGGCGGGTCTGCACTTCACGCCCGAGCTCATGGCCGCTATCGAGGCCAAGGGTGCGAAGTTTGCTGCCGTCGAGCTCGAAGTGGGCATCGATACTTTCCGTCTGGTGGAGGAGGACGATCCCACGCAGCATGTGATGCACACCGAGCGCTACCACGTGTCGCAGGAAGTTGTCGACGCCGTGCATAAGGCGAAGGCCGAGGGCCATCGTGTGATCGCTGTCGGTACCACGGCGGTGCGCTCGCTCGAGAGCGCGTTTGACGCCGATGCGCCGGTGTCCGATCCGGCTGTGACGGCGCGCTATTTTGAGGGTCGTGAGGACGGCGCCGACACGCTCGGCCGCGGTGACATCGTGGTGCGCGAGAACGCTACGACGCAGCTCTACCTCATGCCCGGCTCGACCTATCACGTGGTCGACGCACTGATCACAAACTTCCATGTGCCGCGTTCCACGCTCATGATGCTCGTGAGCGCACTTGCCACCCGCGACCAGATCATGGATGCCTACGCCGCCGCCATTGAGGAGCGCTACCGCTTCTTCAGCTTTGGAGACGCAATGCTCATTTGTTAGTTACGCGGTTCTACGAACCGCGTAACGGCTCGACGCTGCAAACGCCCCTAAGCGGCAATCTGACGTTCAATCGTCGGGCATGACCAGAAGGTCAATGCCCTCCTCTTTCACGTCACCTTGCTCGCTTAGGGGCGTTTTCGCTGACTTCGCCAAAACATTGGCGTTGCCTTTGTTGTCGGGTAGTCGTTGGGGACGTTCTTAAACGACTAGTCAAAGGGGACACTCTTGCGGTGCTTGGCACTTGGGTAGTCGTTGGGGACGTTCTTGAATGACTAGTCGTTTAAGAACGTCCATTACAGTCGAAATTGTCAGCCCGGGACCGTCTCGGGCTACGATTGAGGCGCGCCCAGAACGGGCCGCCGACCGGGCGCCCGCGCACGGCCGAACGTCCCTGCCCCCGAGAGGG
>NZ_JBBNKO010000007.1:0-116564 GCF_040092945.1 Collinsella sp. CLA-AP-H1 | reverse complement strand
CAGCCGACGCCGGCGTCGAAGAGCTCGACGGCCCGCCTCCTGGACTCCAGGTCGTGCTTCACCCTGAGGTCTATACTCATGGAAAACCTCCCATTTCCCGATGTCCAAGAAATGGGAGGCAGTTCACTGTCCCCTTTGTGGTGGTTTTCTAGGTCGTTAGCTCAGCAGCATGCGGTCGTTGGCGAGCTCGCCGCCCGAGACCTCCTCGAACTTCTGCAGCAGGTCGGCCACGGTGAGCGACTTTTTCTCGTCGCCGGCAACGTCGTAGATCACATGGCCCTCGTGCATCATGATCAGACGGTTGCCCAGACGGATGGCGTCGTTCATGTTATGCGTGACCATGAGCGTGGTCAGGTGGTTCTCGTCAACGATCTCCTCGGTCAGGTTGAGCACCTTCGATGCCGTCTTGGGGTCGAGGGCCGCCGTGTGCTCGTCGAGCAGCAGCAGGCGCGGCTTGGTGAGCGTGGCCATGAGCAGGGTGAGTGCCTGGCGCTGGCCGCCCGAGAGCAGGCCGACCTTAGCGTTGAGACGCGTATCCAGACCAAGGTCCAGGCGCTTGAGCAGCTCAACGTACTCGTCCTTCTCGGCCTTGGTGACGCCCCACGAAAGACCGCGACGCTGGCCGCGGCGCTTGGCGAGGGCCAGATTCTCGGCAATCTGCATGTCGGCTGCGGTGCCGCGCATGGGGTCCTGGAACACACGGCCCAGGTACTTGGCGCGCTGCGACTCGCTCAGACGCGAGATGTCGGTGCCGTCGAGCTCGATAACGCCCGAATCGAGCGGATACACGCCGGCGATCATATTGAGCAGCGTGGACTTGCCGGCGCCGTTGCCGCCGATCACGGTCACAAAGTCGCCGTCGTTAAGGGTGAGGTCGACGCCGGTGAGTGCGCGCTTCTCGGTGACGGTGCCCTTGTTAAAGGTCTTTTTGACGTGCGAGAGCTTAAGCATTTGCCTCATCTCCCCTCGTATAGGAGCTGCGGAGCTTGTAGCGCTCCCAAACCACGGGCACGCACAGGGCCACGGCAACGATCACGGCGGAGAGCAGCTTCATGTCGTTGGCATCCATACCCAGCTGCAGCACGATGGCGCGAATGAGGAAGTACACCACGGAGCCAAAGACGGCAGAGGCAAGACGGACGCTAAACTGCGTCAGACCGCCGGGCAGCAGGCGGCCGAGCACCTCGCCGATAACAATGGCGGCAAGACCGATAACGATGGCACCGGTGCCCATGCCAATGTCAGCGTACTTCTGGCTCTGGCAGATGAGCGCGCCGGCAAGGCCGATGAGGGCGTTGGAGAGCACGAGGGCGATCATCTTGGTGGTGTTGGTGTTAACGCCCAGGGCGCGGATCATGTACTCGTTGTTGCCGGTGGCACGCAGCGCCGAGCCGATCTCAGTGCCAAAGAACCAGTACAGGATGGCGACGATGGCCACGGCCAGCACAATGCCCAGGATAATGGCAACAGTGGACTGCGGCAGGCCCGTCATGTGGCTGACGGATGAGAAGATGGTGCCCTTGGCAAGGATGGGCGTGTTGGATTTGCCCATGATGCGCAGGTTGATGGACCACAGACTGATCTGCGTAAGGATTCCGGCGAGGATTGCGGGAATCTCAAAGACGGTGGTCAAGATGCCCGTGACGGCGCCGGCGATGGCACCGGCACACATGCCGGCCAGCACGGCGAGCAAGGGGTCGACGTTATTGTTGACGATGAGCACGGCGCAAACACAGCCGCCGAGGGCAAAGCTGCCGTCGCAGGTCATATCGGGGATGTCGAGCAGGCGGAACGTGATAAACACGCCAAGCACCATAATGCCCCAGAGGACGCCCTGCGAAACGGCGCCCTGCAATGCAATGAGCATGCTTCATACCTCCTAGGATAGGGTGGACACGTGATTTTCCATAATAGCGGTAACAATGCATAAAAGAGCTGCGGACGGATGTTTTGTCTCATCCGAAACAAGCAGGGCGAACGCCGGTCTTTGGCGTCCGCCCCTGTGGCTCAGATATTGAATAGCACGGCAACGGCGCGAGTATGGGCCCTAGGCACATCGCCGCGCATGCCGCTACGCGTCCAGAGCGGAGAGGTCGATGCCCAGGGCCTCGGCCATTTCGTCGTTCTTGACGACGACCAGGTCCTTGCTCGAGAGGTGCTTGATCGGCATATCCTCGGGCTTGGCCTCGCCCTTCAGGATCTTGACGGCCATCTCGCCCGCGGCGTAGCCCAGGTCCTCATAGTTGATGGAGAGGGTGAACAGACCGCCGGCCTTGCACATGCCCTCCTCGCCGGTCACGAAGGGGAGCTTGTTCTCCTTGCAGATCTGGCCGACCTGCGAGGCACCCGCGGCGATGGTGTTGTCGGTGGGGGAGTACAGCGCGTCGACCTTGCCCACGGCAGACTCGACAACGGACTGAATCTCGTTGGAGCTCGAGACGGTGAAGTCGGTGTACTCGAGGCCCAGCTTGTCGAGCTCCTTCTTGGCGGCCTTGATCTGGACGTCGGAGTTGGACTCGGCAGTGCAGTAGAGCAGGCCGACCTTCTTAACGTCGGGCAGGACCTTCTGCATCATCTCGAGCTGCTCGGCGACCGGGGTGAGGTCGGAAGCGCCCGTGACGTTGGTGCCGGGCTTGTCGTTGTCCTGGACCAGGCCGGAAGCAGCGTAGTCGGTGATGGCGCAGCCAACGATGGGGATATCGGCGGTGGCGCCGGCGGCAGCCTGCGCGGCGGGCGTAGCGATGGCATAGATCAGGTCGACGCCGTCGCCTACGAACTTGTCGGCAATGGACTTACACGTGGACTGGTCGTTCTGGGCGTTCTTCTGGTCGATCTTGACCTTGAGACCGCTCTTCTTGATGGCCTTGACGAAGCCGTCGTTGGCGGCATCGAGCGCGGAGTGCTCGGTGAGCTGCAGAACGCCGATGGTGTAGTCGGAACCGGCGGCAGCGGAGCCGGAACCAGAGTTGCCGCCGCATCCGGCGAGCGGAGCGAGCGCGAGCAGGCCAGCGGAGACAAGAAGGCTCCTGCGGCTGATGGTGATGTCCTTCATATCATTACCCCCAGTATAAAAATGGCTGGAAACACTGCACTAGGAAAAAGTGCAAGTGGGACTATAGTAACGCCGATGTCCATTTTTACAATAACCTGGCGGGTTTTTTAATACTGAACCGGATGGGCGGTGCTGAGGAACGACGGACGGTAACGGGGCTTATGCTGCGGGTGCGGGGCTGTCTTCTTCGTCTAGCGCGGCAAAGAGTTTCTTGCCGTCGAGCAAACGCGTGCTGACGTTTCTCATGCGGCTGACCTCAACGGTGCGCAGGGTGTCGTCGGCGCCTCGGGCGTCGTAGACCGTTCCCAGCAGATACGAGACGCCATCGCGCTGCCTGATGGCAAAGGGTCGGACCGTCATCCGTACCACCTCGATTTCGCCTCGGGTCAGGACGTTTGTGATATCAAAGCTGACAGTTGTTCCATGGTCGATGGCCTGTTCGACGAGTTCGCACGTGTCGATACGCTTGGCGTGCGGACGCGTTGTCTTGACGGGTGCGTCGTTGGCGGCCGGTGCCGGTTCGGGCATATCGAGATAGTCGCGAACATCGGCGCTCGCCATGGCGACCAGGTGCTGCGCCATGCTCTTTCGAATGGCTATGGGCGTCGATCGGTTGCGCATGACCATGCCGTGGAGCCGTATGATTTCCTCGTCAGCAAGTGGACGGGTGAGAAGCCGATAGCCCACGCCGCGCTTATAGTCGATTTCGTATCCGGCGTGACGAAGTGCGGATATCGAGGTATAGATGCTGCGGCGTGCCGCCGAGATGGGCATGCGGGCGGGGTCGTCGGGATGGGCGAGGAGCTCGACCAGCTCGTCGGAAAGCAGCGCCTTGTCCTCGCCGGTGTTCTCGCTCAAGAGCTGCAGAATGCGTACGGCGCGATAGGCTGCCATCGAGGCGGAGCCCCTGGTCGTGGTCTCGTAGTTTTCAACAACGGCTTCGGTCATAGCGCCCACGTCCTTTCCTTTTTTGGTGATGGCAGATCAGAGCCTAGGGTGCGGAGCCTGGCCAAGGACGCGTGACGCCTTGGACGGTCGATGGTTGCCGGCAAACGGCGGGTCGAGTTTTCAACAACCCTGCCTAACTGACCAAAACCTTGCCAAAAGCTTGACGGACACTGTTGAAAAAAGCGCCCCTCGGCTTGCCGAGAGGCGCTGGCGCGATGTGCTGGAACGTGTTTGGTGGCGCTATGGCGATTAGAAGTCGGCGTTGCCCACGGTGCGCGGGTGCGGCAGGACGTCGCGGATGTTGCCCACGCCGGTCAGGTACATGACCAAGCGCTCGAAGCCCAAGCCGTAGCCGGCGTGCTTGCAGGAACCGTAGCGGCGCAGGTCAAGGTAGTACTTGTACTGCTCAGGATTCATGCCCAGGTCCTTGATGCGGGCCTCGAGCAGATCCAGGCGCTCCTCGCGCTGGGAGCCGCCGATAATCTCGCCGATACCGGGAACCAGGCAGTCGGCGGCGGCGACGGTCTTGCCGTCCTCGTTCATGCGCATGTAGAACGCCTTGATCTCGGCCGGGTAGTCGGTTACGAAGGTCGGGCGCTTAAAGTGCTCCTCGGTCAGGAAGCGCTCGTGCTCGGTCTGCAGATCGATGCCCCAGCTGACGGGGTAGTCGAACTTGTGGCCGGCAGCCACCGCCTGCTCCAGGATCTCGACGGCCTCGGTGTAGGTAACGCGGGCAAAGTCGGAGTTGGCGACATGGTCCAGGCGCTCAAGCAGACCCTTGTCCACAAACTTGTTGAGCATGTTGAGCTCGTCGGGGCAGGTGGCCATAACGTCCTTAAGAACGTACTTGAGCATGGCCTCGGCGTTGTCCATGTAGTCGTTGAGGTCGGCGAAGGCCATCTCGGGCTCAATCATCCAAAACTCGGCGGCGTGGCGCGTGGTGTTGGAGTTTTCGGCGCGGAAGGTGGGGCCAAAGGTGTACACGTCGCCAAAGGCCATGGCAAAGTTCTCGGCATTGAGCTGGCCGGACACAGTGAGGCTCGCATGCTTGCCAAAGAAGTCCTGGCTCCAGTCGACCTCGCCGGACTCGGTGAGGGGCGGATTTTTGGGGTCGAGCGTGGTCACGCGGAACATCTCGCCGGCGCCCTCGCAGTCACTCGTGGTGATGATGGGGGTGTTGACGTAGACAAAGCCCTGCTCCTGGAAGAAGCGGTGGATAGCGGCAGCTGCGACAGAGCGGATGCGGAACACGGCGCGGAACAGGTTGGTGCGCGGACGCAGGTGCTGCTGGGTGCGCAGGAACTCGACGGTTGCGCGCTTCTTCTGCAGCGGGTAATCCGGGGCGCTGACGCCCTCGACCTCGATGGAGGTGGCAGAAAGCTCGAAGGGCTGGGGCGCATCGGGGGTCAGCTTGACGGTGCCGGTGCAGATGAGGGCGGCCGAGACGTTTTGATGGGCGATCTCGTCGTAGTTGTCGAGCGCCTCGCGGTTCATGACGACCTGCAGGTCGCGGAAGCAGCTGCCGTCGTTGAGTGTAACGAAGCCAAAGTTCTTCATGTCGCGGACGGACTTGACCCAGCCGGCGACGGTGACGGTCTGGCCACCGAGCGACTCGGCATCGGCATAGAGCTGCGCGATTTTGGTGCGGTTCACGTATCCTCCCATAACGGTTGTACGGATTATTTCCAAGCAGTTAACCATTCTAACCCGCGAGTGGGGGCGTAGCAAAACGTCAGGTGTGATGTATGGGCGTGACGTGGGCACCGCGCAAGCGCCGATTTTGCGTTGCCTAGTGCCCGCAGATGGCTTGGCGTATGAGAGCAGCGTAGGTGTCGATTCCCGCCTGGGTGAGGTGTGTGCCGTCGTCGACAAGGTATTCGCTGTGGCCCTCTGAGGCACCGTTCCAGTCGATGACGCCGGCGTTGTCGTTTTGGGCGCAGACGTCACGAATCGTCTGGTTATTGCGGTCCTGTAGCTCGAGCGGTACGCGCACGGTCACAAAGTAGATGGGCTTGCCGCCCACGGCATTGATCACGTCCTGCACCTGCTGGGGGTCGCGGATGAGGCCGTTGGTGCCAAGCGCGCAGATGACCACGCTTGGATCGTAGTTGGCGCTGTCCTGTGCATAGACATCCTGGAAGGTGTAGAACTGGCGGCTCACCACGCCGTCGATGTACGCGTTGGGAAGCGCCGTCTGAATGCCAGGTTGGGCACCTGCGGTGACCGAGTCGCCGATCATGAGCACGCGGGCGTCGCAGGTTCCGGTTGCCTCGTCGTAGGTAAAGCTCTTCCAGTCAAGGTTCTTCGGGACCTTTTCGGCGATAGGTCCCTCTTTGGGTTTTTGCTTGGTGGCGTCATCGGATGCGGTGTCGCTGGGCTGGGAATCTTTACCGGATGCGGGCTCGACGCCCTTGTCGTTGGCTCCGTTGTCCTGGGACGAGGTCGCGTTCTGGGCAAGCTCGGGACGGAGCTGCTCGGCGCGGGCGGTGGCGATGCCTGCCCAGTCAAGCGGCGCGAAGGCAAGTGCGGCGACGCATGCGGCGCCAAGCGCGGGGAGCACCATGGCGGGCGCGAGGACGTGCTTTCCTGCCGTGCTGTCCTGTTGGGCCGGCTTGTGGGACCAAGGGCGTTCGATGAGGCGATAGAAAACCTCGGCTACCGCAAGGATCAGTACAAGCTGTAATACCTGCTCCCACCAGGCGATGCGGGTGGTGCGGGTTGCGGGGTTCATAAGAAGCAGTAGGGGATAGTGCACCAGATAGACCGAGAACGAGCGCTGGCCCAGCCAGACGAGCGGCTTGACCGACAATAGACGACGCACGATGCACTCCGTATTCTGCACGCAGATGATGAGGAGTCCAGTGGCGAGGGCAAACAGCAAAAAGCCGCCGCGGTAGAGCCAAGCGCTCTCTCCGGTCAGCATGAGTGCGCCGGCTATAACGGCAACGAGCCACGCGATAGAAATCGCGTTGACCTTTGAGATGCCCTTGTTGGCTCCGGGGGTATGGATGTCACCGCTCAGCATCTCGCGCAGGCGCGGCGCTGCGATGGCGGCTAAGGCTCCGCATAAAAGCTCGGCGACACGGGCGTCGGTTCCGTAGTAGACGCGCGATGTGTCGGCGGTGGGATTAAACATGAGGACCATGGCTGCCGTCGATGCAAGCGCGAGTGCGATCGTGATGCCGATGGCGGTGTTGCGCGACCTGGTTTTGCTGCACAGTGCCATAAGGATGACCGGCCACACCAGATAGAACTGCATAGTGACAGCGCAGAACCACAGATGCGTGAGCGGCGAGGGGAGCCCCGCGGCGGCGAAATACGAGACGTTACGGAAGATGTAGAACCAGTTGCTCAAAAAGAGTGCCGATGGCAGGGCGTCCTGTTGCACCTTAGGGAGTAGGCTCGGGGCCGCGATGTAGGTGGCGACGGCGGTAAGCGCGATGGTCACGACGATCGGCGGCATCATGCGCGCAATGCGGCGGCAGATATAGCGCGGGTACGAGAATCCGTCGCGTGCCGTGGCCCGCATAATGCTTTTGGTGGCGAGATAGCCACTCAGCGTAAAGAAGAGTGTAACGCCCAAAAAACCGCCGGTCAGGCGGCTGGGGCGAAGGTGATATAGGACGACGCCGGCGATGGCGAGGGCGCGGAGCCCGTCGAGCGCGACGATGCGTTGGTTGCGTTGAGGCGCGGCGTGTGCGGCGCCCGTGGGTGTGTTTTGCATCGATCTTCCTCCAATGTCGACCTAGCAGTCTAGCGCTCTGCGCGGACAAAGGAAGGGGGTTCGTGCGGTTGAACAACATGCCGCGGGACGATGCCTCACTACGCAAAAGCCGCACCTGCGTTGATGCTCAGCTGACTATATAGAAACGTTTCAGAACCTCTACATAGGCAAAAACAACAACACAGATGCGGCAAAGATGCACGGGTGGTTGACCCGTTATGTGACGGCAGTCTGCTACTTGGTCTTGGCTACCAGCAGCGGGTCGCCCAGCTTGACGAGCGGGTTGCCGCCGATAAGCGTTCCAGATTCGCCGACATGGTCGATGCTCTTAAGACGATCGAGCTCGGAGACGATGACGGTCACGATGTCCTCGTGACCAGCGGCCTTAATGGCCTCGCGGTCGAAGCTGATGAGCGGCTGGCCTGCCTTGACCACATCGCCCATCTCGACAAAGCGGGCAAAACCCTTGCCGTTCATTTCCACGGTGCCCAGGCCAACATGGATGAACACGCGAAGACCGTCCTCGGTGATCATGCCAATGGAGTGGTTGGTGACAGTGGTGGCGCCGATGCGGCCGTTGGCGGGCGCATAGATGGTGCCGGTAATGGGCTCGATGCCATAGCCCTGGCCAAGCATGCCCGAGGCGATCGTCTCGTCGGGAACCTCGTTCAGGTTGACGAGCACGCCGTTGACGGGGGCATAGATGACGCCTTCGCGGGTAGCGAAGCTTGCTGCGGGCGGAACGGACGCCTCGCCGGTCGAGGTGAAGGTGGACTTAAGCGAATCGAGCAGACCCATAGTTGCCTCCAACTTAAATAGGCGCATATCGCGCGTTTGGTTTGCCGGAAACGTTTCACATGTGTTTCGCGGCTTGGTCAACGCCCCTATTCTACGCTGCTCAACGATACCTCTGAACTGGGATTATGTGATATATCAGTTGAAGGGAAACTTATTGCCGGAGTGTTTCTGCGCCACGGGTTCAAGTGGGGTACGCTTGAAGGCGAAAAACAAGGGCGCATAATTTGCGCGAAGGGAGCACATATGATTGTCGAGAACCATGCGCTGTGGGGCGAGGAGCCGACCGAGGATTATCCGGCGACGTTTACGTATTTGGGTGCCGAGCCGTTGCCCGATAAACCGAATGGCCGCCGCCCCGCGGTGATTATCTGTGGCGGAGGTGCGTTTACGCATATCGCTCCGCATGAGCAGGATCCTGTGGCGTTTGCGTTTTTGGATCACGGTTACCAGGCCTTTGTGCTCAACTATGTCACGAGTTCTACGGGTGACGTGAGCTTTCCGCACCCCCAGGCAGATCTTGCCAAGATGGTCGCCACGGTGCGCGCCAACGCCGACGAGTGGCATGTCGATCCTAAGCGCGTGTGCGTCGTGGGCTTTTCTGCTGGCGGCATGATTTGCGCCTCGCTGGCAACACAGTGGAAGACCGGCCCCTTTGCGGCACTTGCCGGGGCGCGTCCGGACGACATTAGTCCCGATGCCGTGGTGCTGGGCTATCCATTGCTCGACTTTGCCTATGTGCGCGACATGCAGACGCGCGATCCGCGCATTGACTTGCGTGTGCCCAAGACGGGCGGCAAGACGGGGCGCGATTTGCTCAACGACTACCTGTCGATGGTGACGGGCGGCGAGGCAACTGACGAGCATCTGGCCGACATCTGCCCCACCACGCATGTTTCGCGTCAGATGCCACCGACCTTTGTGTGGGGCGTGTCCGACGACAAGACGGCGCCGATCGCGCAGGTCTACCCGTTTGCGCAGCGCATGGCCGAGGAGGGCGTTGCATGCGAGATGCACGTCTTCGACCAGGGCGGTCACGGCCTTTCGCTCGGCAACGCCAACACCGCGGTCGACAACGAGGACAAGCAGGTGGCAGTCCGTCCCTGGATTCGCCTAGCCTTCCGCTTTCTGGAGCGCCACGGCTTCTAGTTACGCGGTTTTACCAAACCGCGTAACCAGCCGACGCTGCAAGCCCGCCAGAGCGGCAATCTGCCTTTCAGCTTCGGTGGCATGACCGGAAGGTCAATGCCACCTCGCTTCAAGGCACCTTGCTCGCTCTGGCGGGCTTTCGCTGTCGGTTCCAAGACATCGGCATCGTCCTAGCTGTCAAGGGCTTGGCGTAGGTAGTCATTGGGGACGTCCTTAAGCGACTAGTCGAAAGGGACACTCTTGCGGCACTTGGCACTCGGGGACGTTCCTTTTGTGCCGGCACTTGGGGACGTTCCTTGCAGCAATCTGTCGATTGAACGTCGTTGTGTGTTCACGCTATCATGTAAGTTTAAAATTGGTTAGCCATGGCAAACGGTTAGCCATGGTGAACATAAATACAACGCCCTGCGGGCGCCGGGGGAGGAACACGGACGTGAAGCTCGATACACTCGAGATTGGAAAGGACGCCGTTGTCGCATCGGTGGCATCGGACGATCAGGCACTCCGACAGCATATTTTGGACATGGGTCTAACGCCGGGCACCGAAGTCACCATGATGAAGTACGCCCCCATGGGTGACCCGCTCGAGATCCGCCTACGTGGCTACGAGTTGACACTGCGCAAGGACGATGCCGCTCGCATCGAGCTCGTGGGTATTCACGACACCGATACGGGTCCGCGCGCTAACGCCGCAATCGGCACGACGGAGCATCCGGCCCTGGGCGAGGGGACGTATTCGCCCCGTGCGGCAAAGACGGCCGTGCCCGAGGGCGCGCCGCTGCACTTTGCCCTCGCCGGCAACCAAAACTGCGGCAAGACCACGTTATTCAACCAGCTGACGGGCTCCAACCAGCACGTCGGTAACTTTCCCGGCGTGACGGTCGACCGCAAAGATGGCACCATCCGTAACCATCCCGAGGCGAGCGTTACCGACCTGCCTGGCATTTACTCCCTGTCGCCGTACACAGGCGAAGAGGTCGTGAGCCGTCAGTTCATCCTTGACGAGCGCCCGGACGCCATCATCGACATCATTGACGCCACCAACATCGAGCGTAACCTGTACCTGACACTGCAGCTCATGGAGCTTGACCGTCCTATGGTCATCGCGCTCAACATGATGGACGAGGTGACCGCCAACGGCGGCGCCGTGGACGTCAACCTGCTCGAGAGCCTGTTGGGCGTGCCCGTTGTCCCCATTAGCGCTGCCCGCAACGAGGGCATCGGCGAGTTGGTGGACCACGCCCTGCACGTGGCACGGTTCCGCGAGCGCCCTGGTCGCCTGGACTTTTGTGCGCCCGACGGCCCGGACGGCGGTGCGCTGCATCGCTGCATCCACGGTATTGCTAACCTGATCGAGGACCATGCCGTGACGGCGCACATCCCGGTGCGCTTTGCGGCGACCAAGCTGGTCGAGGGCGATGAGCTGGTAACCGAGGCGCTTCACCTGGATCGCAATGAGCTCGACGCTATCGAGCACATCATCACCCAGATGGAGGGCGAGGCCGGCACCGACCGCCTATCTGCGCTGGCCGATATGCGTTTTAGCTTTATCGGCGACGTGTGCGGGCGTTGCGTCGTCAAGCCGCACGAGAGCCGCGAGCACGTGCGCTCCGTCAAGATTGACCGCATCCTGACAGGTCGTTACACAGCCATTCCGGCGTTTCTGGTGATCATGGGCCTCGTCTTTTGGCTGACGTTTGGCGTGATCGGCGCGGCGTTGCAGGGACTCATGGAGGACGGTATCGCTGCCATCATCGCCTCGGCCGATGCGGGCCTCAAGGCGTTCGGTACCAACGACGTGGTGCGCTCGCTGGCTGTCGACGGCGTGCTTACGGGCGTGGGCAGTGTGCTGACCTTCCTGCCGATTATCGTCGTGCTCTTTTTGTTCCTCTCCATTCTGGAAGACTCCGGATACATGGCGCGCGTGGCCTTTGTCATGGATAAGGTGTTGCGTCGCTTTGGCCTGTCGGGCCGCAGTTTCGTGCCCATGCTCGTCGGTTTTGGCTGCACCGTGCCGGCTATCATGTCGACCCGTACGCTCCCATCCGAGCACGACCGCAAGATGACGGTCATGCTCACGCCGTTTATGAGCTGCTCAGCCAAGCTGCCGGTTTACGGCTTGCTGTGCGGGGCGTTTTTCCCGCAGGCGACGGTTCCCGCCATGGTCTCGCTCTATCTGATCGGTATCGTGGTCGGCTGCGTCGCGGCTTTGGTGCTCAACCGCACGGCATTTAAGGGCGACCCGGTGCCGTTTATCATGGAGCTCCCCAATTACCGCCTGCCGAGCGTCAAGACGACGGTGATGCTGGCATGGGATAAGGCCAAGGACTTCATCACCAAGGCCTTTACCATTATCTTTGCCGCGACCGTGGTCATCTGGTTCCTTCAGACGTTCGACATCCGCTTTAACGTGGTCGCCGACCAGTCGCAAAGCCTGCTTGCCGGTCTGGGTAGCATCATCGCGCCGGTGTTGGCCCCGCTCGGCTTTGGCGACTGGCGCGCCTCGACGGCGCTCGTCACGGGGCTCATTGCCAAGGAGAGCGTCATCTCGACGCTCACGGTGCTTTTGGGCGCAACGTCGCCCGCGGCGCTGTCGACCATGTTTTCGCCGTTTACCGCCTACGTGTTCTTGGTCTTTACGTTGCTGTACCCGCCTTGTGTGGCGGCAATCGGCGCCGTCAAGAGCGAGTTGGGCGCGCGCTATGCCGTGGCCGTATTCGCGTTTCAGGTCGCCGTTGCCTGGATCGTGGCGTTTGTCGTGCATTCGGCGGGCATATTGCTGGGGTTGGCTTAGTTATGAATTGACGGCGCAACCTCTGTGTATCGAATTGTTTTCGGCCCCGCATCTGTACTGACGGATGCGGGGCCGTTGCTATATAATCGCCTCCGCTCAAAACGATTGGAGACGTTATATATGACTCAGACAAGGCAAGACGGCATCACGCTCAAACAGTGGCTCCCACTCGTCGGGCTCACCTGCTGTGCGTTCGTGTTCAACACGTCGGAGTTTATGCCCATCGGCCTTTTGACTGATATCGCCGCGTCGTTCTCGCTCACCGAGGCCCAGGCGGGCATCATGATCTCGGTCTATGCCTGGGGCGTCATGCTGCTGTCGCTGCCGCTCATGGTGTTCGCCTCGCGCTTTGAGTTCAAGCGGATGCTGCTGGGCGTGCTGGCCGTGTTCTCGCTCGGTCAGTTCCTGTCCGCTGTGGCGCCGACCTATCCCATCCTGGTCTGCGCGCGCCTGGTGGTCGCTTGCGCACATGCCGTGTTCTGGTCAGTCGCCTCGATTATGGCCTCGCGCCTGGTCGACACTCGCCACGGCGCGCTCGCCATCAGCATGATCGCTACGGGCTCGTCCATCGCGCAGATCTTTGGCCTGCCGCTCGGTCGCGCCATTGGCTTGGCCGTGGGCTGGCGCATGACGTTTGCCGTGGTCGGGGGCCTCTCAGCCATCGCGGCCGTCTACCAGGCAGCGGTGTTCCCGGCCATGCCGGCGGGTGAGCGCTTTACCGTCAGACAGCTGCCCGAGCTGCTCAAGAACCCGCTCCTCATCGCGCTCTACGCAGTCACGGTCTTCATGGCGACCGGCTATTACGCAAGCTACAGCTATATCGAGCCTTTCCTGGCTCAGGTCGCCCATGTCGACGCAAGCGCTATCACCATGACGCTGACGGCGTTCGGCTGCTCCGGTCTGCTCGGAAGCTGGCTGTTCGGCCGCCTGTTCGATGGGCATCGCTTCCCGTTCTTGGCTATCACGCTCTCCGGCGTGCCGGTGGCCCTGCTGCTCATGGGGCCGGCCGCATCGTCGCTCGTGACAGTGCTTGCCGTCTGCGCACTGTGGGGTTGCTGCGCCACGGCCTTTAACGTGGCGTTTCAGGCCGAGCTCATCAAGCACACGCCGGCAGATTCGTCGGCCGTCGCCATGTCGATCTTCTCGGGCCTGTTCAATCTGGGCATTGGCACGGGTACCGCGATCGGCGGAGCCGTGGTTTCGGGTCCCGGTATCGCCTGGATCGGCTTCGCGGGCGGGTCGATTGCCGTCGTGGGCGTCATCCTCGCTATCACGGTGATGTTCCCGGCCATACGCCGCGCAAAGTCTGTCGCCTAATCACGTTTCCTCATCAGTTGCGGTGGAATAGTTCCTGTTTAAGGCCTCTGAAGGTCCAAGCAGGAACTATTCCACCGCAACTTATTTTGGGGGAGAGGATACAAACTGGGCATACAATGGATGTCGTTGTGTTGAGCTTACCGGGAGGCTGTTATGTGGGCATACGAGACGACGTTCTATCAGATCTATCCGCTGGGCTTTTGCGGGGCTCCGCGCGAAAACGCCGCGCCCGTTGCCGAGGATGAGCTCGCCCAGGCTGCCAACGCCGCGCCCAACCCCGATGCTCCTATCATGAAGGTCGCCCAATGGGCCGACTACATGCAGGAACTCGGCGTTGGCGCTGTGCTTATCAACCCACCGCTCGAATCTGATAGCCACGGCTACGATACACGCAGCCTGCGCCATATCGACCGTCGCCTGGGTGGGGACGCCGACTTTGCCGCCGTATGCGACACGCTGCATGCCCATGGCATCCGCGTGGTGCTCGATGCCGTCTTCAACCACGTCGGCCGCGGTTTTTGGGCCTTCCGCGATGTGCAGGAGCGCAAGTGGGACTCGCCGTACAAGGACTGGTTCCACATTAGCTTTGACGGCGATTCCTGCTATGGCGATGGCTTTTGGTACGAGGGCTGGGAAGGCCATTTTGAGCTTGTGAAGCTCAACCTGCAAAATCCCGCTGTGGTCGATTACCTGCTCGAGTCCGTGCGCCGCTGGGCCGAGGTCTTTGGCGTCGACGGCCTGCGCCTGGACGTTGCCTATATGCTCGACCGCGACTTTATGCGCCGCCTGCACGTCTTTACCCGTGAGCTCAAGCCCGACTTTGTGCTGATCGGCGAGACGCTCCACGGCGACTACAACCAAATCGTCAACGACGAGATGCTCGACTCCTGCACCAACTACGAGTGCTACAAGGGCCTGTACTCCAGCTTTAACTCGGTCAACATGTTCGAGATCGCCCATTCGCTGCACCGCCAGTTTGGCGGCGATCCGTGGTGCATCTACCGCGGCAAACATCTGCTGTCGTTTGTCGACAACCACGATGTGCCGCGCCTGGCAAGTATCCTCACCGACAAGTCGTGTCTGCGTCCCGCCTACGGCATGCTCTTTGGCATGCCGGGCATCCCGTGCGTCTACTATGGCAGCGAGTGGGGAATTGCCGGCGAAAAGGGTGGCCCCGATGGCGATTGGGCGCTGCGACCTGCGCTCAATGAGCCTGCGCCCAACGAGCTGACGGCGTTCATCACGCAGCTTGCGCACCTTCGCTCGGCCGACGACGCGGCTGCCCGTGCTCTCAACTACGGTGCCTATCGCAACGTGGTGATCCAGAACAAGCAGCTGCTGTTCGAGCGCGCCTGTGACGGCGCGACGGTACTCGTGGCGGTGAATGCCGTGGGTGAGCCTTACACCTTTGGCGCCGGCGAGCTCAACGGGTCCTTCGTCGACCTGCTTGCCGACGATGCGCCCACGGTCGAGCTGACGGGTACCCTTGAGCTTGCACCCTACGAGGTGCGCTATCTGTTGAGAGCCTAGCCCATGGCCGTATCTGACGAGGGCTATCAACATATTGAGCATGGGTTTGAGCCCGTGTTTGACGAGCACTCGCGCGTTTTGGTGCTCGGGTCGTTTCCCTCGGTGCTTTCGCGCGCCAATGCCTTTTATTACGGCAACCCTCAGAATCGCTTTTGGCGTGTGATGGCCACGTGCCTCGGTATGCCTGTGCCGCCCAACGAGGGCGATCCTTTGGCAAGCGGTGAGCCCGCGACGCTCGATGCCTCCATTGCCGCCAAGCGGGCCATGCTGCTGAACGGCGGCGTAGCCCTGTGGGATGCAATCGGGAGCTGCGACATTAAGGGCTCGAGCGACGCGAGCATCCGCAACGTTGTGCCGGCACATATCGAGCGCATTACCGATGCCGCGCCGATCGAGGTCGTTGTCTGTAACGGCGGTACGGCAGGGCGACTCTACAAACGCTACTTGCAAGATCGGACGGGGCTGCCTGCCATTGTCCTGCCCTCGACAAGTCCCGCCAATGCCGCCTGGTGCCTGGAGCGTCTTGTTGAGCGTTGGCACGAAGCCGTTGACTGGGCTGTTATTTAATTTAGATTTTTGTTTGAGCGTGGGCGCCCAGACGTTTCAGAGCGCCTCGCCAGATCGGCGCGGGCACGGCTGGCTCGGCGCAAACCATGCCGTCGGCGTCGACGTTGGCGGCATTGCCGCCGCCAAGTCGCTGTGCATGCTCGACGGAGCAGCCCATGCGCACAGCGCCCACAAGCTTATCCATCGCTTCCGAAAATGGTCGGCGCAAGAGGCCCATGCGTGGGGAATGGCGAAGCGCTGCGATGCCGCTGCCGGCGCAGATGGCAACGCCGCCACACCACAATTGGTCATGGCGCTCACATGCCTTGCACAGGCGAACGGCGGTCCCACGCGCCCGCTCTGTGCCCTCTTGTGCGGCTCGAATCGCGGCATAGACGCGCGTTCCCGTACCGCCAAAGCGCTCAAGCGCCCGCTCGATGGCTGTCAACGTCTCATCGTCAGCCACATCTTCAATGGCCAGCACGATGCCATCGGCAACGCTGCCGGCGTCATTTGCCTTCAAGTCGACCGGGCGGGGGAGTGCGGTGCCGGAAAGTTGAGCATAGGCGGCGATGGCATCCTGCAGGTCCCAGAGCAAAAAATCAAGATCGGCGCTATTGGGAATACTGATATACGCAATGGTGTGCAGTGTTTTTGGTACGTCGCCGCGCGCGGTCGTCTCCATGCCATCTCCTTTCCGGCTCGTTTCCGTTTAGGTTACACCGTCTGGTGGCGCCCCGCCGCGCTATCCTAGTGCAACCCTTACGAAAGGAACGCCATGCGTCTGCCCATGAATACCTCGCTTGCCATGCTCAAGCCCTCCGGTATCCGCCGGATTAACGCGCTCGCCGCCCGGCATCCGGGGTGCATCGCGCTCGCGCTCGGCGAGCCCGATTTTCCCACGCCCGATGTGGTTAGCGCCGAGGTGACCGCCGCACTGGACCGCGGTGACACGCACTATCCGCCCAACAACGGTCGCCCCGCCCTGCGTGAGGCGTTATCTGCCTACATGGGGGACGCGGGCCTTACGTTTTCGGCCGACGAGGTCATCCTAACTGACGGCGCGACCGAGGCCCTGTCGGCAGCATTCATGGCTATGCTCAACCCCGGCGACGAGGTCATCATCCCCACGCCGGCCTTTGGCCTGTACGAGAGCATTGTCGTGGCCAATCACGCCAAAGCGGTCTTTTTGGATACGGAGCCTGCGCAATTCCAGATTGACGAGGACGCACTTCGTGCTTGCGTGACGCCGGCGACCAAGGCCATCGTCATCTGCACGCCCAACAATCCTACGGGCTGCATCCTCGACGCGGCATCGCTCGACGCCGTGGCGCGCGTAGCGGAGCAGGCGGGCATCTACGTAATCTGCGACGACGTATATAACCGCCTAGTCTACGTGGATGGCTACGAGCGCTTTGCCCAGCGCCACCCGGAACTGCGTGAGCAGACGGTAGTCATCGAGAGCTTCTCCAAGCCCTGGGCCATGACCGGCTGGCGCTTGGGCTGGCTCGCAGCGGCAACCCCCGTCATCGCCGAGATCGCAAAAGCCCACCAATACTTAGTATCGAGCGCCGTCTCCTTCGAGATGGACGCCGCAGCCCGAGCCCTCACCGTCGACCCAACCCCCATGCTCAAAGTCTACCGAGCCCGTCGCAAACGTGTACTCGCAGCCTTAAACGCCATGGGCCTCGACGTAGTAGAGCCCGCAGGAGCCTTCTACACTTTCCCGAGCATCAAAAAGTTCGGCCTAACCAGCGAAGACTTCTGCATCAAAGCCATCAAAGAGGCAAACGTAGCCCTAGTCCCGGGCGACTGTTTCGGCACCGAAGGCCACGTCCGCTTAAGCTACTGCGTCTCCGACCAAGATCTGGACGAAGGCCTAAATCGCCTGTCCAACTTCGTGTCAACTTTATAGCCCAACGGGACGCAACACATCAGCCCACCGACCCAAGCATTATGAGTGGGGGCGTCAGCCAACGAAAACCCGGGCTGCCCAAAGTCAACGCAGGCACGCGCCGCCGAAGGCCAGGCGCAAGGTTTTCGTAGATTCCGCACGAGCCGAAGAGCACTTAATGTGCTCTTCGTGCGAGCCAGGACTTGACCGAGCGAAAACCTTGCGCCTGGCCTTCGGCGGCGCGTGCCGGATGGTGGAATTGTGTGCAGCCCGGTTTTCCGTTGACCGACGCCGGGGTCCCCGCCATAATACTTTCGGTTCACGCACGAATCCGCTGCCAGAGACAGCCGGTGCAAACGGGCATCGCCCGCGAGCTTAATGGGATATCCCGCCAGCCGAGGTGGTCGAGTAGATATGTCTTCTCGCCCCCGTCGCTCATGCAGCGCGGGGGCTTTCTTTTTGGACATGCCCCCGTCACGTCCTTGTGGCGGACCGTGCCCGGAAAGAATTCGAGGAGGTGTAATTCATGCCCCAGCAGTACAAAATCGACAAGGTTGCAGAGATCGAGTCCCGTATCGCCGAGAACGCCGGTCTGTTCGTCGTCAACTACAACGGTCTGACGGTTAAGCAGGCTCAGGAGCTGCGTCATCAGCTTCGCGAGTGCGGCGCCGAGATGAAGGTCTACAAGAACAACCTGGTCAAGATCGCCCTCAAGAACCAGGAGCAGCCCGAGATCGACGAGATCCTCGCCGGCCCCGTCGCTTATGTGTTCTACGAGACCGAGCCGGTCGAGGCCGCTAAGGCCCTTAAGGACTTCTCCGCTAAGTCCAAGGGCGTCCTTGAGATCAAGGGCGGTATCTCCGACGGCAAGGCCGTTTCCGCTGATGATGTTAAGGCTATCGCCGAGCTGCCCACCAAGGATCAGCTTCTCGGCCAGATCGCCGGTCTCATCTCCGGTTTCGCTCGCGACATCGCTGTCTGCGTCAACGGCGTTTCCTCTGGTCTCGCTCGTTCGATCCAGCAGGTCTCCGAGCAGAAGGCAGCCTAGTTGCTGTTTTCACCCGCGGCGGCAACGCCGCACCCCTGGCGCATTCGCGCCGTGTTTTAACTGATCTCCGTGCATCCGCACGGAAACCGAAAGGACTTAGAAATGGCTAAGCTTACCACCGATGAGATCATCGATGCTCTTAAGGAAATGACCCTTCTCGAGGCTTCCGAGCTCGTTAAGGCTATCGAGGACACCTTCGGCGTTTCCGCCGCTGCTCCTGCCGCTGTTGTCGCCGCTCCCGCTGCTGGCGCTGCTGAGGCCGAGGAGAAGACCGAGTTTGACGTCGTGCTCGAGGGCTTCGGCGACAACAAGATCCAGGTCATCAAGGCCGTCCGTGAGCTCACCAACCTTGGCCTGAAGGAGGCCAAGGAGGTCGTCGAGGGCGCTCCCAAGGCTGTTCTCGAGGGTGCCAAGAAGGAGGACGCCGAGGCTGCCAAGGAGAAGCTCGAGGCTGCTGGCGCTGCTGTCACCCTCAAGTAATCAGGCTTTCTCGCCAGATTTCTTTGCAGGCGGGGTTCGCATTGCGAGCCCCGTCTTTTTTGTTTTTCGGTCCCTCGACATCGGTAGCTCAAACTGCCGTATTCTGTGATTTGCGTCGTATCGGGTGCCCTGCCGTTGGGCAATAAAATTGCACCATTCGAGCAATAATTTGCGTTGACCTGCTGAAGAATTGTCTCTGCCTTGTAGCGACATATAGTTCCAGCGGTAAGATGCTTGGGTATCGCAATTTGGTCTGCGGCTGTGCGCCGCACGCATGGGGCGCTTTTGCGCCTGCGAAAGGATCTTTGAATAACATGAAGGCAATCATCCCCGCCGCCGGTCTTGGCACGCGTTTTCTGCCTGGCACCAAGTGCACGCCCAAAGAGATGCTGCCGGTGCTCGACAAGCCCGTCATTCAGTACGTCGTCGAGGAGGCGCTCGACCCCGAGGAAGTCGACGACGCCATCATCGTTACATCTCCCGGTAAGCCCGAGCTACTGAACTACTTCCAGCCCGATCGCTCGCTCGAGAACCTGCTGCGCGAGCGCGGCAAGAACGCCTATGCCGATGCCGTCGCCCACGCTGGCGGTATGCCGGTCGACTTCCGTTATCAGTACGAGCCCAAGGGCCTCGGCCATGCTATTCGCTCTGCTGCCGACGCCGTGGCAGGGGAGAACTTCCTGGTTCTTCTGGGCGACTACGTTGTGCCTAACCGCGACATCTGCGACAAGATGCTCGCCGTTTCCAAGGAGCACGGTGGAGCTTCGGTTATCGCCGTCGCTGCTTGCTCGCCCGAGGAAGTCAGCCGCTACGGCGTTATCGCCGGTGAGCGCGTCGGTTCGCTCGAGGGTGCCGAGGACGTTGCCGATGCAGAGCCGGGCGCTGTCTGGCGTATCGGCGGTCTGGTCGAGAAGCCCGCTCCCGAGGCTGCTCCGTCCAACCTGTACATCGTCGGTCGTTACCTGCTGAGCCCGCTGGTTATGGACCTGCTCGCCGATCAGCGGGCCGGCAAGGGCGGCGAGATTCAACTCACCGACGCCATGGCCCGTTCGCTCGACCGCGAGGCCATGTACGCTGTCGTCATCGACCCGCTCTCGGGCTACGACACCGGCACTCCCTCTGGCTGGATGGCCACCAACGCCCTCATGGCCGCAAGCGATCCTCGCTTTGCCAGCGCCTTCTGGGACGCCATCGACGAGCGCGGCGGCTTGATGCGCAAATAAGCCTTCGGGCATCGACATTTACGGGCGCGGACCTCGGTTCGCGCCCGTTTTTAATAAGAGCTGCGATTGCCGGCCCTCTGTTCACAGAAAATATATGAACAGATGTTCGATACACATACATCTAACTGCGTGTTTTCTGTCGAAAAACTTTGCTACTCCAAAAACTCAATCGCGTCAAGGCTTTTCTTGCCCAACGGTCGGTACCTGATAAACTATTAGGTTGCGATAACTGGCGAAGCTATGCCTCGCCAACCCACCGAGCATTTCCGTGAAGGAGGAAAAACCTGGTGACCTACGCATACACTGCCACTGAGCGCAAGCGCGTCAGCTTCGGGAAAATCCCGGAGGCCATGGAGCTCCCCAACCTTATCTCTGTTCAAAGGGAATCCTTTGAGCGTTTTAAGGACGAGGGCCTTCGTGAGGCGTTCAAGGAATCCAGCCCCATCCAGAGCCAGAACCATGTTCTCGAGGTTACCTTCGGCGAGCATCAGTTCGGCGATCCCGCGCACACCGTCGAGGAGTGCCGCGAGAAGGACATGACCTATCAGGCTCCGCTCCTGACCGACGTCCGTCTCACCAACAAGGAGACCGGCGAGATCAAGGAGCAGCTCGTCTTCATGGGCGACTTCCCCATGATGACCGATCAGGGCACCTTCATCATCAACGGTACCGAGCGTATCGTCGTCTCGCAGCTCGTCCGCTCCCCGGGCGTGTACTACAGCTCCGAGATGGATTCGGGCAAGCAGATCTACAAGGCCCAGATCATCCCGTCCCGCGGTGCCTGGCTTGAGTTTGAGGTCGACAAGCGCGACCAGCTTATGGTCTCCATCGACCGTAAGCGCAAGCAGAGCGCCACGATGTTCCTGCGCGCCCTTGGCATTGCCGTCACCAACGACGACATCATCGAGCTGCTCGGCAACTCCGATGTGATCAAGCGCACCCTGGAGCGCGACACCGCCCTCACCCGCGAGGACGCCCTTATCGAGATCTATCGTCGCCTGCGCCCGGGCGAGCCTCCCACCGTGGACGCTTCCCGCAGCCTGCTCGAGGGCCTGCTCTTCAACCCGCAGCGCTACGATCTGGCCCGTGTCGGTCGTTACAAGGTCAACAAGAAGCTCAACCTCACCACCGAGGAAGAGGTCACGGTGCTCACCGACGAGGATATCGTCGCGACGCTGCGCTACCTGCTGTCCCTCGCTGCCGGCGAGCAGGGCTTCAAGGTCGACGACATCGACCACTTCGGCAACCGCCGCATCCGCACCGTCGGCGAGCTCGTCGCCAACCAGTTCCGTATCGGCATGAGCCGTATGGAGCGCGTCGTCCGTGAGCGCATGAGCTCCCAGGACATCGACGAGATCACCCCGCAGTCGCTCATCAACATCCGTCCGATCGTGGCCTCCATCAAAGAGTTCTTCGGTTCCTCGCAGCTCTCGCAGTTCATGGACCAGGCGAACCCCCTGACCGGTCTGACCCACAAGCGCCGTCTGTCCGCACTCGGCCCTGGCGGTCTTGCCGGCCACAAGTCCGGCTCCAGCCGCCGCACCAACGTGCCGACGGCCGTCCGCGACGTTCACAACTCGCACTACAGCCGCATGTGCCCGATCGAGACCCCCGAAGGCCCCAACATCGGCCTGATCGGCTCGCTCGCCCTCTACGCCCGCGTCAACGAGTACGGCTTCATCGAGGCTCCGTTCCGCCGCGTCGAGAACGGCGTTGCCACCGATCAGATCGACTGGATGACCGCTGACGAGGAAGAGAAGCACGTCATCGCGCCGGCCAACACGCCGCTCGATCCCAAGACCAACGAGTTCATCACGACCGATGCCGAGGGCAAGCTTGTCCGTCCGCACACCGTGATCGCTCGTACCCGCGACTTCGACGGCTCCTTCGGCGCTCCCGCCGACGTGCCTGTCGAGGACGTCGACTACATGGACGTCTCGCCGCGTCAGATGCTCTCCGTCGCAGCCACGCTGATCCCGTTCCTCGAGCACGACGACGCCAAGCGTACGCTGATGGGCGCTAACATGCAGCGTCAGGCCGTGCCGCTGGTTCATCCTGCCGCTCCCTATGTCGGTACCGGCATGGAGCGTCGCGCCGCTCTGGACTCCGGCGAGGTCACCCTGGCCAAGAACGCCGGCGAGGTCATCTTTGCCGACGCCGCCAAGATCATCGTCAAGCATGCCGGCGGCATGGACGAGTATCACCTGGCCAAGTACCAGCGCTCCAACCAGTCCACCTGCATCAACCACCGTCCGCTCGTGCGCGTCGGTGACACAGTTGAGCAGGGCGAGCCCCTGGCTGACGGTCCCTCGACCGATCATGGCGAGCTCGCACTGGGCCAGAACCTCACCGTGGCATACATGCCGTGGGAAGGCTTTAACTACGAGGACGGTATCGTCGTGTCCGAGCGCCTGGTGGCCGAGGACCTGCTGACGACCATCAACATCACCCGTCACGAGATCGACGCCCGCGACACCAAGCTCGGCCCCGAGGAGATCACCCGCGAGATCCCGAACCTCTCCGAGGACATGCTTGCCAACCTCGACGAGGACGGCATCATCCGCATCGGCGCCGAGGTCGGCCCTGGCGACATCCTGGTCGGCAAGGTCACGCCTAAGGGCGAGAGCGCTCTGACCGCCGAGGAGCGCCTGCTGCGCGCCATCTTCGGTGCCAAGGCCCACGACGTCCGCGACACCTCCCTTAAGATGCCTCACGGCGCTTACGGCCGCGTCATCGACGTCGTCCGTTTTAGCCGCGAGAACGGCGACGACCTGGCCCCCGGTGTTAACGAGCAGGTGCGCGTCTACGTCGCCCAGCGTCGTAAGATCCAGCAGGGCGATAAGATCGCCGGCCGCCACGGCAACAAGGGTGTTATTTGTAACGTTCTGCCGGTCGAGGACATGCCCTACATGGCTGACGGTACCCCGATCGACGTTATCCTCAACCCGCTGGGCGTTCCTTCGCGTATGAACGTCGGCCAGCTGCTCGAGTGCCACCTTGGCTGGGCTGCTGCCTGCGGTTGGGATACCGAGCAGGCCGACTCCGACAAGTACGTCCCCGGTCCGTTCTTCACCGCCACGCCCGTCTTCGACGGCGCCAAGGAGGACGAGATCGCCGAGGTCATCCGTCGTGCCAACAAGAACATGCTCAACAAGGCCACCGCTGCCTTTGGCGATCACATGCGTCCCGAGTTCGTCACCCAGCTTGACGAGCGCGGCAAGACCCGTCTGTTCGACGGCCGCACCGGCGAGGAGTTCCGCGAGCCCATTACCGTGGGTACGTCCTACATCCTCAAGCTCGGCCACATGGTCGATGACAAGATCCACGCCCGTTCGACTGGCCCTTACAGCCTGGTTACCCAGCAGCCGCTGGGCGGCAAGGCTCAGTTCGGCGGTCAGCGCTTCGGCGAGATGGAAGTTTGGGCACTGTACGCATACGGTGCTTCCAACGTCCTGCAGGAGATCCTGACCGTCAAGTCCGACGATACCGTGGGCCGCGTCAAGACCTACGAGTCCATTGTCAAGGGCGAGAACGTCCCGGTTCCGGGTATCCCCGAGTCCTTCAAGGTTCTCGTCAAGGAGATTCGTTCCCTCGCGCTGGACATCGAGCCCATGCACGATGCCGACGAGGACGCCTCCGCCCCCGTGACCGCCGAGGAGACCTCTGCCCTCGATGACCTGGCTGCGCTCGCCGGCGTTGACGCCGACGTCGAGGCCCAGGATGCCGAGACCGCCGAGGCACCCGAGGCTGTCGCCGCCACGACCACTGATAAGGAGTAGTTGACTGTGGCAGATTTCGAAGCTACTGATTTTGACGCGGTAAAGATCTCCCTTGCCTCCGCCGACCAGATCCGTTCCTGGTCGCACGGTGAGGTCAAGAAGCCGGAGACCATCAATTACCGTACCCTCAAGCCCGAGAAGGACGGCCTTTTCTGCGAGAAGATCTTCGGTCCCGCCAAGGACTGGGAGTGCTCCTGCGGCAAGTACAAGGGCATCCGCTTTAAGGGCATCGTCTGCGAGCGCTGCGGCGTCGAGGTCACCTCGGCCAAGGTGCGTCGCGACCGCATGGGCCACATCGAGCTCGCCGCTCCCGTGTCCCACATCTGGTACTTCAAGAGCCCCACGAGCTTCCCGATGAGCCGTATGCTCGACATCAAGTCCAAGGACCTCGAGAAGGTTCTGTACTTTGCCAGCTACATCATCACCGAGGTAGACTACGAGGCTCGCGAGGCCGACGCTGACGACCTGCGCGAGGAGCTCGCCGCCGATCTGGAAGAGATCGATGCCGAGTGCGCCCGCCAGATCGAGTCCCTCAAGGAGCAGGGCAACCCCGAGAACTTTGACGAGTTCTCCGATGAGGAGCCGCTGACCCCCGAGGAGATCGCCTCTGGCATCGTCGACATCGAGGAAGAGTGCAAGGACGACAAACAGCTCCGCACGGACGCCTTCAACGCCTTCATGAAGCTCTCCGAGCGCGACCTCATCTCCGATGAGCCGCTGTTCCGCGAGATGACCCGTTACTACTCCATGTACTTCAAGGGTGGTATGGGTGCCGAGGCCGTCCGCGACCTGCTCGCTGCCATCGACCTCCCCTCCGAGGCCGAGAAGCTCAAGGCCATCATCGCCGACGAGGATTCCCAGAAGCAGAAGCGCGAGAAGGCCGTCAAGCGCCTCGAGGTCGTTGACGCCTTCCTGAAGGGCGGCAACAGCCCCGCGAACATGATCCTGGACGTCATCCCGGTCATTCCGCCCGATCTGCGCCCGATGGTCCAGCTCGACGGCGGCCGCTTCGCCGCGTCCGACCTCAACGACCTGTATCGTCGCGTGATCAACCGTAACAACCGACTCAAGCGCCTGCTCGACCTGGACGCCCCCGCGATCATCGTGAACAACGAGAAGCGCATGCTCCAGGAGTCCGTGGACGCCCTGTTCGACAACGGCCGTCGTGGTCGCCCGGTCTCTGGCCGTGGCGGTCGCCCGCTCAAGTCGCTCGCCGAGGCCCTCAAGGGCAAGCAGGGCCGTTTCCGTCAGAACCTGCTGGGTAAGCGTGTCGACTACTCCGGCCGTTCGGTTATCGTTACCGACCCCAAGCTGCTGCTGCACCAGTGCGGTCTGCCCAAGACCATGGCGCTGGAGCTCTTCAAGCCCTTCGTCATGAAGCGCCTGGTCGAGCTTGGCAAGGTCGAGAACATCAAGGGCGCCAAGCGCGCTATCGACCGCGGTGCCACCTTTGTGTGGGACATCCTCGAAGAGGTCATCGACGGCCGCGTCGTGCTGCTCAACCGTGCACCGACCCTGCACCGTCTGTCCATCCAGGCCTTTGAGCCGGTGCTGGTCGAGGGCAAGGCTATCCACCTGCATCCGCTGGTTTGCTCGCCCTTCAACGCCGACTTCGACGGCGACCAGATGTCTGTCCACGTGCCGCTGTCCAGCCAGGCTCAGGCCGAGGCTCGCGTGCTCATGCTCTCTGCGAACAACCTGCGCTCGCCGGCATCCGGCAAGCCGGTTAACATCCCTTCGCAGGACATGATCATCGGTGTGTACTACCTCACCCAGGTTCGCGAGGGTCTGCCGGGCGAGAACCACGTGTTCTCGAGCTTCGACGACGCGCTGCACGCCTATGACTGCCGCTCCGAGGTCGACATGCAGGCCAAGATCCAGGTCCGCGTGTCCGCTGCCGATGCCAACGTCATCAACGAGGACGGCACCCGTATCTTCCGCGTCAAGAACGGCAAGAACGAGTTTGTCGACTACGATGTCACCGGCAACAAGACCGCGCGCTTCGAGACGTCTATCGGCCGCATCATCTTCAACCGCCAGTGCCTGCCCGAAGACTATGAGTTCATGAACTACAAGATGGTCAAGGGCGACGTGGCCAAGCTGGTTGCGGACTGCTGCGATCGTTACCCCGAGGCCAAGGTCGGTCCGATCCTCGACGCCATCAAGTACTCCGGCTTCCACTACGCTACCCGCGCCGGCCTCACCATCTCGGTGTGGGACGCTCTCATCCCTGCCGAGAAGCAGGAGCTGCTCGATCGCGCCCAGGCCAACGTCGACCAGATCAACGAGTACTTCGAGGAGGGCTTCATCAACGAGACGGAGCGCCACATCGAAGTCGTTAACGAGTGGACCGCTTGTACCGACAAGGTCGCAGCGCTCATGCTCGACATGTTCGACGAGGAGAACCCGCTCTACATGATGGCCGACTCCGGCGCCCGTGGTTCTAAGACCCAGCTGCGTCAGCTCGGCGGCATGCGTGGCCTGATGGCAGACATGTCCGGCGAGACGATCGACCTTCCCATTAAGGCGAACTTCCGCGAGGGCCTGCTGCCGCTCGAGTACTTCATTTCGACCTACGGCGCCCGTAAGGGCCTGGTCGATACCGCATCCCACACCTCGGACTCTGGTTATCTGACCCGTCGTCTGGTCGACGTGGCCCAGGACGTCATCGTCCGCGAGGAGGACTGCGGTACGCACGAGGGCGTTACCTACAACCTCATCATCCCCGGCACCACCGACCTCAACACCGACCTCGTCGGCCGTTGCTTCATCGAGGACGTCGTGGCTCCCGATGGCACCGTGCTCTTTGAGCAGGACGGCTACATCGAGAAGGTCGCTGACATCCAGAAGATGGTCGATGCCGGCCTCAAGAAGGTCAAGCTCCGCGCGCTGCTCACCTGCCGCTCCAAGTACGGCGTGTGCCAGAAGTGCTACGGCTGGGATCTTTCCACCCGTCGTCCGGTCGCTATCGGTACCGCGGTCGGCATTATTGCCGCTCAGTCCATCGGCGAGCCCGGTACGCAGCTTACGATGCGTACCATTCACTCCGGCGGCGTCGCTGGCGTCGACGATATTACGCAGGGTCTGCCTACGGTCAGCCGTATGTTCGATATCGTCGGCAACGTCAACGAGAAAATCCTGGGTCGCGAGGCCGAGCTGGCTCCGTACTCCGGCCACCTCTCGATTAAGCCCGAGAAGTCCGAGTACGTGCTGACGCTCACCGACTCCGAGGATCACACCCGTGTCCTCGACGAGCGTCGCGTCCCCGCTTCGGTGCGCTTCATGCCCGAGATCGAGGACGGCTGCGAGGTTCGCGCCGGCGACCAGATCACCAAGGGCTTCGTCAACTTCCGCAACCTGCGTAAGCTGACCGACATCGAGTCGACGATGCACACCTTCGTCGAGAGCGTCAAGGACGTCTACACCAGCCAAGGCGTCGACCTGAACGACAAGCACATCGAGGTGCTCGCACGTCAGATGCTGCGTCGCGTTCAGATCACCAACCCCGGCGACTCCAAGTACCTGCTTGGTCAGTACGTCGACCGCTACGAGTTCGCCGACGAGGTCGAGCGCGTTGCCCGTCTGGGCGGTCAGGCTCCTGTGGCCGAGCCCGTCATCCTGGGTACGCTCAAGGTCGCGTCCAACATCGACTCCTGGCTGTCGAGCGCTTCGTTCATCCGTACCGCCGGCGTCCTTACCGAGGCTGCCATCGAGGGCAAGGTCGACCACCTGCTCGACCTTAAGTCCAACGTCATCGTCGGTAAGAAGATCCCGGCCGGTACCGGCCTCAAGCCGTACGCCAACGCCAAGCTGACGTATCGTACGGCCGACGGCTATGTCGACATCGACGGCCCGGCTTCGCCCAACGCCAAGTCGCTGCCCGAGTGGGCTCCTGTGGAGCTCAAGGACCTGGACGAGCAGCTCCCGCAGCAGCTCGACTGGGCCGGCTACGACGAGTTCGGTGGTGCTGACGGTTCGTTCACCCGCAACGGCCACACCATCTCCGCCGAGAAGGCTCGCCTGTACCTGTTCGACGACCTGGGCGTGTCGCAGCGCTGGACCAACAAGTTCAGCGAGGTCGGCATCGAGACGGTCGGCGACCTGGTCGGCAAGTCCGAGGAAGATCTGCTGCGCATCGATGGTATCGGTGCCAAGGCGATCGAGGAGCTCCGTGACGGCCTCGAGGCCCACGACCTGCTCTATATCCTCGAGAACAACGACGACGTTGCCGACGAGGAAGACCTCTCGCAGCTGCTGCAGATGGTCTTTAGCCCCGACGGTCCGGACGATATCCTGCTGGGTACCTCCGCTCCGACGCATCACGCCGACGCCGACGAGGAGCTCCTGGGCGCCCCGATCGACGACAAGAAGGCTCCCGCCAACGGCGCGATCAATGAGGACATGGCTTCCCTCGACGAGCTGCTCAACCAGCTCGTGGACACCGACGACGCCGAAGAGGCAAAGGACAACGACGAGGAGTAACTAGTTCCGTCGTTCTAACGAACGGCGGCGACCTCCGTCGCTGCGCGGCCCCCAGAGCTACAATCTGTCATTCAAAAGGCAGGGCATGACCAAAAGGTCAATGTCCTGCCTTTTTCATGCCACCTTGTACGCTCTGGGGGCCGCTCGCTTACGTGTGTTCAACCTGTTGCGTTCCGCTGATCCCTTGGGGACGGAGGAAAACGGATCATTTTGAGGTGTGGATTCGGAAGTATGCGGCAAAATCCTGATGGGTCGACCACACCGCATATGCTCAAGCGATCTACCTGCTGGTTTAATATCGCAAAACCCTTGTGCGCTCAGCAAGTTCAAAATTTGCCGCATACTTCCGAAAACGCCGCTGATCTACATGTGATAGGTGAGTGCGGACAAGCGCTGGAGTGCTACGTTTCCCCAGATAAAACCGACCAAAATAAACCTGTCCCTATTTGGCAGGGAGCGTTGCCCCGACGAGCACGTCGGATTCCCGGGCCGGGCGGCACAGGGGTTAAGTTTGTCGCGAGTTCCGCACGAGCCGGAGGCCACTTAATGTGGCCTCCGTGCGAGCCAGGACTGTAGAGCAGCAAACTTAACCCCTGTGCCGCCCGGCCCGGGAATCCGCCCCCGCGCACAGGAGGGGATTCCTTTTGTGTAGGCTTTGCGGAAATGTGCTCATTTTGGGATACGCCCGGCGGCGTGGTTTGTTGACGGCACAGCTAACGGCACGTATCCTATCGAACTGCGTGTTTCGTAGGGGGATGCTGACCCCTCGATTCAAGCCGTTGCACTTTACAGAAAGCTGGAATCATTCGAGAAGGAGTACGCTTTGCCTACTATTAACCAGCTGGTTCGCCAGGGCCGTCGTTCCGTGCCCAAGAAGTCCAAGAACGCTGCTCTGCAGCACAACTCCCAGAAGCGCGGCGTGTGCACCCGCGTCTTCACCACGAGCCCCAAGAAGCCGAACTCGGCTCTTCGTAAGGTTGCCCGTGTTCGCCTTGTCAACGGCATCGAAGTTACTGCTTACATCCCGGGTGAGGGCCACAACCTGCAGGAGCACTCCATCGTGCTCGTCCGCGGCGGTCGTGTCCGTGACCTCCCTGGTGTCCGTTATCACGTCATCCGTGGCGCCTACGACGCTGCTCCGGTCCAGAACCGTATGCAGGCCCGTTCCAAGTACGGTGCTAAGCGCCCCAAGGCTAAATAAGCCAGATAACGTTTTGATACTTTCGCCGTGTGCCGCCTAAGCGCCGCACGGTAGACACTTAAGGAGATTTCACATGCCGCGTCGTGCAGCAGCTAATCGTCGTGAGGTTCAGCCTGACGCCGTTTACAACAACCGCCTGGTGACTCAGCTCATCAACAAGGTCCTTCTTGACGGCAAGAAGGCCACCGCTGAGCGCATCGTTTACACCGCTTTCGAGATCGTTGCCGAGAAGTCCGAGGGTGGCGACGCTCTCGCTACCTTCAAGAAGGCTATGGACAACGTCAAGCCCACGCTCGAGGTTAAGCCCAAGCGTGTCGGTGGCGCTACCTATCAGGTCCCGATGGAGGTCAACTCCCGTCGTTCCACCGCTCTGGGTATCCGCTGGATCGTCAACTTCTCCCGCGCTCGCAAGGAGAAGACCATGGCCGAGCGTCTCGCCAACGAGATCCTCGACGCTTCCAACGGCCTGGGCGCTTCCGTCAAGAAGCGTGAGGACGTCTTCAAGATGGCCGAGGCCAACCGCGCGTTCTCTCACTATCGTTGGTAAGTTAAGGTAAGGAACTAACATGGCTAAGCCTAAGTACAAGCTTTCCGATACCCGTAACATCGGCATCATAGCCCACATCGATGCCGGTAAGACCACCACGACCGAGCGTATTCTTTACTACACCGGTAAGACCCACAAGATCGGTGAGGTCCATGAGGGCGCTGCCACCATGGACTGGATGGTTCAGGAGCAGGAGCGCGGCGTAACCATTACCTCCGCTGCTACCACGTGCTTCTGGAACAAGGACGGTAAGGACTACCGCATCCAGATCATCGACACCCCGGGCCACGTTGACTTCACCGCCGAGGTCGAGCGCTGCCTGCGCGTCCTCGATGGCGCTGTCGCCGTCTTCGACGCCGTTGCCGGCGTTCAGCCCCAGTCTGAGACCGTTTGGCGTCAGGCTTCTACCTTCAACGTCCCCCGCATCGCCTTCATCAACAAGTATGACCGCGTGGGCGCTGACTTCTTCAACGCTATCGAGACCATGAAGGATCGTCTCGATGCTAACGCCGTGGCCGCTCAGGTCCCGATGGGCGCCGAGGACAACTTCTGGGGCGTCATCGACCTGGTCACCATGACTGCATGGGACTTCAAGGCCGACGAGAAGGGTATGACCTACCCCGAGCCGATGGACGAGATCCCGGCTGAGTTTGCCGACATCGCTGCCACCAAGCGCGAGGAGCTCCTTGACGCTGCTGCCAGCTTTGACGACGAGCTCATGGAGAAGATCCTCATGGAGGAGGACTTCACCGTCGAGGAGCTCAAGGCTGCTCTGCGCAAGGGCGTTCTGGCCAACGAGCTCAACCTCGTCTTCGTGGGTTCCGCCTACAAGAACAAGGGCGTTCAGGAGCTGCTCGACGCTGTCGTCGACTACCTGCCCAGCCCGCTCGACGTTGAGGCCGTCACCGGTACCGATCCGGACACCGGCGAGGAGATTCAGCGTCATCCTTCCTTCGACGAGCCCTTCTCCGGCCTGGTCTTCAAGATCATGACCGACCCGTTCGTCGGTAAGCTCACCTATGTCCGCGTTTACTCCGGCCGTGCCGAGTCCGGCTCCTACGTGGTCAACGCTTCCAACGGTCAGCGCGAGCGCCTCGGCCGCATCCTCGAGATGAACGCCGCCGAGCGTATCGACCGTGACGACGCTGCCGCCGGCGACATCGTCGCTTGCGTCGGCTTCAAGAACTCCACCACCGGTGACACCCTGTGCGAAGAGGGCAAGGAGATCGTCCTCGAGAAGATCGAGTTCGCTAAGCCCGTTATCGACGTTGCCATCGAGCCCAAGACCAAGGCCGAGCAGGACAAGATGTCCCTGGCTCTGACCAAGCTCGCCGAGGAGGACCCGACCTTCCAGGTGTCCACCAACCACGAGACCGGCCAGACCATCATCGCCGGCATGGGCGAGCTGCAGCTCGAGATCATCGTCGACCGTCTGCTCCGCGAGTTCAAGGTTGACGCTAACGTTGGTAAGCCCCAGGTTGCCTACCGCGAGACCGCTGGTCACGACGTCGAGAAGGCTGAGGGCAAGTTCGTCCGTCAGTCCGGCGGTCGCGGTCAGTACGGCCACGCCGTCATCAAGCTCGAGAAGATGGAGGAGGGCTTCGGCTACGAGTTCGTCAACGCTATCGTCGGCGGCGTCGTGCCCAAGGAGTACATCCCGTCCATCGACAAGGGCATCCAGGAGGCCCTGAACACCGGTGTTATCGCCGGCTTCCCGGTCCTCGACGTTAAGGTCACCCTGTTCGACGGTTCTTACCACGAGGTCGACTCCTCCGAGGCCGCCTTCAAGATCGCCGGTTCCATGGCTATCAAGGACGCCCTCAAGAAGTCCGATCCGCAGCTGCTCGAGCCGATCATGGCTGTTGAGGTCGAGACCCCCGAGCAGTACATGGGCGACGTTATGGGCAACCTCTCCGGTCGCCGCGGCAAGATCGAGGGTATGGAGGATCGCAAGAACAGCAAGCTCATCCGTGCCAAGGTGCCGCTGGGCGAGATGTTCGGTTACGCTACCGACCTTCGCTCCCAGACCCAGGGCCGTGCATCCTACACGATGCAGTTCGACTCTTATGAGCCCGCGCCCAAGTCCATCGTGGACGAGGTCATGAGCAAGAACGCCTAAGTTCGAGCTCCCTGTTACGTAATCCGCGAGAGCATCTCTCGCACTCTTTGGAGGTTTAAGTTGGCTACCCAGAAGATCCGCATTCGCCTCAAGGGCTATGATCACGAGGTCGTCGATCAGTCCGCGAAGCTCATCGTCGAGACCGCTCAGAAGACCGGCGCTCGCGTTTCCGGTCCTGTCCCCCTGCCCACCGAGCGCAACCTGTACACGGTTATCCGCTCGCCGCACGTGAACAAGGACTCCCGTGAGCAGTTCGAGATGCGCACTCACAAGCGCCTCATCGACATCCTCGACCCCACCTCGGGCACCGTTGATTCGCTCATGCGTCTCGACCTCCCCGCTGGCGTCGACATCGACATCAAGCTCTAAGCGATATCGCTCATAGCTTACAGAGCCCCGCTGCCATCTTGGTAGCGGGGTTCTTTTGTTTTGCATGGTGGTTTGGACTGCCGGGCAATGCTGCCGAGTAGGTGGTTGCGGCTCCCTATTCGCTCAAGGGACGCAGCGATGCCTCCTCAAAATGGAAGGATCGCAAGTCGTCTTCCGTTTCGATGCACGCGCGACCAAAGTCATCGACCGTTTTAAAGATGCCTCGCGTCAGCTCGTCTCCAGCGGGGGAGCGGGCGATAACGTGCTTCCCAATCCAATTGAGATGAGCGATATATTCGTCGTGGACGGGCGCGAGCGGACCGGCGTCTTCTTCCTTGGCGTTGAGGCGTTCTGCCCAGGCATCTACAGCGTCTATAACTGCGTGATAGACCTCATCGAGGAGCATGTCGACGGCGGGAACGTTCTTGTTGAGGCCTGACAGGCCGATTGCCGGCAGGCCGCCATCGGGCACCTCTTGGGGCGCATAGTTCACATTGACGCCAATGCCGCAGACGGCGAAAGGTTTGCCTTCGTTATCGCGTGCGGCCTCGACCAGAATGCCGCCGAGCTTGCGTCCTCGCGCGACAAGGTCGTTGGGCCATTTAAGGCGAATCTCGTTTGCAAGACCCTGCTTTTCGAGTGCTTCGAGCACCGCTAGGCCGCTGACGGCGGCAAGACCAGAGAACTTTGCAGGATTAACGCATGGGCGCAGGACAAGCGAAAGCAATAAGTTGCCGACGGTTGAGTCCCACTTGTGCCCGCGCCGGCCGCGTCCTGCTGTTTGAGCCCGGGCGGCAAGTCCTGTGCCGTGCGGCGCTCCCTGTTTTCCTGCTTCGAGCAGGTCATCGTTGGTCGATCCGGTTACGTCGACCACTGTTAAACGTAAATCCATGACAGCTGGTACCTCCTAAGGTAATAAGGCAATCGCGTAATGGTGTCGAGAGATAGACACAATGTGAAGCCTTTGTCGCATTTGAACAATTTAATGTTAACACGTCAACAATGACTGAAATGCGTTATCCTCTCTTGGTCGATGTAAACACGTCAACAACTCAAAGGAGGTTAGTGATGGGTTTCACGATACTGGGAACGGGCTCGGCACTTCCCGAGCGCAGCGTTTCCAATGACGAGCTGTCTGAGTTCCTCGATACCTCGGATGAGTGGATTTTTACCCGCACAGGCATCAAGAGCCGCCGCGTCTGCACCACCGAGTCACTCGACGACCTTGCCGTAGCGGCGAGCGAGCGGGCACTCCAGGTGTCCGGAATCGACGCGAGCCAGCTGGATCTAATCGTCTGCTCGACGACGACGGGTGACCACCTTGTTCCCGCTGAGGCGTGTGCCGTTGCTGAGCGACTAGGCGCGACGTGCCCTGCCTTCGATGTCTCGGCGGCTTGTGCCGGCTTCGTATTTGCGCTCGATGTCGCCGAGGGCTATATCGCCCGCAGCCGTGCCGAGCGCGTGCTTGTTGTTGCTGCCGAGCAGATGACGCGCGCGCTCGACTGGACCGACCGTGCCACCTGCGTGCTTTTTGGCGATGGGGCAGGCGCCGCAGTGATTGAAGCTGGGGGAGACAACCCCCTTGCCGTTGAGCTTTCGACGGCGCCCGACGTCGAGACGTTGCGCGTTCCCGGTCTGGTCGGTACCTCGCCGTTTAAGGCCTCCGCAGATAGCGCGAGTGTGCTGTCCATGAATGGCCGCCGCGTGTTCAAGTTCGGCGTCAACGCCATCTGCGACACGGTCCATAAGCTTGCGATCGATGCGGGCATTTTGGTCGAAGACATCGATCATTTTGTATTCCATCAGGCTAACGAACGAATCCTGAGCCAGGCGGTCAAGCGCCTGGGCGTGCCGGACGAGCGCGTAGTTCGCACGTTGCGCGAGACCGGCAACATTTCGAGCGCATGCATTCCGCTTGCCCTCGACCGGCTGGCAAACGCCGGTGCACTTCACACAGGCGACACCATCGCCTTGGTTGGATTTGGCGCCGGTCTGGATATAGGTGGCTATCTGCTTCGTTGGAAGTAGTCGCACATAGGAAATAAAAACGCCCTAGGGCACAACCAAAGGAGAACTACCATGGCAGATCAGAAGACCTTCGAGCGCGTTTGCGACGTTATCCGCGAGACCGCCGGCCTTGACGACGTCGAGATGAAGTCCGAGTCCACGCTCGAGGAGATTGGTCTCGATAGCCTGGGCACCGTCGAGATCCTCGTCGCCGTCGAGGACGAGTTTGGCATCCAGCTCGATACCGAGGAGAACCCCAAGACGGTCGGCGAGTTCGCCGATACGGTCGAGGCGGCATTGGAGAAGTAGAGATGCTCAAGACTCCTCTCTGCGATCTGCTCGGCATCGAAAAGCCCGTGTTCCAGGGCGGCATGGCCTGGATTGCCGACGCCTCACTGGCATCGGCCGTATCCGAGGCGGGCGGCCTAGGCATCATCGCGGCAATGAATGCCGACGCCGACTGGCTTCGCGACCAGATTCATGAGCTGCGCACCAAGACGGATAAGCCCTTTGGCGTTAACGTCATGCTCATGAGCCCGTTTGCCGACGAGGTTGCACAGGTTGTGATCGATGAGCAGGTGCCCGTTGTGGTGACTGGTGCCGGTAATCCCACCAAGTACATGAAAGCTTGGAACGATGCGGGCATCAAGGTCATCCCCGTTGTGGCTTCGGTGGCGCTCGCCCGTCTCGTGGCGCGTCGTGGAGCCACAGCGGTTGTTGCCGAGGGCACCGAATCGGGCGGCCATATTGGCGAGACCTCGACGATGGCACTGGTGCCGCAGGTCGTCGATGCGGTCGACATTCCCGTAGTGGCTGCCGGCGGTATTGCCGACGGCCGTGGCGTGGCGGCCGCCTTTATGCTGGGCGCTGCCGGCGTCCAGGTGGGTACGCGCTTTCTCGTTGCAAATGAGTGCACCGTCTCGGAGCAGTACAAGGAGATGGTCCTGAAGGCCAACGACACTTCGACGCGTGCGACCGGCCGCTCGACGGGACATCCGGTGCGCGCCCTCAAGAGCCCCTTCACCAACGCCTACGCCAAGAGCGAGGCGGCGGGCGTAAGTGTCGAGGAGCTCGGGGCCATGGGCACGGGCGCCCTTCGCAAGGCCGCCAAGGACGGCAATTACGAAGAGGGCTCGTTTTTGTGTGGACAGATTGCCGGCATGGTTAGCGAGCGCCAGAGCGCACGCGAAATCGTTGACGACCTGGTCGATGGCGCCGAGCGCGTCCTGAAGGGTGCGTCCGCATGGGTAGCGTAGCGTTTCTGTTTGCCGGCCAGGGTGCCCAACACCCCGCGATGGGCGTCGACCTGATCGAGACATCGCCGGCGGCCGCCGAGGTGTTCACCATTGCCGACGAGGTGCGCCCGGGGACCAGCGAGCAGTGCCGGAGTGCCTCCAAGGAGGAGCTCTCGCAGACCGAGAACACGCAGCCGTGCGTGTTCGTTCACGATCTGGCAGCGGCTGCCGCCCTGCGTGAGCGCGGCGTGGTACCTGCCGCCTGTGCGGGATTCTCGCTGGGCGAGGTCGCCGCGCTCACCTTTGCGGGGGCGTTCGATACGCGAGCGGGCTTTGGGCTTGTGTGCGAGCGCGCGGCGCTGATGGCCGCGGCTGCCGAGCGCCATCCGGGCGGCATGCGCGCCGTCATCAAGCTCGATGCGGCGCAAGTCGAGGGCCTGGCAAAACAGGCCGGCGAGGACTGCTGGCCAGTCAACTACAACAGCCCGCAGCAGACGGTTGTGGCCGGAGCGCCCGAGGCGATGCAGGAGCTCGACGTCCTAGTAAAAGAGGCTGGCGGCCGCGCCATGAAGGTCGCGGTGTCGGGTGCATTTCATAGCCCCTATATGGCCGAGGCGACCTGTGGCCTTGCCGCATATATTGAGGCCGGTCACGCGCCGTCCCCGTTGCTCATTCCTGTTTTGGCAAATATGACAGCGGCGCCCTATCCGGCGGACCCCCAGACGGCATCGGATGTCTTGGCCAATCAGGTGAGCCATGCCGTGCGCTGGGTCGATACGCTGCATGCTCTGCAGGATCAAGGCATCGACACATTTATTGAGGTCGGCCCCGGCAAAACGCTGTCCGGCCTGGTCAAGCGTACGTTGAGCGACGTTCGTGTGTATTCGTGCGAGACGGCCGAGCAGGTCGCAGCTATTGCCGACGAGCTCGCATAGTCCACAGGGCTGTAACCCGAAAGGAATGACATGGGCAACTTGAACAATGGCGCGCTCGAGCGCAACGACTCACGTCGCGTGGCACTGGTCACGGGCGGCTCGCGGGGTATCGGCCGCGCCTGCGCTATCTGTCTGGCGGAGGATGGCTACGATATCGCCGTCGTCTATGCCGGCAGCGTCGATGCGGCGCGCGAGACGTGCGAAGCCTGCGAGGCGGCTGGCGCCGCGGCACGCGCATATCAATGCGACGTGGCCGACCCCGCTGCCGTCAACGCGTGCGTGGAAGCGGTCCTCAACGACTTTGGCTCCATTTGGGCGCTCGTCAACAACGCTGGCATCACCCGCGATGGCCTGCTCGTGCGCATGGGCGATGACGCCTTCGATCGCGTGCTCGATGTCAATCTCAAGGGCACGTTCAATACGACGCGCGCGCTCACCAAGACCTTTATGCGCCAGCGCGGCGGCTGCGTCGTCAACATGAGCTCGGTCGTGGGCCTGATGGGCAATGCCGGGCAAGCCAACTACGCTGCCTCCAAGGCGGGCGTGATCGGCCTGACCAAGGCGGTGGCGCGCGAGCTTGCGCCCCGCGGCGTACGAGTGAATGCGGTCGCCCCCGGGTTTGTCGAGACGGATATGACGGCAAAGCTCTCGGAGAAGGTGCGTGCGGCAACCGAGGAGCAGATTCCCCTTAAGCGTATGGCGCAGCCCGAGGAGGTGGCCGGTGTGGTGCGCTTTTTAGCGAGCGATGCGGCTGCTTACATTACGGGCGAAGTCATACGCGTCGACGGCGGAATGGCGATGTAGAAACCAGAGCCACACAACGGCTTGGATGAGGAGACCATGATGGAACAGAGAGTTGCAATCACCGGCATCGGTGCCGTATCGCCGCTCGGCAACACCGCGCTTGCCACCTGGGCGGCCATGTGCGCCGGCACGTGCGGCATCGGTCCGATCACGCACTTTGATACCGATGCATTTGCCGTCAAGGTGGCGGCCGAGGTCAAGGGTTTTGACGGCAACGAGTACTTTGGCAAGCATGACGCCAAGCATCTCGACCCCTGTGTTCAGTTTGCGATGGCGGCGTCGGACGAGGCCATGCACGATGCGGGCTTTGATGTCGAAGACGCCATCGATCGCGAGCGCTTGGGCGTCTACGTGGGCTCGGGCGTGGGCGGCATGCAGACGCTTGTCGACAACGTCCACACGATTGCCGATCGCGGGCCTCGTCGCGCATCGCCCTACATGATCGCGATGATGATCCCCAACATGGCTTCGGGCAACATCGCGATTCGCCATAAGGCAAAGGGCCCGACCCTGCCCGTGGTGACCGCGTGCGCAACCTCGGCCCATGCGGTGGGTGAGGCGTTCCGCGCCATCAAGCACGGCTATGCCGATGCAATCCTGGCCGGCGGCGCCGAGGCCGCCATTATCCCCGATGCCGTTGCGGGCTTTACGTCCTGCCGCGCATTGACCACCAACCCCGATCCCGCGACGGCTTGTCGCCCGTTCGATGCAGACCGCGACGGCTTTGTGATGGGCGAGGGCGCCTGCGTGCTGGTACTCGAGAGCATGGAACATGCACGGGCCCGCGGTGCGCACATTTACGCCGAGGTCGTGGGCTACGGCAACACCGATGACGCCTACCACATCACGAGTCCCGACCCGGACGCGGCAGGTATCGCCCGTGCGATATCGCTGGCGGTGGCCGAGGGCGACGTTAAGCCTTCCGAGGGCCTCTACATCAACGCCCACGGCACCTCGACCAAACTCAACGATTCGTCCGAGACGGCGGGCATCAAACGAGCGCTCGGCGAGGACGCGGCGCGCGCCGCACATGTCTCGTCGACCAAGTCGATGACCGGCCACATGATCGGTGCCACGGGCGCCATCGAGGTCATGGCCTGTGCCATGGCGCTCGAGCAGGGTGTGGTGCCGCCGACCATTAACTACCACACGCCCGATCCCGCCTGCGATCTTGACTACACGCCCAATCGCGCGGTTCGCGCCGACCTTACCTGGGCGCTTTCGACCAATCTGGGCTTTGGCGGACACAATGCCGCCATCGCGCTGCGTAGATATGCAAGGAGCTAGAGCATGGATTCCAAAAGACTTGCTGAGATAGCTGATGTTATGGGGGACCGCGGCCTCACGCGCGTACGCGTTGAGGAGCCCGATGGCACCGCGGTCGAACTCGAGCGCGCGAGCGCCGCACAGCCGGTTGCCGTGCCCATGCCCATGCCGAGCGCTATGGCCGCTCCAGTTGCAGCTCCCACAGTCGCGCCTGCCGCACCGGAGCCCGCCGCGCAGACACCTGCCGCCGCACCGGAGCCCAAGGGCACCGAGGTGACCGCTCCCATGGTCGGCGTTTTCTATGCTGCCCCGGCGCCGGGCGACGAGCCGTTTGTGCACGTGGGCTCTAAGGTCAAGGCCGGCGAGACGCTCTGCATCATCGAGGCCATGAAGGTTCTCAACGAGGTAACGGCAGAGGCAGACGGCGAGGTGCTCGAGATCTGCGTGGCCGACGGCGACCTCGTGGAGTTTGGCAGCTGCCTCATGAGGATCGGATAGGTGATATCCATGAACAAAGAAGAGCTTAAGGAACTGTTGCCGCATCGCGAACCGATGCTTTTGCTCGACGAGGCCGAGCTGGTGGGCGACGAGGCCCACGGCAAGATCACGATTACGGGCGACGAGTACTTTTTGCAGGGGCATTTTCCGGGAAACCCGGTGGTCCCCGGCGTGATTCAGTGCGAGATGCTCGCCCAAAACTGTTGCGTGCTGCTGATGGGCGATGAGGAAGCGCGCGGCGCGACGCCGTTCTACACGAGCCTGGACAAGGTGCGCTTTAAGCGTCCGGTGCGACCGGGCGACACGGTGGATCTGGTGTGCTCCATCACGCGTGCGCGCGGGCCGTTCCGCTTTGCGACGGGCACCGCGAGCGTCAACGGTGAGGTCTGTTGCCGCGCCGACATGTCTTTTGCACTCATGCACGAAAGTTAAGGAAGGCTTCATGTTCGACAAAGTGCTCATCGCCAACCGCGGCGAAGTCGCGGTCCGTGTTATCCGCGCGTGCCGCGATATGGGCATCAAAACCGTCGCCGTCTATTCCACGGCCGATGCGGACGCGCTGCACGTGCAACTTGCCGACGAGGCGTATTGCATCGGCGGCCCGCGTCTTGCCGAGAGCTACCTCAACGACGATGCCGTGCTCACCTGTGCCGTAAAGTCGGGCGCAAAGGCGATCCATCCTGGGTACGGCTTCTTTTCCGAGAAGGCGAGCTTTGTACGCGACTGCGACAAGTATGGCCTGGCTTTTGTCGGTCCTTCGGCCGAGGTGATCGACAGCATGGGCGACAAGGACGCCGCGCGTCGAACGGCTGCCGCGGCGGGCGTGCCCATCGTGCCGGGCTGCGATTTGCTCAAAAGCCCCGAGGAGGCAACGGCCGAGGCCGAGCGCATTGGCTGCCCCGTGCTCATTAAGGCGCGTGCAGGTGGCGGCGGTCGCGGCATTCGCAAGGTCGATCGCGTGGAAGATGCGGCAAAGGCGTTCATCGAGGCGCGCGCCGAGGGCGAGGCCGTTTTTGGCGACGGCGAGTGCTACATGGAGAAGTTCGTCGCGCCGGCGCATCACGTTGAGGTGCAGATTATGGCCGATAAGCAGGGCCATGTGTTTTCGCTCGGCGAGCGCGAGTGCTCGGTGCAGCGCCGCAACCAAAAGCTGATTGAGGAGAGTCCCGCGCCGTGCCTCGACGGACACGACGACATTCGTGCTCGCATGCACAAGGCAGCGCGTGACCTGGCTCGTGCCGTCGGCTACGAAGGAGCCGGTACCATCGAGTTTCTGTATTCGGACGACGGCAATTTCTACTTTATGGAAATGAACACGCGCTTGCAGGTGGAGCATCCGGTTACGGAGTTTGTGACCGATACCGACTTGGTCAAGTGGCAGCTGCGCGTGGCGGCCGGCCAGCCTCTGCCCTTTGAGCAGGAGGACATGCCGGTCCACAACCACGCCATGGAGTGCCGCATCAATGCCGAAACGCCGGACTTTCTGCCGTCATGCGGAACGGTCACCGCGTTGCGTGTGCCGGGTGGTCCGCGCGTGCGCTGGGATTCCGCCATGTTTACCGGTGCGAAAGTCCCGCCGTACTACGATTCCATGCTCGGCAAGCTCATCGTGTGTGCGCCCACGCGCGACGGCGCCATTCGCAAGATGCGCTCGGCCCTGGGCGAGCTCGTGATTGAGGGCGTGAGCGAAAACAGCGAGCTGCAGCTCGACGTGCTGGCAAACGATGAGTTCTTGTCGGGCATGTACCACACCGATCTGATGGGGCATCTCTATGCTGATGAATAGAAAAGCGAAGACGGTCAACGTCCTCGAGGGGCCGATGACCGAGTCGTGCGCCGAGTTTCCCGCGCGCCACGTATTTATCAAGTGTCCGGAGTGCCGCCGCGTGATCGATGAGGCACGCCTGCACGACAACCTCGAGGTCTGCCCTCGTTGCGGCAAACACTTTCGCGTGAGCGGTCGCGCGCGCATGCGCATGACGGTCGATGAGGGCACGTTTGAGGAATGGGATGCCAATCTGGCGTCGGAGGATTTCCTCTCGTTTCCCGGCTATGCCGACAAGCTCAAGAGCGTGAGCGAGCGTTCGGGCGAGCGCGATGCCGTTGTGTGCGGCAGGGGTAAAATCTGCGGCTGCGATACCGCGCTCTTCTTTATGGATGCCAACTTTATGATGGGTTCGATGGGCTCCGTGGTGGGCGAGAAGATCTGCCACGCATTTGAGCGTGCGACCGAGCTGGGATTGTCAGTTGTCGGCTTTACCGTTTCGGGCGGCGCGCGCATGCAAGAGGGCGTGACATCGCTTATGCAGATGGCCAAGATTTCTGCGGCGGTTAGGCGCCACAGTGAGGCGGGCGGCCTGTATATCACGGTGCTCACTGACCCCACGACCGGAGGCGTAACCGCGAGCTTTGCCATGGAGGGCGATATTATCCTGGCCGAGCCCGATGCCCTGACGGCATTTGCCGGCCCGCGCGTGATCGAGCAGAACATGCACAAGCGCCTGCCCAAGGGATTCCAGCGCTCCGAGTTTTTGCTGGAGCACGGCTTTTGCGATGCCGTTGTTCCGCGTGGCGAGATTGCGCTCACGGTAGGCGAGCTGCTGGCACTGCACGAAGGGCACGCGCCCGGCCTGGGGGCACCGCATGAGATCGTGCATACGGGTCGTCGCGGCAAAAAGCTGGGACACTTGTTCAAGCGCTCGACCGCACCAAAAACCGCGCTCGAGATTGTCAAGCAGACCCGCTCGGCAGATCGCGCCACGGCGGGCGAGATGATCTCGCTGGGCCTGGATGGATTTGTGGAGCTGCATGGCGACCGTTACTTTGGCGACGACGCCGCCGTGGTGGCTGGCATTGGCTGGAAAGACGGGCGACCCGTGACGGTTATCGCCGTCGAGCGCGGTACCACGACCAAAGAGCGCATGCGTCGCAACTTTGGTATGGCACATCCCGAGGGCTACCGCAAAGCGCGTCGCCTTATGCGCCAGGCCGAAAAGTTTGGTCGACCGGTTCTGTGTCTGGTCGATACTTCGGGCGCGTTTTGCGGCATCGGTGCCGAGGAGCGCGGCCAGGGCGAGGCGATTGCCCAGAATCTCATGGAGATGAGCGGCCTCAAGACGCCGATTGTCTCGGTGGTGACAGGCGAGGGCGGCTCTGGTGGCGCGCTGGCGCTGTCCGTGGCCGACCGCATCCTGATGCTCTCGAGCTCGGCCTATTCGGTCGTGAGCCCCGAGGCCTGTGCGTCGATCCTGTGGAAGGATACCGAGCGCGCGAATGAGGCCGCCGAGGCGCTTAAGCTCACGGCCCCCGATCTGTTGGCGCTCGGCATCATCGACGGCATTGTTGACGATAGGGGCCTGTCGCATGAGGAGATCGCCGGTGCCGTCATGTCCTCGGCATTTGATGCCTTCGATACGCTTGGGCAGCTCGACGACGCGACCCTCACAAACCTCCGCTACGAAAAGTACCGCGCAATCGGTCAGTACCGCACGATGTGACAAAGGGACAGCCCGCATGTCATATTGGGAAAGGCGTTCCATGCTACAAGTTTCTAACACCTCGTTTACAACGTCGGTTTCATCAAACGCCATGGCCGTGGTGGACTATCTGTCCAAAAGCATGATGTCGGCGCTGCCGTTTATTGTCTGCGCGGCGTTGTTCCGCACCGTTGCTGTCATTATGGGCGAAGGTATGCTGGGCCTGTGGTCTGCCGATTCCGATATCTATCGCCTGTTCTACAGTTGGCTCTATAACGCCGGCTACTACTTTTTGCCCATTTATCTTGGTTGGGCGGCCGCCCGCCAGCTCGGTTGCTCGGAGCAGCTGGGCATGATGCTGGGCGGCGTATTGATTGCGCCCGATCTGCTTAAGCTCGTCGATGCCGCATCGACGACGGGGGCATCGATGACTTCCGTGTATGGTCTGCTTCCCGCGCCGGTCAACGATTACACGACGACTGTTATTCCGGTTCTCATCTCGGTGCCCGTGCTATGGCGAGTGGAGTGTTTCTTTAAGCGCGTTATCCCTAAGGCCGTGGCGTTTTCGTTTGTTCCGTTTACAACCATGCTTGTCATGGTTCCGGTTTCGCTGTGTATCACGGCGCCGGCGGGCAGCTATCTGGGCATGCTGTTGGGCCAGCTTATGTTTATGCTTGGCAATTCCGGTGGCATCGTGTCGCTGCTCACACTCATGGGGCTTGCCGCGGGTTGGGAGTTTCTTAAGATTGCAGGCGTCAGCAACGTTGTCCTATCGCTTGCCTATGCTCAGTTTATGAGTGTGGGAACGGATTCGTGCATCCTGATCGCCGCGACGATGGCGACGTTCGCCGTTTGGGGCATGCCCTTTGGCGCATCGCTCCGCGTTGCGGATAAGGACGAGAAGGCGCTCATGCTGGGCTACTCGATCTCGGGCGTGCTTGGCGGCGTAAGCGAGCCGGCGCTGTACGGTTGCGGCTTTAAATATGGAAGGTGCCTGACGTGCATGGCCATTGGCGGCGCCGTCGGAGGCCTTGTTGCGGCCGTGGGCCACGTTACGGCCTATACCATCGGCATGACGAATGTCCTTATGGTCATTGGCTTTGCCACGGGCGGCATCTCGAACCTGCTGTGGTGCTGCGTTGCCGGCGGTGTTGCATTTGCGGTGTCTGCGGCGCTGAGCTACTGCTTTGGCGTGGTGCCGGCGCAGGGACAGGCGGCAGAAGACGGGGCCGATTCACCCGAAACCTCGAAGAGCGTGGCCGAAGCAAGCGCATAAACCTGTGCGACACAAGGACGATTCCTTTGCCATATTCCAAGGCCGTGGCCCGTGTGGGTTGCGGCCTTTTTTGTATCTGGGGGACAAAGTGGCTACACTACAATCCGTTTGAGCAATAGATATATAGGTAGCACCGTGGGGGCGGATGTAGATGGTCGAGTGGATTGTTAAGCGTGCGCAGGGCGACCGTGCGCGCGTGGGCACGTTGACGGGCGTGGTGTGTATTCTCGCCAATGTGGCACTATGCGCTGCGAAGGGCGCAATTGGCGTGCTGTCGGGATCGGTTTCGATTGTGGCGGATGCCATGAACAACCTGTCCGATGCAAGCTCGAATATCGTGAGCGTGCTGGGCTTTAAGCTGGCGAGCAAGCCGGCGGACCCCGAGCATCCTTACGGACATGGCCGCTACGAGTATCTCTCGGGTCTGGTCGTGGCGGCGCTCGTGCTTCTCATTGGCCTTGAACTGGTGAAGTCCTCGTTTGAGCGCATCATCCACCCCGAACCTGTCGAGTTCTCGCTTGCCCTGGTGGCAGTCCTGGCGCTTTCGATGGTTGTTAAGCTGTGGATGGCGGCGCTCAACCAAAAGCTCGGCGATCGCATTGAGTCCGAGACGTTGCATGCGACCGCGCAAGATTCCAAGAACGATGTTCTTGCCACGGGCGCCGTGCTGGCGTGCGCAATTGTTTCGCAGGTGACGCACATCAATCTTGACGCATGGGTCGGCCTTGCCGTTGGCGCCTATATTGGCTGGAGCGGCTTTGAACTTATTCAAGATACGGTGAGCCCGCTTTTGGGTCAGTCGCCCGATCCTAAGCTGGTCAAGCATATTCGAGACAAGATCATGAGCTATCCCGGCGTTTTGGGCGTTCACGATTTGATGGTTCACGACTACGGCCCGGGCAGGAAGTTCGCAAGCGCGCATGCCGAGATGGCGGCCGAGGTCAGTCCGCTGGAAAGTCACGACACGCTCGATAACATTGAGCAGTCGTTTAGGGACGAGGACGGCATGATCGTCACGCTCCATTACGATCCCATCGTGACCGACGATCCAAAGGTGGCGAGCATGCGCCTGCGTATCAACGCAATGGCTCAGGAGATCGATAACCGCCTCTCGATTCACGACCTTCGCTGCGTGCCGGGTCCCACGCACACCAACGTGATCTTTGACTGCGTGCGTCCCTCGGATCTGCAGATGAGTGCCGAAGACGTAAAGCACGCGCTGGCACAACGGGTCGAATCGGAATATCCCAAGTCGATTGCCAAGATTACGATCGACGAAGACTACGTAGGACATACCCACGAGTAGGGCTGTGCCGGCAAAGCAGGTTATGCAGAAGGGGAGAGCATGAAGAAACTGTATCTACTCCGCCACGGTCAGACGGAGTTCAACGTCAAAAAGCTGGTCCAGGGCCGCTGCGATTCACCGCTGACCGACCTGGGCCGCAAACAAGCGGGAATGGCAGCCGCATGGCTCAAGGCCCACGGCGTCGTCCCCGACAAAGTTGTCTCATCACCCTTAGGCCGAGCTATGGACACGGCAAGTCTCGTCGCATGCGAGCTCCTCGGCCCGGACGCAGCAGTCGAGCCCTGTGAAGGCATTATCGAGCGCAGCTACGGCACCTTCGAAGAAGGCCCCCACGACGCCCTGCCCACCGACGTTTGGGATCCGGGCGAGGACCTGGTCCCCTTCGGAGGAGAAGGAAGCCGCGCGCTGCAAGAGCGCATGGTAGACACCCTCACCAATCTCATGGGCGCCGAGGGCATAGAAACCCTCCTAGCAGTAAGCCACGGCAGCGCCAGCCGCCAATTCATTAGAGCCGCCGCCCCAGAGGGCTTCGAGCTCCCAACAAAACTCCCCAACTGCGCCATCATGATCTTCGATTTCGATGAGGCAAAGCCACAAGCAGAAGGCGAACCTCATCAATGTAAGTTCACCCTCCAGCAAATAGTGGACCCCCAACAAAGTAATTAGCTGAGCGAGCAGAGTTAAGCAGACATCAACGTATCGTCTCCCGAGCTTGGCAGAGGGGCGGCGAAATATATTAAGTTTGTCGCGAGTTCCGCACGCAAAGGAAAGCACTTAATGTGCTTTCCGTCTTGCGCAGGACTGTAGAGCAGCAAACTTAATATATTTCGCCGCCCCTCTGCCAAGCTCGGGAGACTCCACGCACTTTACCTGCGTAAACAATGTGAGTGAAATATGAATCTCGATGGATACGCCCGCAGCCGTGTATACTAAACAGCTGTGTGAAACCAGGGGAGTATTCTGGCTGGACAAAATGCCTGCTTAATAGGGTTGTCAGGTAGTCCGGACGCTATACAAGGCTGGGGAGCACGTCGTGTAAGTAGTGGTCCTCTAGGGGCGTACGCTCGGTGGTGTACGCATTGTCCCAAGACCACGCGAGAGTTGGGATCATATCTTGATCAGCATGATTCTCGGCCGCAAGATTGGCATGACCCAGGTTTGGGACGAGGACGACAACGTCGTTCCCGTCACGGTCATCCAGGCTGGCCCCTGCGCTGTCTCGCAGGTTAAAACTCAGGCAACCGACGGCTATGACGCCGTCCAGATCGGTTTCGGCGACATCAAGGCCAAGAACGTGAACAAGCCCATGGCTGGTCACTTCGCCAAGGCTGGCGTCGAGCCTGTCCGTTTCCTTCGTGAGGTCCGCGTCGAGAACGGCGAGGAGCACAAGGTCGGCGAGGTCGTCACCGTCGCTGATTTCGCTGATGTCGAGAAGGTCGACGTCATCGGTACCTCCAAGGGTAAGGGCTTCCAGGGTCGCATCAAGCGCTGGGGTCAGCGCCGCGGTCCTATGACGCATGGTTCTCACTTCCAGCGTCACCCCGGTTCTATCGGTCAGTGCGCCTATCCTGCGCGCGTCCTCAAGGGCGTCAAGATGGCCGGTCACATGGGTAACGAGCGCGTTACCGTCAAGAACCTTTCCGTTGTCCGCATCGATGCCGAGCAGAACCTCATCTTGGTCAAGGGCGCTGTCCCGGGTGCCAAGAATGGTCTCGTCGCCATCCGTATGGCCTAAGGGCCCAGCCCATTTAGCCCAGCGTCATACCAAGGAGAACACTTAAATGGCAAAGTTTGAAGTAAAGAACAGCGAGGGCAAGAAGGTCGCCGAGGCCGAGCTCGCCGCTGAGGTGTACGGCATCGAGCCGAACATCCACGTTATGCACCACATCGTCAAGTGCCAGATGGCCTCTTGGCGTCAGGGCACCCAGTCCGCTAAGGGCCGCTCTGAGGTTTCCGGTGGCGGCAAGAAGCCTTGGCGTCAGAAGGGCACAGGCCGTGCCCGCCAGGGTTCCATCCGTGCTGCCCAGTGGCGTCACGGTGGCGTTGTCTTCGCCCCCAAGCCCCGTTCCTACGCTAAGCGTATGAACAACAAGGAGGTCAAGCTGGCTATGCGCTCCGCGCTGTCCGCCAAGCTGGCCGATGGCGAGCTCGTGCTCGTCGACGACTACGGCTTCGAGAAGCCTTCCACCAAGGCTGCCGTCGCCATGCTCAAGGCTCTCGGCCTTGAGGGCAAGCGTCTGACCATCATCGTTCGCGATGAGGACGTCAACGCCTACCTGTCGTTCCGCAACATTCCCAAGACGTTCATCATCACTGCCGACGAGGCCAACACCTACGATCTCGTCAACAACAACGCCGTGCTGATGCCCGCCGACATCGCCGCTCACTTCGGGGAGGTGCTTGCATAAATGACCGCCCACGAGATCATCATCCGTCCGATCGTGTCCGAGCGTTCCTTCTCCGGCATGGAGCTGAACAAGTACACGTTCGAGGTCGCCAAGGATGCTAACAAGTATCAGATCAAGGACGCTGTCGAGGAGATCTTCGGCGTCAAGGTCGTTCGCGTGAACACCCTGACGGTCAAGCCCAAGACCAAGCGCGTGCGCTATGTCGCCGGCAAGACCCGTTCTTGGAAGAAGGCCATCGTCACGCTGGCTGAGGGCGACACCATCGAGGTCTTTGGCAACCAGGCCTAAGACTCGCTGCTGTTGAGTGAGCTCATGCCTCCCAAATAGGGGAGGCGAGAGCTCAAGGTTTTGGGCGTATAAAATGGACACGCCCGGAACCGTGTATACGTCCGGTGTCATCGCACCCGAGGCAGAACCTCGAATCCCTGTCTGCGATGGCTAACGGATTCCTATTGAAAGGGATTGTAATGGCTGTAAAGCACCTTAAGCCGACCTCCGCTGGTAGGCGTTGGCAGACGATCTCCGATTTCTCCGACATCACCTGCACCAAGCCCGAGAAGTCTCTTCTCGAGCCCCTGCCCAAGAAGGCCGGTCGTAACAACAACGGCCGCATCACCACCCGCCACCAGGGCGGCGGCGTGAAGCGTCGTTACCGCGTAATCGACTTCAAGCGCAACAAGGACGGCGTGCCCGCCAAGGTTGCCACGATCGAGTACGATCCGAACCGTTCCGCTCGCATCGCTCTGCTGCACTACGCTGACGGTGAGAAGCGCTACATCCTGGCCCCCAAGGGCCTCGAGGTCGGTCAGACCATCATGTCCGGTTCTGACGCCGACATCAAGCCGGGCAACGCTCTGCCCCTCGCCGACATCCCCGTCGGTACGCTCATCCACGCCGTCGAGTTCCAGCCGGGCAAGGGCGCCGCTATCGCCCGTTCCGCCGGTAACTCCTGCCAGCTGATGGGTAAGGAGGGCAAGTACGCTATCGTCCGTATGCCTTCCTCCGAGATGCGCCGCATCCTCGTTACCTGCCGCGCCACCGTCGGTGAGGTCGGCAACGCCGATCACTCCAACATCGTCATCGGCAAGGCCGGCCGTAAGCGTCACATGAACGTGCGCCCGACCGTCCGCGGTACCGTCATGAACCCTGTCGACCACCCGCACGGCGGTGGCGAGGGCAAGAACCACACTTCTGGTCGTCCCTCCGTTACCCCCTGGGGTAAGCCGACGAAGGGCCTTCGTACGCGCAAGAAGAAGAAGGTCTCGAACCAGCACATCATTCGTCGCCGTAAGAAGTAATTTCGGATACCGAGTTTTAGGAGAAAGCACTTATGAGCAGAAGTCTCAAAAAGGGCCCGTTCGTGGAGACTCGCCTTCTCTCGCGTATCACCGCGATGAACGAGGCTGGCAAGAAGGACGTCGTGAAGACCTGGTCCCGCGCGTCCACCATCTTCCCCGAGATGGTTGGTCACACCATCGCCGTCCACGACGGCCGCAAGCATGTGCCCGTGTATGTTACCGAGTCCATGGTTGGTCACAAGCTCGGCGAGTTCGCGCCGACTCGTACGTTCCGTGGCCACAAGGCCAAATAGGGGGTTAACCGTAAATGGCAACTAAGTCTATTGAAACTGAGGCCACCGAGGTTCGCGCCGTCGCTAAGTACGTGCGTGTTTCCCCCAGCAAGGCCCGCCTGGTGGTCGATCTGATCCGCCGCAAGCCTGTCGCTCAGGCCTTCGACATCCTCCACTTCTGCGACCGCGCCGTCGCCGTGGATGTCGAGAAGGTTCTCCGTTCCGCCGTTGCGAACGCCGAGAACAACAACGGTCTGCGTGCCGACAACCTGGTTGTCGCCGCTGCCTATGTTGACGAGGGTCCGACGCTTAAGCGCATCCGTCCCCGCGCCAAGGGTTCCGCTTCTCGCATTCTGAAGCGTACTTCCCACATCACCGTCGTCGTTGCTCCTCGAAAGGAGGCGTAAAGCTGTATGGGTCAGAAAGTCTACCCCACCGGCTTCCGTCTTGGCATCACCGAGAACTGGCGCTCCCGCTGGTTCGCAGAGAAGGATTACGCTAAGACCCTCGGTAACGATCTCGAGATCCGCAAGTACCTCGAGAAGCGTCTTTCCCGCGCAGCTGTCTCCCGCGTCGAGATCGAGCGCGCTGGCGACAAGGTGAAGGTCATCATCCTCACCGCTCGCCCCGGCGTTGTCATCGGTAAGAAGGGTGCCGAGATCGATACCCTCCGCACCGAGCTCGAGAAGGTCGCTGGCGTCTCCAAGGGCCAGCTCTCCGTCGACGTTGTCGAGATCAAGCGCCCCGAGCTCGACGCCAACCTCGTTGCTCAGTCTATCGCCGAGCAGCTCGAGGGCCGCGTTGCCTTCCGTCGCGCTATGCGCAAGGCTGTCCAGTCCGCCCGCAAGGCCGGCGCTAAGGGCATCCGTATCCAGTGCTCCGGTCGTCTCGGCGGTGCCGAGATGGGCCGTCGTGAGTGGTACCGCGAGGGTCGCGTGCCTCTGCACACCCTCCGTGCCAAGATCGACTACGGCACGGCTGTCGCCAGCACCACCATGGGCGCTTGCGGCGTGAAGGTCTGGATCTACCTGGGCGAGAAGCTCCCGGGCCAGCCTGTTCCCAACCCTGCACTCGAGGGCTCTTCCCGTCCTCGTCGTCGTAACTCCGAGAGGAGGGGTCAGTAGTGCTTGCCCCTAAGCGTATTCTTCACCGCAAGGTGCAGCGTGGCTCCATGAAGGGCCAGGCCAAGGGTAATACCGAGCTGCATTTCGGCGAGTTTGGTATCCAGGCTCTCGAGGCCCATTGGATCACCAACCGTCAGATTGAGGCCGCTCGTATTGCCATGACCCGCTACATGAAGCGTGGCGGTCGTGTCTACATCACGATCTTCCCCGATAAGCCCATCACCAAGAAGCCTGCCGAGACTCGCATGGGTTCTGGTAAGGGTAACCCCGAGGAGTGGGTGGCCGTCGTCAAGCCCGGCCGCATCATGTTCGAGGTCAAGGGCGTGCCCGAGGAGGTCGCTCGCGAGGCTCTGCGTCTTGCACAGCACAAGCTTCCCATCAAGACCAAGATTGTTGCTGCTAAGAACGCTGAGCAGCGCATCGAGAAGGAGATGGCTGAGGAGGCCGCTCTCGAGGCCAAGTGGGCTGCTGAGGACGCCGCCGCCGCCAAGGAGGAGAACTAATGAAGCCCGCAGAGATTCGTGAGCTCTCGGACGCTCAGCTCGTTGAGAAGCTGAAGGAAATGCGCGCCGAGCTCTTTAACCTTCGTTTCCAGATGGCCACCAGCCAGCTGGACAACACCGCTCGCGTCAACACCGTGAAGAAGGACATCGCTCGCGTCCTCACGGAGCAGCGCGCCCGCGAGATAGCAGCGGAGAAGTCCGCTGTCGCCGAGTAGGACCTAAGGAGAGAACATGACTGATTCGCGTAACTCGCGTAAGGTCCGTACGGGTGTCGTTACCTCCGTCTCCGGTGCCAAGACCATTGTTGTCACCATCACCGAGCGCAAGCGTCACCCCAAGTACGGCAAGATGATGACCAGCTCCAAGAAGCTGCACGCTCACGACGAGGAGTGCACGGCTGGCGTGGGCGACACCGTCCGCGTTATGGAGACCCGTCCTATGTCCAAGATGAAGCGTTGGCGCCTCATCGAGGTCGTCGAGCGCGCTAAATAAGCAGTCGCTCTTACGACTTGTACGTTTCCGAAGATGTGCGTATGCCTGGTTTGCATACCACAGGCCGCCTAAAGGCTGCGCACCTCTCTTCGGTTCTTAGTTCGGAGGAACATCTACCATGATTCAGATGCAAACCATGCTGAACGTCGCCGACAACTCCGGCGCTCGCAAGATTCGCTGCATCAAGGTGCTTGGCGGTTCCAAGCGTCGTTATGCAGGCATCGGCGATGTGTTCATCGGTGCTGTCCAGGAGGCTACCCCTGGCGCCAACGTCAAGAAGAAGGACGTTGTCCGTTGCGTCGTCGTTCGCACCGTTAAGGAGATCCGCCGCAAGGATGGCTCCTACATTCGCTTTGATGAGAACGCCTGCGTTGTCATCAACAACGATGGTTCGCCCGTCGGCACCCGTATCTTCGGGCCTGTCGCTCGCGAGCTTCGTGACAAGAAGTACATGAAGATCGTCTCGCTCGCTCCCGAGACCCTGTAGTTAGGGGAGATATATGTATATCAAGAAGGGCGATAAGGTCCAGGTTCTCTCTGGTAAGGATCGCGGCAAGCAGGGCGTTGTCCTGCGTGCTCTCCCCGCCGAGAACAAGGTCGTTGTCGAGGGCGTTTCGGTCGTCAAGAAGGCCGTCAAGCCCAACGCTGCCAACCAGCAGGGCGGCATCGTTTCGCAGGAGGCTCCCATCGACGCCTCCAACGTCAATCTCGTCTGCCCCGAGTGCGGTAAGGTTACCCGCGTCGGTCACGAGAAGGACGGCAAGAACAAGCTGCGCGTCTGCAAGAAGTGCGGCCACAAGTTCTAAGCTGCCCGCAACATCAAGTTGCTAGCAAAGGCCCGGATGCTCCACGGCATCCGGGCCTTTTTTCTATCGCTACTCGATGGCTTCGGTTTTGCCGTCCCGTCATTCCGGTTGCATCCAGTTTTCGGTGCCGTCTCGAATCGAGTGCCGCCAGGTGACACCCTGTCGCGTTTCGTCGGCTTCGGTGACAAAAGCCGGGACAACTCCAAAAACTATTTTCGAACTCAGGGCTTTGAGTTTTTGTTTTAGTCCCAAAGGGCGCGGCGGGATGCCTTTGAAGGCTCGATAGCGCCGAAACGCCCGTTTTGAAACTCAAATGCCTTTTCGCGTGCAAGACGCCAGCTGCAATAGGAAGTGAATCAACGCAGGTGGCTTTCAAACAGTTTGCAAAACTGCAGGTCGCAGGTCTTCATTGCCAGTAGGAGAAATGAGTAGTCTCAGGTGGCTTGCTCATGAGTTGACTAACGGGATTTGAGATTACGCTGACGTCCGGAAACGCTTCGAACACGGCGTTAAGTTTTTGGGGTTTGGGCGCAGCCCCTGCACCCGCGAGCGCGGGCCTTAAGCCCGCCGAGAGAGTGACGCGTCGAAAACGAAAGGGAAAGAGAGAAGGGGCCGTTCCTATCATTCAGGTTGCGACCGAAGAAGACAAGGAGACCCCCTGAGCCTGAATGATGCCCCACAGACCGCGTCCGACCGAGCTCAAGCCGAGCTTTTCCTGACGTCCGCCTTCGCGGAGATGATGGCTGGATTGGCTATGGATTGGCAACACCAATTTGGACGATTCCGGGAGGGACGGTCCCGCCTTCCTGAACTCGACCGGCGACATGTAGCCCAGTGTCGAGTGGATCCTGAAGTTGTTGTACCAGTGCACGTAATCCGAGAGCTTGGCTCGGAGCTCGCGCGCCCCTCCTCGGTCCTGCGGAGTGGCCGACGATCTCCCCGTTGCAGAGGTCGACGAGCAGGCAGACGTAGTTCCACGATGCCCCGACGCGTACGCAGGCCAGGTCGCTGCATATTTGGGTGCGCGGCGCCCTGCCGCCGAAGCCGCGCGCGACGACGTTCGGCACGTCGGCCTCGTTGACCGCCCCGGGGTGCACCTTGAACCTCTTCCTGCCGTATGTGCCGGCCAGGCCGTTCTCCCTCATGATGCGGCAGACGCGGCGCCGGCTGACGGTAACGCCCGACCTCCTGGGCGACGCCTTGATCTTGCGCGATCCGTTCCGGCCCTTGCTGGCGGCATGCGCCGCCGCGGCCGCCGTCGCCCCCGACATTAAGGTCCTCGAGGGCCGCGTCGTCTCCGGCGACCAGTTCGTCTCGCCCGCGGAACAGAAGGAGCGCATCCTCGCGACCTTCGGCGACCTGTGCTGCGAGATGGAGGGCTGCACCATCGCGCAGGCCGCCTATCTCAACGGCGTGCCCCTCGTCGTCGTGCGCGCCAACAGCGACAAGCCCTGCGCCGAGGGCCAGGTCGTCGACTACAACACCTTCGAGAAGAAGGCCGCCTGCGACTGCGCCCGCATCGCCGCGCGCATGGTTAAGCTTTAGGCCCTGCGCGCCGGGGCCCTTCTTTATGTTGGGACCCCGGCGCGCAGGGCCCTTTCCAAAGCGAAGTGTCGAGCCGAAGTGTTGAGCGTCGGCCCTGAATGTTCAATGGCCGTTGTTTTCTGCCCCTCAAGTGGTGGACTTTTCCTCGGGGCTGTTGATTCCCCCACGCGCCCCTTTCCGTTCTCTGTGTTCCCCTTATACTCCTTGTACGAGGAGGTAAGAAGTCATGGACAAGACCGCACAGGACAGCTTGGCAAAGAAACCCGTCGACATGAGGGACAGGATTCTCGAGCATCTCGAGGCCCTCACCTCTGCCGTCTCGCTCGACGACCTTGCCCGTCTGTCCACCTCCGACATCGCCGAGACGCTCATCATCTCCAGGAGCCTGGCGAGCCAGTACCTCAACGACCTTGTTCGCGCCGGCTTTGTGGTTAAGGTGGCGGGCAGGCCTGTCCGTTATTTTCATCGCCGCGCGTTCCAGAAGCGTTTTCAGGTAAAGCTCTCTGCAAGCGAGTACGCCTCGCTCGCCGACCTCATCCAGGCGACGGGAATCGCCGATCACCGCGACTTCGCGCGTGCCGTGGGCTTCGACTTGAGCCTCAGCTCCGTTGTCGAGCAGTGCAAGGCTGCGGTTCAGTACCCTCCGTTTGGCCTGCCCATCCTCTTGAGCGGCGGCGTGGGTGTCGGTAAGTCTTTCCTTTCTCGCCTTGTGTACGAGTACGGCAAGAACCAGGGCTTGCTGTCCCGCGACTCCTCCTATGTGCGCATCGACTGCGCCGGGGTCCCGGACGCCGCCTCGTTCAACGGGCTTCTTGACGAGTCGATCGCGAAATCGCGCGGGGGTGTGGTCTTTGTCAACGGCATCGAGGCACTCTCTCCCTCTGCGATGGAACACTGCCTTGCGACGGCCCTCGGGCTCGATGCCTCCCAGGATGCGCCGCGCGCTCGCCTCGTTCTTTCGACGACGCTTTCCGCCGATGACCCGAAGGTTTCCTCGGCCTACAGCAAAATGCCCATCTGTGCCCGCGTCCCCTCACTCAAGGAGCGGACCCCCGAGGAGCGCGAGGATCTCATCTTGAGCTTCCTGCGCAGCGAGGGGTGCCGAATCGGTTCTGATGTGAAGATCAGCCGCGGCGCATACCGTTGCCTCGTGAACGCGGACTTTTCCGATAACATCGCCGGCTTGCGCGCCTGCGTGACGAACTGCTGCGCCAAAGCGTTCCTCAATCGCGAGGGCGACTACGTCGTCGTTCGCCCGTATCTTCTTCCCAGCGGGCTCCTCTCCTCCGCGCAGATCGATCAACAGCCCGACGATGGCGTTCTGATCGACGCGTCCCTGGATGCCGCCGAGAGCACAGGGCCGGTCGAGCAGGCGCTCGATGCCCTGTGCTCTCTCGATGAGCGATTCTGCGCCGGGGAGCTCTCTGTCTCCGAGCTTGTCTCGCAAGCTGTCTCCGCTGTGCGCGGCGTTGAGGATCACTTGATCTTCGGCCACGGCGTCGCCTCATCGAGGTCGCGCGCCTTCGAGCGCGTCGTGGGCGCGGTCCTTGCCGACGCAGGCTCTTCTTATGGCATCGAGCTTTCGAGGAAGGTCACTTTTCTACTGGCCCAGGAGATTTGCCTGCAGTTGTGGCCGGGCATCGGCCTGGCTAAGCGAAAGTCTGCCTGTGCGGAGCAAATTTCCCATCTCCTCGGTGCCGTGACCTCCGAATTGCCGTTTGCCTCGAGCGTCTCCGATCAGGTCGCCGCAGACATGGAAGGGGCGCTCGGAATCTCGCTCGATCACTTCACGAAGACGCTTCTGACGTTGTGCGTCGCATCGGAGTCTCGCGACGCGAAGGCCCTTCGGACGCTCTGCGTCATCTTGTCACACGGCTACTCGACGGCGACGAGCATCGCCGACGCGGCGAACCGTATGCTCGGCGTGCATGTGTACGAGGCGGTCGACATGCCCTACGACCAGCAGCTGAAGGACATCGTCGGTCCGCTCCAGCGCCTCGTCGACCGCCATTCCTACTGCACCGGGGTCGTGTTTCTTGTTGACATGGGCTCTTTGGAGGAGGCCTATAAGGCCCTCGAGAACGTTACCGACTCCACCATCGGGGTGGTGAACAACGTCTCCACCGGGCTCGCGCTCGAGATCGGGTCCGGGCTGCTCGGCGGCAAGTCCATCGCCGAGGTTCTTGGCGATGCGACCGCCGTGTGCGTGACGCACTGCAAGGTAATCGAGCGCGTCAACCGTGAGGACGCCATCGTCTTCTGCTCCGAGTCCGGGGTCGACGCGGCCGAGAGGATACGTCAGCTCGTCTCGCAGAGCCTCCCGCGCACCATAGGCGCGCGCCTGCTCACGAGGCCCTTCAAGCAGCTTGCCGCGAACGGGTCGAACGACGCCGTTTTCTCCGAGCACCGCGTCTGCGCCGTCATCGGCACGGGAGACCCCAGGATTGCCTCCGTTCCCTTCGTCGCCCTCGAAGACATTATGTCGACGGCGTCCGCCTCGAAGGTCGATGCCGTGTTCGGCAGGTGGCTCGACGTCTCCGAGCTCGCTTCTTTCCACGAGAAGCTGCTTTCGAATATGACGCTGCAGAACGTTATCCGCTCCATCACCATCCTCGACCCGGAGCGGCTGTTCCACGAGATCGAGAGCGCCGTGCACGAGCTTCAGCGCAGAACGGGCGAGAAGATAAGCAGCAACGCCATCATCGGGCTGTACGTTCACCTCTGTTGCCTCGTCGAGCGCCTCGTCACCCGCAACCCCATCGAGACCTACGTCGGCCAGGATCGCTTCGAGGAAGAGCACGCCGACTTCATCGAGTCCTTCAGGCAGAGTTTCTCGAGCATCTCGACGCGCTATCGCGTGGAGGTTCCTGTAAGCGAGATCGCCTACGTCTTCGACTACATCAGCGTGAGCGCCGCCCCGGCGCGAGAGGAGCGTCTTGGCTCCTCGAGCCTCCTGTTCGACGAGTGACCCCCCGCGCCGTCACGAGCTGACCGCGCGTCTTCAATAATCCGATAATCCCTCGCCCGGCGCGAATCCGGATAGCGCCAAGGCAGTGCTGAATGAAAAACTTGATTTGATAGGAGCAAACATGAGTGTTGTTATGGCACGAATCGACAATCGCCTGCTTCACGGCATCATCGTGACGCAGTGGGCCCCGGTGTCGGGCGCAACCCGAGTCATGGTCATCGGCGACAAGGTCGCCGGCGACGAGGTCCTGAAGTCCACCATGAGGATGGCGCGCCCCGCGGGCATGGCCGTCTCGATCATCTCCGAGGAGACCGCGCTCAAGAACTTCGCGGCGGGCAAGTACGACCGCGAGAAGGTCTTTGTCATCGCCAAGGAACCCGAGACGATGCTTCACCTGGTCGAGTCGGGCATCGAGCTCCCGTCGCTGATCGTCGGCGGCTCTCTTGTCAAGGAGGGCGGCGTCCAGCTCACCCAGCGCGCCTATGCCTCTGCCGAGAACGTCCAAAGCTACAAGGCGCTCATCGCCCACGGCGTCAAGGTGACGGCACAGTTCGTGCCCGCCGACAAGCCCGTCTCCGTCGCCGACCTCATCTAAGGAGGGATCATGGTCAACTTCACTATCCTGCAGGTCGTCCTTTTGACCCTGCTTGCCTTCATCAAGCACGTGGACTACTACGGCATCCCGATGATCTTCGTCAACTATGCCGTCTTCTGGGGCCTTATCACCGGCGTGGTCATGGGCGACTGGCAGACCGGCCTCGTCATCGGCGGCACCATCCAGCTCATGCAGCTCGGCGTCGCGGGCTTCGGCGGCTCGTCGATTCCCGATTACGGCACGATGGCCATCATCGCCACCGCCTACGGCGTGACCCTGGGCTCCGACACGGGCCTCGCCATCGGCCTGCCGGTCGGCATGCTCGGCATCCAGCTCGACGTCGTCGTCAAGATCCTCAACGGCTTTGTCGTCGAGAAGTCCCAGAAGTTCTGCAACGAGGGTAAGTTCAATCAGATGAACGCCATCCTGTGGGTCTGCCCCGCGCTCTTCGGCCTGTGCGCCGCCCTGCCCGTCTTTGTCTCCGTGACGCTCGGCCAGCCCGCCGTCAACTGGCTCCTCGAGGTCATGCCCCAGTGGTTCCTCTCCGGCCTCACCCTCGCCGGCAAGATGCTCCCGGCCATCGGTATCGCCATGCTGCTCCGCTACATGCCAACCGCCAAGTACTTCCAGTACCTGCTCGCCGGTTTCTTCCTCTCGGCCTTCCTGAACGTGCCCATCATCGGTGCCGCCATCGTCGGCGTTGCCCTCGCGATCGCGTTCTATCAGCGTGCCGAGAAGGACGCCGAGCTCACCGCCCACGCTTCCGCAGACGCCTTCATCGGAGAGGATGAGTAACCATGGAAAACGAGAACATCACCGTCGCCGAGGGCAAGCCCTCCGGCTATAAGGTCACCAAGAAGGACCTGCGCAACGCGAACTGGCGCTGGCTCATGAGCGTGTGCACCTTCAACTACCAGACCCAGCAGGGCGCCTCGGTCGTCTACGCCCTCTCGCCGATCCTGAGGAAGATCTACACGAACGACGAGGACTATAAGCAAGCGCTCAACAACCACTTCCGCTACTACAACACCCAGCCTTGGCTCGCCGCCATCATCCTCGGCGCCTGCGTGGCCATGGAGGAGCGTGACGGCCTCGCGGCGGCGGACGCCGTCCAAGACCTGAAGATCGGCACCATGGGACCGCTCGCCGGCGTCGGCGACTCCCTGCTCATGACCATGATCCCGACCATCATGGGCTCCATCGCCGCCTACATGGCCATCGAGGGCAACCCCGTGGGAGCCGGCATCTGGTTCGCGCTCATCCTGGCCATCTTCTGGGTCCGCATGCACGCCCTCGAGTTCGGCTACAAGCAGGGTGTGAAGCTCGTCACCGACTTCAGCGAGAAGCTTCCCAACCTCACTGCCGCCGCCTCCGTGCTCGGCCTCACCGTGGTCGGCTGCCTCATCGCCTCGGTCATCGGCGTCACCTGCCCGATTAGCTTCAGCTTCGGCGACGTCTCGATGGAGATTCAGCCGCTGCTCGACAAGATCCTGCCTGCCATGATCCCCGCCGCCATCACGGGAAGCGCGTATTACCTTCTTACCAAGAAGAACGCGAGCATGACGGCCCTCATCCTCGTGGTGATCGTCCTCGCGATGGTCGCCTCCGCCGCCGGCATCCTCGCCTAGCTTCGACCCAAGAGATTGGTGAATCAATGAGAAAGATAGTTGTGGCGAGCCATTCCCTTCTCGCCCAGGGCTTCAAGGACACCCTCGAGTTCCTTACGGGTAAGAGCGACGCCGTCACCGCCGTTTGCGCCTACGTGAACGACAACGGCGAGGGGCTCGACGCGGCGGTCGAGGCGGCGCTTTCGGGCACTGACGAGGTCGTCGTCCTTACCGACGCGCTCGGCGGCAGCGTGAACCAGCGCTTCTCCCGCTTCGCCTCCGACCGGATCCACGTGATCGCGGGTGTCAACCTCCCGCTCGCCATGACGGTCGCGCTCGCGCGCCCCGACGAGAAACTCGACTTCGACGCCCTCGTCGACGAGGCGCGCCAGCAGATCGTCTACGTGAACGGTGCCAGTTCCGCCGAGTGCGAAGACGACGAATAGAGGAGGTCGACGATGAGAGAGTTCCTTAAAGACGTGTGGATGCACGGCGGTGAGGAAAGCCGCGCCATCACCCCCGAGAACATCACGGGCGAGAAGGGCCACGCCGCCATGTCGGCCAGCCACCTCGGCGTCGGCCGCAAGGGCTCGTGCTGCGTGCCCCTTGAGTCCGGCGAGACCATCACGCTCGCGGACATCGAGGGCCCCGGCATCATCCGCCACATCTGGATGACCGTCCCCGACAAGACCGCCGCCGGCAGCTTCGTCATGCGCGACCTCGTGCTGCGCTTCTACTGGGACGACGAGGAGACCCCCTCGGTCGAGTGCCCTGTCGGCGACTTCTTCTGCAACGGCTTCGGTGAGCGCGCCATCGTCAACTCGATGCCCATCTGCGTGAACCCGACGGGCGGCATGAACTGCTACTTCGAGATGCCCTTCAGGAAGCACGCCAAAGTCACGCTTACGAGCGAGCACCCCGGGTTCATTAAGTACATCTTCTACACGTTCAACTACGCGCTCACCGACGTGCCGGACGACGCCATGTACTTCCACGCCCGTTTTAACCGCGAGCGCAGCACCCGCAGGGGCGTCGACTACACCGTGCTCGACGGCGTGCGCGGTAAGGGCTACTACGTCGGCACCTACATGGCCCTGTGCGCCCTGGAGCGCTATTGGTGGGGCGAGGGCGAGATGAAGTTCTTCCTCGACGGCGACGAGGAGTTCCCCACGGTCACCTCGACGGGAGCCGAGGACTACTTTGGCGGTGCCTGGGCCTTCCTCGACAGGCCGCCCCACGCGCTGCCCGAGGCGCAGTGCTTCAACACACTGTTCGCCGGCTACCCGTACCGCTCGACGCGCGACGCCACGCGCGACCGCTTCAGCGCGGGCAAGCCGAACCCGAACCCGATGCTCGCGACCAACGACGACGCGCTGCCCAGGCACGGCCTCTACAGGTGGCACCTTCCCGACCCGATCTCGTTCAAGGAGGACCTGCGCGTGACGTTCCAGGACCTCGGCAACGACGACATCAAGCTCTACGAGCGCGAGGACGACATCTCCACCGTCGCCTACTGGTACCAAAGCGAACCGCACGCCGTGCTCGCCCCGTTTGCCGCAAGGCAGGACCGCGTGCCCAGGTAGGGTCGCCTCGAAACAAGCCAACGTTATGGGCGTCCGCGGTTGACCATGACTGCGGGCGCCCTTTGTAAGGAGGATCGCATGAGCGAAAAGCAAATGAGGCTCGGCGCCCTCGAGGCCGGCGGGACCAAGATGGTCTGTGCCGTGGTGTCCGGCGACGGCGAGGTCCTCGACCGTATGGAGACCCCGACGCTTGCGCCCGCCGAGACCGTCCCGCAGATGATCGAGTGGTTCGCCGCCCGCGATGTGGACGCGTTGGGCATCGGCGCCTTCGGCCCGACCTGCGTCGACCCCGCCGACGAGCGCTACGGCTCCATCCTCCAAACGCCCAAGCTCGCGTGGCGAGGCTATGGTCTTCGCGCCGCGTTTGCCGACGCCCTCGGGATTCCGGTGGCCTACGATACGGACGTGAACGTTGCCTGCCTCGGCGAAGCGGTCTTCGGCTGCTGCAAGGGGCTCAAGGACGCCGTCTACGTGACCATCGGCACCGGCGTGGGCGCGGGCGTCATGTGCGCGGGCAGGCTCCTTCACGGCATGCTGCACCCCGAGGCCGGCCACATGCTGGTAAGGATCCGTCCCACCGAGGAAGGACGCTGCGTCTGCCCGAGCCACGCGAGCTGCCTCGAGGGCCTCGCCTCCGGCCCCGCCATCGCCGCGCGCTGGGGAAAGCCCGCGGCCGAGCTCGCGGACAACGATGAGGTGTGGATGCTCGAGGGGGATTATCTGGGGCAGATGTGTGCGAACCTCGTGCTCATGTACTCGCCTCACCGCATCGTCCTCGGCGGCGGCGTGATGCACCAGGAGCAGCTCTACGGCATCGTCCGCAAGAAGACCCTCGAATATCTGGGTGGCTACATCCAGACCGCCGAGCTTAAGGACATGGAGAGCTACATCTGCGCCCCGGGCTGCGGCGGCGACCAAGGAATCCTCGGCGCGGCCGAGCTGGCAAGAAGGGCGCTCGCGTGACTTGCGCTCTCTCCGCCATACAACGCGTTAAGAAAAGACGAGCGCTTCTTGCCAATTGGGCGGCAAGAAGCGCTCGTCTTTTGCATTTGTTTTTGGGCAGAACGCCCCGCCTCCGCTAGAGTCCCTGGACCGCTACACCCACGAGGTTTGGACCGGTGTGGACAAGAAGCGCGGGGCTGATGTCGGAGCGGACGATCTCCACCGCGTTGGCCACGCGCTCGCGCAGGGCCTGCTCCATGCGGTCGTAAAGGTCGGCGTAGGCCGAGGTGTAGCTCACGGCAAAGCGCACCTTGGGGTGCTTCTCGGCGATGGCGGCGACGAGCTTGACCTCGGTGCGATGCGGTACTTGCATAGCCATTTCGTGTGCGCGAGGCTGTCGGCTTTCTGGGCCACAGCAATCACATTCCCCCTAGCATGATGATCTGAACAATCCTCATGCTAGGGGGAAGGTTTTTGTCGCGTAGCGGAAATTGGCCTCCACCCGCTGAGCGGGTGGCTTTCTATGCCGCGCGTGCCGTGCGGCACGGACTAAAGTCCATGAATAAAAACGAGGGAGGCCGTTTCCGACCTCCCTCGCAAAGGGTCTCTGATTACTCCCACTCATTGGGGACAGACTTAAATGAGTGCTCTTGTTTGGGACGTTCTTAAACGACTAGCCTATGGGGACAGTCTTTTGATCAATATATTTGGCCATCTGGGATGGGCTTCAACGAAAGCGGCACTTAGGGACTTTCCCTAGGTGCCGGCACATAGGGACGTTCCCCAGGTGCCGGCAGTTTGGGACGGTCCTTTGATGTCTGATGCCCCCAGAGGGGTGAAGTAATACAGCCTGCTCTGTCTTTTAGGGCTTTGCTGTTCTGCCCCTTTATGTTTCGCAAGGACTGTCGCACGCGCATTTATGCGCATATCATTGCGCGATAATGCGTGTAATGGCGCAAACATGTGCAAACTATGGCTAAATAGTGACTGAAAAGCAAATAGACACGCAAATACGAGCAAATACGCGCGTATTTGTGCGAATATAAGGCTGTTGGAAATGAAGAACTTTCGATGACTCAGGAGGCACATGATGACAGATTCCAAACAGGTTCCACTCGACTCCGCGGCAGCAGCAAAGGCAGCGTTCGCTTCGGTTCAGGACAAGCCGTTCCCTAACGACATCTTTACGGCACCCGAGCTCCGCTGGGCTGTGATCGGGTGCGGCGTTATCGCCAACCAGATGGCCCAGTCCCTCGCTCTGGCCGGCCGCAAGCTCGCGGGTGTCGCCAACCGTACGCTGTCCAAGGCCCAGGCTTTTGCCGAGCAGTATGGCGTCGAGAAGGTGTACGAGACGGTTGAGGACCTCTACGCCGATCCGGACATCGACGCCGTCTATATCACCACGCCGCACAACACGCATATCACCTATCTGCGTGCCGCGCTCGCCGCCAGCAAGCACGTGCTCTGTGAGAAGGCCATTACCCTTAACTCTGCCGAGCTCGACGAGGCCCGTGCCATCGCCGACGAGCACAACGTGGTCCTTATGGACGCCACCACGGTTCTCCACATGCCGCTGTATCAAGAGCTGCAACGCCGCATGGATGCCGGCGAGTTTGGCCACATGAACCTCGCTCAGCTCAACTTTGGCAGCTACAAGGAGTACGGCGATCTGACCAATCGCTTCTACAATCGCAACCTTGCCGGCGGCGCCATGCTCGACATTGGCGTGTATGCGCTCTCCGTCATGCGCCTGTTTATGGCCAGCCAACCCGCTGAGGTCGTGTCTCTGGGCAATACCTGCGAGACTGGCGTTGACGTCGCGGGTGGCATTGTCTGCCGCAACGCCGAACAGCAGCTGGGCGTCGTGAGCCTTACGCTCCACTCCAAGCAGCCCAAGCGCTCGGTCATCAGCTTCGACAAGTGCTATATCGAGGTCAACGAGTATCCGCGTGCCGACCATGCGACCATCGTGTGGACTGCGGACGGTCACCGTGAGGAGGTCCACGCTGGCACCGAAGCCTACACACTGTGCTACGAGATGGCCGACCTGGAGAAGGCCGTTGCCGGCGATGATTCGAAGCGCGAGCTTCTGGGCTATGCTTCTGATGTTATGGAGCTGATGACCAAGCTACGCGCCGACTGGGGAGTCGTGTACCCCGAGGAGGAGTAAGCGATGCTTGCGGAAGATAGACTCAACGCAATCGTGTCGATGGTGCAGCAGGCCGGCTCGGTTACCGTGCCGGAGCTTGCTGAGGCCCTGGGCGTGACGGCGTCTACCATTCGGCGCGACCTGCAGACGCTCGACCGCGCACACCGTATCGCCAAGGTACACGGAGGCGCGACGAGTCTGGAGCGCGCGCACGTGACGCGCGACCTGACGATCAACGAGCGCAGCGATCTCCATAACGATGACAAGGAGCGCATCTGCGCCCGTGCCGCGGCCCTGGTGGAGCCCGATAGCTTTGTGTATATCGATTCGGGCTCCACGACCCTCAAGCTCATCGAGCATCTTCCGCGCCTTGAGGGCGTCACCTATGTGACTGATTCCGTGCTCCATGCTCAGCACCTCGCTCTGCGCGGCATGCGCACCGTTGTGCTGGGCGGCGAGCTCAAGCCCGAGACCGAGGCGCTCGTCGGCCCCGATGCCTTGGCAACTCTGGACCGCTATAACTTCAACTGCGGCTTTTGGGGTTCCAATGGCATCGCCGCCGAGCAAGGTCTCACCACACCGGATATCGAGGAAGCGCAGGTCAAGCGTGTCTCGATGCGCCATACCGCCAAACGCTTCGTAATCTCGGACGCCAGCAAATTTGGCATGGTGGCGCCCGTCAAGTTCGCGGACTTCCGCGATGCAACGATCATCACTGCGGGCGAGGTACCCGCCAAGTACCAGTCGATGGATAACGTCATCACGGTCTAGCAAGCAGGGGCAGGCTAAGGCCAAAACCACCACAAAGGTGCCTGTCCCCATTGTGGTGGTTTAGGGCTCCCAGGGGCAAGGGGCTTCGATGTGGATGTGCTCACCGGTTACGGGATGCGTGAAGGACACGCTGTGGGCATGGAGCATGAGGCCGCAAGGACGCGGCGTGCCGTACAGGTCGTCGCCGACCAGGGGGTGATGCTCGCTGGCCAGATGCACGCGGATTTGATGCTTACGGCCGGTGAGCAGCTCGACATCGATATACGAGCGCGTGGGCAGGCCACGACGGCTCTTAAGACGCTTGAGCACCTTCACGCGCGTTTGAGACGGCTTGCCGCTGGCGCCGACGCGCATCTTGCGGCTGTCGTGGCGATTGCGGGCGATGGGCTTGTCGATGAGCTTTTCGTTCCAGTCGATCTTGCCCTCGGCGAGCGCCAGATAGTGCTTTTCGAAAGCGTGGTCGATGACCATCTGGTCAAAGGCGGGCTGCGTCTGCTTGTCGAGCGAGAACAACACCACGCCGGTGGTGTCGCGGTCCAGGCGGTTGAGCGGCTGCATGTCGGTCGCGGCAAAGCCGTCGCCCATCGCCAGCAGCAGGTCGCTGGCGTAGTCGGTGAGCGTGCGCTCGCCGGTGCCGTCACCGTGTACGATCATGCCGGCGGGTTTGTCGATGGCCATGAGCCAGGCATCGCAGTAGAGGACTTGAGGTTCTTCGTTCACGTGTAAGCCTTTCGGTTAGCTAATTCCCACAAACATGCAGCCCGAGGTGGCACCGCGTAGGCGGGCGGCCGGCTTGCGGCCGGCTTGCGTGGCCTCGACGGCGCGACGAACGCGGGCGACGGCACGGCCCACCTCATCCGTCTCGAGCAGCGTTCCGTCTACCATGAGACGACGCACGCCGGCATCGAGCAGCTGAGGGACCTGCGGCGTGAGGTCGATGGGGTAGGCATCGTACAGGCGAGAGCGGCCGTGGATGTCGGTTCGGACGGGCATGACCTTTCCGTCGATATTCTTGAGCGAGAGCTTGCGGGCACGCAGGCGGCAGTTGGCACAATCGTGGATGCAGCCGTTGGCAACCTGCAGAATGCAATGCTCGCTTGTCATGACACGCGGGCGGCCAAAGACGGTGATGCCCAGAGCCGCGGGCGCGGCGGCGCCGAGCGAGACAATCTCGTCGAGCGTGATCTCGGGCGAGAGCCAAAACGCACCGGCTCCGCGCGCGGCAAGCGCCTCCATGCAGGGCGTGTTGTGCACCGGCAGGCAAGAGCGGACCTCCGCCGTGGCGCCAACCTGGGCGGCCAGGGCAAGCTCAGAGATGTTGCCGATAGCGACCGTGGCGCCGGCAACAACCCACGGGTCGACGCGCTCGTGGTCGACGGCGCGGCAGACCTCGTCGAGTACGGGCACGATACCCTGCTCAAATGCATCGGCAGGGGAGAGTCCGACAGCCTCGAGCGCATCGGTGGTCATATAGATGCGCGCGGCGCCCTCGGCACGAGCAGCCTCGGCGGCTTCGAGCGTGGTGACGGCGGCGCAGATCTGCGGCTCATCGCGGTAATGCTCGGGTATGGCGTGCGTACATTTGTCGAGTACCGGCCACTCGAGCGTTTTCGCGCGCTCCTCGTACGGTGCCAGAATGGCCTCCTCCAATGCTTTACAGGCGGCGGCGCGCACCTTGTGCACAGCGGAAAAGCCCATACCGCAGCCCTCATCGAGCGCCACATCAAAGCTCGCTGCCTCAAACGGCGAGGAGCCCATGCGGCCCACATGCTCAACCAGGTCTGAAGCCTCGACGGCGCGGGTCTTGGCAGCCTCGACGGTAAAGCCCGTGGCCGTGGCGGTGAGCGATGGGTCGTCGCAGCAAGTAAGCGTGACAGTAAACGGCTCGCCCAGGCGCGCCACGACGGACACATCAACAGCTCGGCGGCGCAGCACATCGCGCTTGAGCGCGGCGCCGGCGGCGTCAATGGCGCGCTGGCTGCGGATGACGCGCACGCGGCAGCCCTCGGGCATGCTGCGGGGCACGCGGCACTCGATGATGTCGCCCGCGGCGGCATCATCTGCGGCAATGGTGGTCAGGAACTGGTCAAACTCGTTATCGTGGCGAAGCTCCAGCAGGTCGCCCTTGCCCACGGGCTCAAACAGCTCAATGCGGGCGATGGCGGCACGGCGACGGCGGTCGTCGGGCTTGAGGCCGCGCACATCGCGGTTGGCCGGGCGGCTGCCCAGCACCGTGCCCACGATCTGGCCGCGGTTGTTGGAACGCTCGTAGCTCATCATCTCGTCGCCCGAGGTGCCGTCCTGATAGGCGTGCGTAAAGTCGCGGTTGAAGCAGCGCTTGAGCTGGCGCTGGCGGGCGGCTTCCTCGTCCTTGGCAACGGCGGCTCCGGATAGCATGTCGTCAATTTCGTGACGATACACATCAACGATGGAGTACACGTAATCGGGTGCCTTCATGCGGCCCTCGAGCTTGAGCGATGCGGCGCCGGCGTCATACAGACGGCGAACAAGCTGTGAGGTGTTGGTGTCGCGAGGGCATAGGGCACGCTCGCGACCGGCGGGGGAGAGCGCGCGGCCGTTCTCGTCGATCAGCTCGTAAGGCAGGCGACAGGGCTGGGCGCACATGCCGCGGTTGGCCGAGCGGCCCGCCATGGCAAAGCTCGACAGCAGGCACAGACCCGAGTAGCAAAAGCAGATGGCGCCGTGGCTAAAGACCTCCAGGTCAACGTCGGGCGCGGCATTGTGAATGGCGGCAATCTCGTCGATGGAAAGTTCGCGCGAGAGGGTCACGCGGTCGGCGCCCTGTTCGCGGCACCAGATGGTCCCACGGTCATCGTGAATGTTCGCTTGGGTCGAGATATGTGTCTCGATGCCGGGCATGGTGCGCTTGACCTCAAAGAACAGGCCCCAGTCCTGAATAATGAAGGCATCGGCGCCCAGCGTGGAGCAGCGGTGGATGAGTTGCAGCGCATCGCCCATCTCGGACTGCTTGATGACGATGTTGACCGTGACGTAGACGCGCGACCCGGCTAGATGTGCGGCGCGGCAGGCTTGCTCAAAGGCCTCGTCGGTAAAGTTGGTGGCCTTGCGGCGGGCGTTGAAGCTGCCCATGCCGCAGTAGATGGCATCAGCGCCAGCGGCGAGTGCGGCGGCAAAGGGCTCGGGTCCTCCGGCGGGCGCTAAAAGCTCGGGTCTGTGGTTGGTGGTTCGACTGGCGGTTGCGGTCATATCCTGCCTTTCAAAATGCTCAGATATTCAAAAGTATAGTGGCGCCGTCGCGATGGACGATGCCCGCAGCCTAAGCAGGACAAAGTCTTCAGCAGCTTGGGCTGGCTTCCCCACATGAGAACCGTTCAGCGGTTCGGGGAAACCGTTGGGCGATAAAATATTCTCGCAACGTGATAATAATCTTGCATCGCACGGAAACCTTGAGTACTATCCCAATCAAGCGCGGTGTTCAGACCGAACTGTGCCTCCCGGTGTGAACACCGCGCTCACGCTCTCTATTTGATTGTAAGGAGAAAAACATGAGCAAGACTGTCGTGTCTTCCGATAACGCACCCGCAGCCATCGGCCCGTATTCCCCCGGTATCCAGGCCGGCAACATGGTGTTCCTGTCCGGCCAGCTGGGCATCGACCCCGCAACCGGCAAGATGCCCGAGGGCGTCGAGGCCCAGGCCAAGCAGTCCCTCGCCAACGTCGAGGCCCTGCTGACCGCTGCCGGCGCCACCTTTGCCGATGTCGTCAAGACCACGGTCTACCTGGCCGACATTGCCGACTTCGCTGCCGTGAACGAGATCTACGCCTCCAAGTTCGAGGCCCCGTTCCCCGCGCGCAGCGCTTTCCAGGTTGCCGCCCTTCCGGCTGGCGGTCTGGTCGAGATCGAGGTCGCCGCCGCTCTCTAAGGCGTTGGCCACAACTAAACATGACATGCAAAAAGACCCTGCAGCGCGTGCGAGCTGCAGGGTCTTTTGTCAAGTGACGGATCGCTTGTGGAGCCGCGCTTCATTTTGCTCGTTAGCCTTCCTTGCGGACTTTTTGCAGGTAGCGGTAGACGCTGGGCTCTGAGATGCCCAGCGCGGCGGCGGCGCAGGCCACGGCGCCCTTGAGCATGAACACCCCGTTGCCGTTGAGGTGGCGAATGACGTCCACGCGGTCGCTCTGACCAAGCGACGCTACATCCAGCCCGCGCGCGCTCAGCAACTCGGCAATGCTGCGGTCGATGAGCTCCTGTGTGGACTCCGAAAGGCTTTCGACCTCGATAGGGGCGGGCTCCGTGCGCGTCGGCGCCGCGTCGAAGCACGCCATGAGCTGCTGCGCCATGGCGTTGATGGAGCGTACGGTCGAGAGGTCGGTGTTGACGCAGAGCATACCGACGATCTCGTCATTCTCGCGGATAAAGTACGTCGCTGACTCCAACGTCTTGCCGCCGGCGCCGCGGCCCTCGTAGCCCGTAATAAACGGCAGGTCGCGATACTTGGCGTCGTGCATGATCTTGAGTGCCAGATCGGTGGCGGGACCGCCGACCTTGCGGCCGCTCACGATGCCGTTGCGAATATCGACGATGGCGTGGTCGGGATCCGAGAAATCGTGCAGCACGATTTCGCTGTTTTTGCCGAGTATCTGCTCCAGAAAATCGACCATCGGCAAAAAGCGACGTACGGTCTCGTTCACGGGCAACTCCTTTGGGTGAAATCGGAAATGTTCATAACAATTTTTTCTCATGGTAACACGCTGCCCATCATCTCGTATATCCGCAGGTACATTGCGTAATGCAGACGAACGGTAGGAATTTAGCGGTAAACGGTTGACCAAAAGAAAAGTTAGATGTTATTTTGACCAGACACTTTCCTGACCTGCGGAAATGCGGTATTTCAGCTGAAGAATAGTCTGATAACAAAAAATTATTATTGAGAATGAGAATCATCTTTAATACGATATGCAATGAAGGCACAACCTCAACCCCGCACTGCGTCACAATAGAGCGTTAGATGCGAAAACAACTACTTCGAGGATTGGTGGTCAAATGACCCAGGAGACGGTTACGAACGGCACTGAAGCCCTGTTCACTCGCGAAGGCATGCCTCCCGTTAAGGAAATGATCCCGTGTGCCCTTCAGCACGTACTGGCATCGTTTGCCGGCATCATTACCCCGGCGGTCATCATGGCCGGCGTCTACGGCTTTAATAGCCAGCAGAGCACCGACATCATTCAGGTCGCGCTTATTCTTTCGGCAATCGACACGGCCCTTCAGGCCTTCGCTCCCTTCCGTCGCATCGGCGGCGGCCTGCCCATCGTCATGGGCGTTTCGTTCGCGTTCCTCCCGGCCCTGCAGGCCATGGGCGCATCGGGCTTTAGCTTTGGCGCGCTTTTGGGCGGCGAGATCGTCGGCGGCGCCGTTGCGGTCCTCTTTGGTCTGGCCTACAGCAAGATCAAGTGGCTGTTCCCGCCCGTCGTGACCGGTACGGTCATCTTCTCCATTGGCGTTTCGCTGTATCCCACGGCCGTCAAGTATATGGCCGGCGGTATGGGTACGCCGCTGTGGGGCACCCCGCAGGCCTGGTGCGTCGCTCTTATCACCTTCGCCGTGGTCTTTGCGCTCGCCAACTTTGGCAAGGGCACGCTCAAGCTGGGATCCGTGTTCTTTGGCATGATCGTTGGCATGATCGTCTCCATCCCCTTTGGCATGATCGACTTCTCCAGCGTCGCCACCGCTCAGGTCTTCGCTCTTCCCAAGCTCATGCCCTACGCGCTCGAGTTTGATCCCGAGGTCTGCATTACCCTCGCCGTCGTGTTCCCCATGGTTGCCATCCAGGTTATCGGTGACGTCTCCGCTGCCTGCCTGGGCTCCATCGACCGTATGCCCACCGAGCGCGAGCTCTCCGGCGCTATCGTGTCCCAGGGCCTCACCTCTATGGTCGGCGGTCTGCTGGGCGGTCTTCCCACCAGCGCCCTTGGCCAGAACGTGGGCATCATCTGCTCCAACAAGGTCGTCAACAAGTGGGTCTTTGTGATCATTGCGGCCGTCTTTGCCATCGCCGGTCTGTTCCCGCAGCTTTCTGCCGTCCTTTCCGCTATCCCGCAGCCCGTCATCGGCGGCGCGACCGTCGGCGTCTTTGGCACCATCACCATGAACGGCGTGCGCATGTTCACCCGCGAGGGCCTCACGCAGCGCACTACCACCATCGTCGGCACCTCCGTCGTCTTTGGCCTGGGTATCTGGATGGCCAGCGGTTGCCTTGCCGGCGAGGGTATGCCCGCCTGGGTGTCCACCGTCATCGGCTCCAATGCCGTAACCCCCACCGCCATCATGGCCATTGTCCTTAACCTGATCCTTCCGCAGACGCCGGTCGTGGCTCAGCACATCGATGCTGCCAAGGACGCTGCCGTGGATCTGGTCTTGCCCGAGAGCAAGAAGTAACCAATTCGGTGCTATTCGTCGGCGGACGCATCGCCTCGTCCGCCGACGCCATGCGGCACCAAGCCGCACTTCAAAGGGTTTGTCCCTTTGGTGAAGCGTTGACGGGAGAGGGCCCGTTTCCGGTGTAGGCCGGCGCTTCGCACTCCGCCATGTCAGAGGTGTCAAACCCCGCCTCTGATGTTGAAGGGAGCATCCATGCTTCTGGTCGCTAACGGTTCCGTCTTTACCCGCAACGCTCAGACCCCGTTTATTCCAAACGGTGCGGTCGCCATTGACGGAGATACGATCGTCGAAGTGGGCCCCGAGCGCGAGCTCAAGGCCAAGTACCCGGATGCCGAGTACGTCGATGCCCAGGGCAACCTCATCATGCCCGGACTCATCAACTGCCACACCCACATCTACTCGGGTCTGGCCCGCGGCCTTGCCATTAAGGGCTGCAACCCCACCAACTTCTTGGAGAATCTCGAGCAGCAGTGGTGGAAGATCGACGACAACCTGACGCTCGACGGCACCAAGGCCAGCGCCTATGCTACGATTTTGGACTCCATCCGTGATGGCGTCACCACGATCTTCGATCACCATGCGAGCTTCTGCGAGATTCCGGGAAGCCTCTTTACCATTAAGGATGCAGCTCAGGAGCTGGGCATGCGTTCGTGCCTGTGCTACGAGGTCTCCGATCGCCGCGGCCAGGAAAAGTGCGACCAGGCCATTGCCGAGAACGCCGAATTTGCCCAGTGGGCCGCCAAGGAGCGTCGCGATAACGACAACCACATGATCGCCGCCATGTTTGGCGGACATGCTACCTTTACGCTTTCGGACGAGACCATGGATAAGATGGCCGAGGCCAACAACGGCCTGACCGGCTTCCACATCCATGTGTGCGAGGGCATGAACGACGTGTGGGACTCCCGCCTCAACCGCGGTGGCATCAGCCCCGTCGAGCGCCTGCTGCAGCACAACCTGCTGGGTCCCGACACCATGCTGGGCCACTGCATCCACGTGACGCCTGCCGAGATGGATATCGTCAAGGAGTCCGGCACTTGGCTGGTCAACAACCCCGAATCCAATATGGGCAACGCCGTGGGCTGCGCCCCCGTGCTCGAGTTCTTCCGCCGCGGCATCCCCGTGTGCATGGGCACCGACGCCTACACCCACGATATGCTCGAGAGCCTTAAGGTCTTCCTGATTATTCAGCGCCACAACGCCGCTATGCCCAACGTGGGCTGGTGTGAGGCCATGACCATGCTGTTCGAGAACAACGCCAAGATGGCGAGCAAGTACTTCGATCGCAAGCTCGGTGTGCTCGAGGCCGGCGCTGCCGCCGACGTCATCGTTATGGACTACAAGCCCTTTACGCCGCTGAGCGAGGAGAATATCGACGGCCACATGCTCTTTGGCATGATGGGCAAAAACTGCCGCACCACCATCATCAACGGCCGCGTCCTGTACAAGGATCGCGAGTTCGTTGGCATTGATGAGGACAAGATCAACGCGTGGACCATGGCCGAGTCCAAGAAGCTCTGGAGCACGCTCAACGATCGCACCTACTAATTCACAAGTAGATTCGCGCGCGTCGGATGTTTCGCCGCATCCGACGCGCGTATAGGCGGCCTCCGCGGGGTCGCCGGCGCTGTGCTAGCGCTACACCGTATTTGCGCCCGCCGCGCGGTCTCGCCGGGCGTTACAGAGAGGAGCTCACTATGAGCGACATCATGAGGCCGATCCCGTTTTCGCAGCTGATGAACTGGATCATCGAGGAGCACAAGACTCAGGGCGCCGTCTTTGGCGTGCGCAAGATGGTCACGACCAACCAGGAGGGTGCGCTTCCCATTTTTGACGAGCGCATCGAGACCCCGTTTGGCCCGGCCGCCGGCCCCAATACGCAGCTTGCCCAAAACATCGTGGCATCCTACGTGGCCGGTTCCCGCTTCTTTGAGCTCAAGACCGTTCAGGTTATGGACGGCGAGGAGCTCTCCAAGTGTGTGAACAAGCCCTGCATCGTGGCGCAGGACGAGTGCTACAACTGCGAGTGGTCGACCGAGCTCGAGGTTCCGCAGGCCTTTGCCGAGTACGTGAAGGCATGGTTTGCCTGCCACCTGATTGCCCGCGAGTATGGTCTGGGCAGCCCGGACGGCTTTGTCTTCAACATGTCCGTGGGCTATGACCTCGAGGGCATCAAGAGCCCCAAGGTCGATGCGTACATTGAGGGCATGAAGGACGCCAGCGGCTCCGAGGTTTGGAACGAGTGCCGCACGTGGGCGCTCGCCAACCTGGACAAGTTTGAGCATGTCGACGCCGCGTTTGTCGAGTCCATCCCGGCACGCGTTTCCAACTCCATCACCGAGTCCACCCTGCATGGCTGCCCGCCGGCGGAGATCGAGCGCATCGCGACCTATCTGATTACCGAGAAGGGTCTCAACACCTACATCAAGTGCAACCCCACGCTGCTGGGCTATGAGTTTGCCCGCCAGCGCCTCAACGAGCTGGGCTTTGACTACATCGTCTTCGATGACACGCACTTCCGCGAGGACCTGCAGTGGGCCGATGCCGTGCCTATGTTCGAGCGCCTGATTGCCCTGTGCGCCGAGCACGGCCTGGAGTTTGGCGTCAAGCTGACCAACACGTTCCCCGTCGACGTGACGAGGAACGAGCTGCCCTCCACCGAGATGTACATGTCCGGCCGTTCGCTGTTCTCGCTGACCATCGAGGCTGCCCGCCGCATTACCGAGCAGTTTGATGGCAAACTGCGCATAAGCTACTCCGGCGGTGCCACGGTCTACAACATCCGCGCCCTGTACGATGCCGGCATTTGGCCCGTCACCCTGGCGACCGACGTGCTCAAGCCTGGTGGCTACGAGCGCTTTAGCCAGATGGCCGGCGAGTTTACCGACCTGGATGGCAAGCCGTTCGCGGGCGTCTCGCTCGAGGCTGTGACCGCGATCCAGACCGACTCACTCACCAACCCGCTCTACAAGAAGCCGCTGCGCCCGCTGCCCGACCGCAAGGTCGCCGGCAAGAGCCCGCTTTCCGATTGCTTTACCACGCCGTGCCGCACGAGCTGCCCCATCCAGCAGGATATTCCCGCCTATCTGGCGGCTGTTGACGAGGGCCGCTACGAGGACGCGCTCAACATCATCATCGAGCGCAACGCCCTGCCGTTCATTACCGGCACCATCTGCCCGCATCCCTGCGGCCGTGCCTGCGAGCGTGCGTTCTACGAGCCCGAGGGCGCCCAGATTCGCGCCAGCAAGCTCAAGGCCGCCCGCGAGGCCATGACCGCCGTGCTGCCCAAGCTGCGTGCCCAGACCATCGCAAACGACGGCGAGCGCAACGTTGCCGTTATCGGCGGCGGCCCGGCCGGCCTGGCGACGGCGTTCTTCCTGACGCGCGCTGGCGTGCCCGTCACCATCTTCGAGGCCCGCGATTCGCTCGGCGGCGTGGTCCGTCACGTCATCCCCGAGTTCCGCATTGCGAGCGATGACATCTCCCACGATGCCGAGCTCTGCCTGGCCTTTGGTGCCAAGGTGCAGCTCAATGCCCGCGTGGAGTCCATTGACGAGCTCAAGGCCCAGGGCTTTACCGACGTGGTTGTGGCCACCGGCGCCTGGATGCCCGGCTCTGCGGGCCTGGGCGAGGATGCCGAGCTCGACGTGCTGGAGTTCCTCGAGGCCGCCAAGAGGGGCGAGAAGCTCGAGCTGGGCGAGGACGTCGTGGTCATTGGCGCCGGCAACACCGCCATGGATGCGGCTCGCGTGGCCAAGCGCCTGGCTGGCGTGAAGAACGTGCGCCTGGTGTATCGCCGCACCAAGAAGCAGATGCCCGCCGACGAGGAAGAGCTTGATCTTGCTCTTGCCGACGGCGTTGAGTTCTGCGAGCTGCTGGCGCCCAAGGCGCTCAACGGTGCCGTGCTGACCTGCGACGTTATGGAGCTTGGCGAGCCGGATGCAAGCGGCCGTCGCAGCCCCGTCGCCACGGGCGAGACCGTCGAGCTTTCCGCCACCACGGTGATCTGCGCCGTGGGCGAGGGCATCGATGCCAGCCTGTACGATGCCGCGGGCGTCGAGCACGACCGTCGCGGTCGCCTTGCCGCCACCTCCACCGGCGTCGAGGGCGTCTGGGCTGCGGGCGACTGCCGTCGCGGTCCGGCTACCGTGGTCGAGGCTATTGCCGACGCCGCCGAGATCGCTCGTGCCATCGCCGGCGTGGACTTTAACAAGTACGCCTACCAGAATGCTCAGGCCGGTCGCGAGGACACCTGCTACGAGCGCAAGGGGTCGCTGTGCCGCGACAAGCGCAACTGCACCAAGACTCGCTGCCTGGGCTGCGGCTCGGTGTGCGAGGTCTGCTGCGACGTGTGCCCCAACCGCGCCAACGTTGCCATTAAGGTGCCGGGTCTCGCCAAGCATCAGGTCGTCCACGTCGACGGCATGTGCAACGAGTGCGGCAACTGCGCCGTGTTCTGCCCCTACCAGGAGGGTCGTCCCTACAAGGACAAGCTCACCCTGTTCTGGAGCGAGGAGGACATGGAGAACTCCGAGAACGAGGGCTTCCTGGCCGTGGACGAGGACCACTTTAAGGTTCGCGTCGCCGGCACGGTCCGCACCGTCTCGGTCGATGCCGTCAACACCGGTCTTCCCGAGGCCGTCCGCCTGACCATCAGGGCTGTGCGCGACAACTATTCGTACCTTCTTAAGAAATAGGCGAGTCTCTTATGGCCAAATCCATTCAACATAACGTGGCCTACGTTGCCTGCGGAAGTGGTTGCGCCTCCGCAGGCGGCGACGCCCGCTGCAGCGAAGGCTGCATTGGCTGTGGCGCCTGCGTCACGGCCTGCCCCCACGGCGCCATTGCGCTGGTCGATGGCATCGCCCGCGTGGATCGCTCCAAGTGCACGGGCTGTGGCCTGTGCGGCATGGCGTGCCCGCAGCGCGTGATTGCCTTCGTTCCCGGCTACCAGAACATTCTGGTGCGCTGCAACAACACCGATAAGGGCGCCATTGCGCGCAAGATCTGCGACACGAGCTGCATCGGTTGCGGTATGTGCGCCAAAAAGTGCCCTGCCGGCGCTATCCGCATCGAGGACAACTGTGCCCATATCGACGGCGTGGACTGTCTGTCGTGCGGCATGTGCGCCGTCGTCTGCCCGCATGGCGCCATCCACGACCGCACCGGCATCGCCGCCGGCGTGTAGAAGGGAATCACCATGGCACAGGAATTCACTTTTACCGTTAACGGCGTCGAGCGCACGACGACGGAGAATAAACCACTGCTGCGCTATCTGCGCGACGACCTGCACATTCACTCCGCCAAGGACGGCTGCTCCGAGGGCGCCTGCGGCACCTGCACCATCCATGTGGACGGTGCGGCCGTCAAGGCGTGCGTACTGACCACTGCTCTTGCCGCCGGCCGTAACATCGTGACCGTCGAGGGCCTGCCCGAGGACGTGCGCGAGGCCTTTGTGTACGCCTTTGGCGCCGTGGGCGCCGTGCAGTGCGGTTTTTGCATCCCCGGCATGGTCATGGCGGGTGCAGCGCTGATCGCCGAGGACCCCGAGCCCACCGAGGAGCAGATCAAGTACGCCATCCGTGGCAATGTCTGCCGCTGCACCGGCTACAAAAAGATTATCGAGGGCATTTCGCTGGCAGCTGCGGTGCTCCGTGGCGAAAAGCAGATCGACGAGGATTTGGAGCGCGGCGACGACTACGGCGTGGGCAAGCGCGCCTTCCGCATCGACGTGCGCAAGAAGGTGCTCGGCGAGGGCAAGTATCCCGACGACATCGACGAGCTCGATCAGCCGGGTCTGACCTATGCCAGCGCCGTGCGCTCCAAGTACCCGCGCGCCCGTGTGCTCTCCATCGATACTTCCAAGGCCGAGGCCCTGCCCGGCGTGGTGGGCATCCTGCGCGCCGAGGACGTGCCGGTCAACCAGGTCGGCCACCTTATCCAGGACTGGGACGTCATGATCGCCCAGGGCGATATCACCCGCTGCGTGGGTGACGCTATCGTGCTGGTGGTTGCCGAGGACGAAGCGACGCTCGAAAAGGCCAAGAAGCTCGTAAAGATCGATTACGAGCCGCTGGAGCCCGTGCGCAACATTGTCGAGGCCAGGGCCGCCGATGCCCCGCGCCTGCATGACAGCTTCTTTGCCTTCGGCAACACGGTGGAGCTCAAGGACAACGTGTGTCAGAGCCGTCACGTGACGCGCGGCGACGCCGCCAAGGCGCTGGCAGAGAGCGCGTTTACCGTGACGCAGCGCTTTACCACGCCCTTTACCGAGCATGCCTTCTTGGAGCCCGAGTGCGCCGTTGCCTTCCCGTACAAGAACGGCGTCAAGGTACAGTCGACCGACCAGGGCGCCTACGATACGCGCAAAGAGTGCGCCCACATGTTTGGCTGGGATAGCGAACCCGAGCGCGTGGTTGTGGAGACCATGCTCGTGGGTGGCGGCTTTGGCGGCAAGGAGGACGTGTCCATCCAGCATCTGGCCGCGCTCGCCGCCTATAAGTTCCAGCGTCCTGTGAAGTGCAAGCTCACGCGCGCCGAGTCGCTCGCGTTCCATCCCAAGCGCCACGCCATGGACGGCACCTTTACGCTGGGCTGCGACGCCGAGGGCAACTTTACCGGCCTGGATTGCGAGATCAATTTTGACACCGGCGCCTATGCGTCGCTGTGCGGCCCGGTGCTCGAGCGCGCCTGCACGCATGCCGTCGGCCCCTACAAGTACCAGAATACCGACATTCGCGGCTTTGGCTACTACACCAACAACCCGCCCGCCGGTGCGTACCGCGGCTTTGGCGTTTGCCAGTCCGAGTTTGCGCTCGAGAGCCTGATCGACCTGCTGGCCGAGAAGGTCGGCCTGGATCCGTGGGAGATCCGCTACCGTAACGCCATCGAGCCGGGCGAGGTTCTGCCCAACGGCCAGATTGCCGACTGCTCCACGGCGCTGAAGGAGACGCTGCTCGAGGTCAAGGATGCCTACTACGCGCATCCTGGACATGCCGGTATCGCCTGCGCCATGAAGAACGCCGGCGTGGGCGTGGGCCTGCCCGATGCCGGCCGCTGCAAGATTCGCATCGAGGATGGCCGCGCCGTGGTCTACGCCGCCACGTCCGACATCGGCCAGGGCTGTAACACCGTCTTTTTGCAGGACGTTGCCGAGGCATGCGGTCTGCCGCTTCGCTGCATTGCCAATGGCGAGTGCTCCACCGAAAACGCTCCCGACTCCGGCACCACGTCTGGCTCGCGTCAGACGGTCGTGACCGGCGAGGCCGTGCGCGGTGCCGCCTTCCTGCTGCGCGATGCCATGGTTGGCATCGAGGCCGGCAAGCCCGCACCCGATGCTCCCGTGAGCGCGCATGGCGACGGCGTCAAGATTGAGTACGACGACGGTCGCGCCTACCAGCTGCGCACGCAGGAACTCGTCGCCGGCCAGGGCATGCATCCTCGGGATCCCGCGACCGCCATTAAGGCGCTCGAGGGATGCGAGTTTGGCTATGTGTACCTGGAGCCGACCGACAAACTGGGCGCCGACGTTCCCAACCCCAAGAGCCATATCTGCTACGGCTTTGCCACGCATGTGGTCATTTTGGATGATGACGGCCGCGTGAGCGAGGTCTATGCCGCGCACGATTCCGGCAAGGTGGTCAACCCCATCTCCATCCAGGGTCAGATCGAAGGCGGTGTGCTCATGGGTATGGGCTATGCGCTTACCGAGGACTGGCCGCTCAAGGACTGCGTACCCCAGGCAAGGTACGGTACGCTCGGGCTGTTCCGTGCGCCCGAAATACCGGATATCCACGCCATCTACGTGGAGAAGGACGAGCTGCTGCCCGTGGCATACGGCGGCAAGGGCATCGGCGAGATCGCAACGATCCCCACGGCGCCCGCCGTACAGAACGCCTATCGCGCATTTGACGGCAAGCTGCGTCCGGATCTGCCCATGGTGGATACGCCCTACAGCCGCGCTCGTCACCGCGGGTAGGGTAGAGCGCGGACAGCCATTGCTGATGGGCTGTTCGCGCTCAATATCAACTGCATATGCTGCGCCTTTGGCCCCCGGCTCCATCGCGAGCCGGGGCCTTTTGTTTGGAGCGCCTCCGCATACGGAAACTGCGTCCCAGAATTGGCGTTCAGAATGGGATGCGCTTTCCGGTAGAGCATCTGGCGGAAACTGTGTTCCGGATTCGACGCTCAGAATGGGATTCGTTTTCCGGATCGGTCCTCAACCGGAAGCTGTGTCCCGGAATCATGCCTCAGAATGGGATGCGTTTTCCGCTGGCCGGTCGTTTGGAAAGTGCATCCCAGTTTGAGCGTTTATTCCGGGATGCGGTTTCCGCTGAAGGACTCAACCGGAAAGCACGACCCGTTCCGAGGCCTGATTCCGGGACACGCTTTCCGCTAGGCCCGCCATCCGGAAAGTGCATCCCGTTTTGAGCGTCCAGCCTGGGACGCGCTTTCCGTTGGCGTGGCCGTTGGGAAAACGCGGCCCAGATAGGGGGATGCGATTCGGCGATGCGTGGCCTAGCAGCTCCTACAGCTCAATATCGTTGAGCCATGTCGGTAGCGCGGTCTGCCGGATGCCTGCCGTCTGCAGCTTTTTGGCGAGCACTCCTGCCGAGCGGACCTCGTTTATGGTAAAGCGCAGCAGAGGATGACCGTAGAGCGATAGGTGCGCCTCGCGCTGTCGTTCGGCAACGAGCGCCTCGGCGGTGGTGCGCCCGGCTAACATGGCCTGGTCGGTATATTTGACGAACCCGTCGAGTTCTCCCAACGTGAGCTCCCGCGCCTGGCGCTCCCAGGCAAAGTCCGTTCGCATAGTCTCGGTCGAATCGAAGGGGTCCGTCAGCTCGTATTGCAGTTGGTCGGGTGCGAAGCCGGTCTCGATCATGACGGCGCGGGCGACTGATTCTCCACCGCTCTCGGCGCGGGCGTCGGCATACCGAAGTGTCGTGAGGGCGGTGCGGATGGCCCGGTCGTTGCGAGTGCTCGCTCGTTGCTCGACGGCCGCCATCAGCTGCTCTTGCGTTAGGCCAAGCTTTGAGATCGCCGAATCGGCAATGGGCATGCCGTCGGCAAAACCAGTTTGCAGCAGGCAATCCGTCACCGTTTGAATGGGCGGCGTTACCGATATGCCGGCTCTGTGTATTGCTCCGGCCGGCTCAATCTGATGCCGCTGGATTCGGACGCCTGGGCGAGCCGACGGCTTTGTCGAGCTGCAGACATGCACAACGTTCAGGTGTCGCCACGAGACCTCGAGCCCCAGCAGGCAAGCTGCCGAAAACGAGCAGAACGTCCAATCGGGGTGGATGATCGCAAGGGCGCGAATAATCTCGCAATGACGCTGCGCCCGGTTGAGCTCATCCCAGCGCATTTTGCGCGCAAACAACCCCGACATGGGCGAGACAACCGTGCCGCCGGTGCGCCGAAGGAGCGCTTTTCGGATCGCCGTGCTCGGGGGAATCAGACAGCGCCCCTCTTGTTCGGCTTGAGTGAGCAGCTGGTCGATGAGTTGGTCATTGTAATGGGTCATGAGCTACCGCCTCCTTTTGGGTAGCAAAAACGTATCAGCTGGAACTTGCCACTCAGCTGACCAAAAGCTGACCAAAATCTAACCATGCAGATAGATGGCCTGTTTTCGGCGACATTTTTACATCCGAATCGGTGGGCGGTAATCGGCGACCTTGAACGGTAGCGAGTTATGAAGACTGGGTAAGTTTCGAGACGTGTACTTTTTGAAAAAGAGCATTCTATCTGCTGTTTTGTGTTTCTGGATCGCATATTTGAAGGCATGTGATAAGGGCTGCAGGTCGTCGTCTGTGTCGGCGGAAACTATGTCCCGGAATTGACGTTCGGAATGGGACGCGCTTTCCGGAACGCCCCTCAACCGGAAACTGCGTCCCAGATTTCGGCCTCGGAGTGGGATGCCGTTTCCGGATCGGGCCTCAAGCGGAAACTGCGTCCCGGAATCGAGCCTCGGGGTGGGACACGCTTTCCGGATGGCATGCTTAGCGGAAACTACGGCCCAGTTTTTGGCTCCAGAACGGGATACATTTTCCGGAACGGTCCACGTGCGGCGGTGTATCGCCCCTTTTCGTGCGCCGCTTGTCGAATTACGTTATAGCTAGCTATATTATAGGAAAGTATAATATAGCTAGCTATAACGTAAAGGAAGGATGGCCCTATGTTTATCGGAAGAACGGCGGAAATGTCCGAGCTCAATCGACTGTATGGCACGGGCTTCTTTGAGATGCCTGTGATTTACGGCCGCCGTCGCGTGGGCAAAACGCGTCTTATCACAGAGTTTATCCAAGGCAAGAAGGCTATTTACTTTCAAGCTCGTCGTACCAATGCAGAGGCAAACCTGCATGGCTTTAGCCAGGCGATACTTGCGGGCTCCGTTGGTGTTGCTGGCGTGTCGTTTCGTAGCTTTGACGAGGCGTTTGATGCATTGGCCACCATGGCTCGCACGGAACGTTTGATTGTCGTGATTGACGAGTATCCCTATCTCGCCCAATCGAATCCCGAAATCAGCTCGTTGCTGCAAGACAAGATCGACCACTTGTACAAAGAGACCAGGCTCATGCTGATCCTATGCGGCTCGTCTCTTTCGTTTATGGAGGAACAGGTGTTGGGCTACGAGAGTCCGCTATACGGTAGGCGTACGGCCCAGTTTAAGATCATGCCGCTCGATTTTACGACGACCCTCGGCCTGTGGCAGAGCATGAGTCGCGAAGATGCTGCAGTTTGCTATGGCATGACGGGCGGCATTCCTGCATATATCGAGAAAGTCGATCCTACCGTATCGCTCAAGGACAACATCAAACGTCTTTTTCTTACCCCTACGGGCTATCTCTTTGAAGAGCCGAGTAACCTACTATTGCAAGAGTGCCGCAATCCCGAGCAATATGATGCGATCGTGCAGGCAATTGCCCAGGGACGCTCGAAGATCTCGGAGATTGCGAGCTCTACGGGAATCCCTGCGAGCAACGTAAAGAGCTATGTGGATAAGCTGGCGTCGCTTGGGATTGTCGAGCGCGAGCTGCCCCTAAACGAGACGAGCAATAAGCGAGCCGTGTATCTGCTGAGCGACCAGATGTTTAGGTTCTGGTACAAGTTTGTTCCGCAGAACATTGGGCTGATTCAAAACGATATGGCCGAGATGGCGTATAAGCGCATTGAGCCGCACGTATCGGATTACATGGGTACGGTCTTTGAGCTTATATGCAGACAATACGTGTACGAACTCGCGCGCGCGGGCCAGCTCGATGTGGTTCCGGCGAGCGTCGGGCGCTGGTGGGGGACGGACAATCGCACGCATACGCAGGAAGAAATCGACTTGATTGTTGACGATGGCGAGGGCGCTGCGCTGTTTGCGGAGTGCAAATGGCGCAATGAACCGGCGGGCGAAGACGTGCTGCAAAAGCTCGTGCACCGAAGCGAGCTCTTTAGACGGCAACGAAAAAGCTATGCACTTTTCTCAAAAAGCGGCTTTACGCAGGGATGTCGGGATGCCGCGGAGAGTAGGGGAGACGTCAAGCTGATCTCGTTTGCCGAGATGTGAGGGCGGGATAACGCTGCTCGGGGGTAAAGCCTGTCCTCGAATGGCTGGAACGGGGCCCTCTGTTGTCGTACTGGCTGCCAGCGGAAATTGCATCCCGGAATGAGCGCTCAGACTGGGACGCACTTTCCGGATCGGTCCTCAAGAGGAAGATGCGTCCCGGATTCTGGCTCCAGAGTGGGATGCCGTTTCCGGTTGAGGTCTCTGGCGGAAGCTGTATTCCGGAATCGAGCTTCAGAGTGGGACGTGCTTTCCCGTCAGGAGCTCAAGTGGAAACTGCGTCCCGGATTCAAGCCTCGGAATGGGACGTGCTTTCCGGATGGGCTTCAAGCGGAAACTGTGTCCCAGAATCGACATGGCTTCAAGTGGAAAGCGCGTCTTAGAATACCGCGCCGGCGTTTTTGGCGGTTGTGGTTGGAAAGGGAAGCATTGCCTGCACACACGACGACGGCGTGGCGGTGATCCCCATGGCGGCACTTGGGGCGTAGTGGTTTTGCGGGCGTGCCGTGCTTCCTTTACCGAAAATCCATTTGGTAAACCAGATGCTCGCGGATAGAATAAAGTCGACGGCAGCCCAAGTGGTGAAGAGCTGGGCAGCGCCGTTGCTTGGTCAAGAGGTCAGCGCCTTAATGGCAGTGACTTGTTATGCTTCGAATGCTGCTTGAGTGCCTCGGAAAGTTCGATAAGCGCCGTGAAGAGCGAGACCAAAGCAACCAAGAGCTCTGTGAGCTCTGATGGGCCCGGGATGACCGCTGATTCAAGTCACCGGGCCTAAACTTTTTCATGCATTTGAGTAGAGCGGGCGACTCTCTTGGGGCGGTCTACATGGCGTGTGCCTGGCGCGCGTGGCATTGCGTCCCGCCTTCATGTCCGCACGGGCGCCTATCCTTACGGCAATGTAGCTGCCTGTGAAACAGGCGGCAGCTGACGGAGAAAGGCCCTCGCCGTGCCAGACAAAAAGACGCCGTGTATCTCGGCTATCGATACGACGAACTTTGCGCGCCAGATCGTGCTGGACTTTGAGTTTGCGCCGGTGCCAAGGCAGCGCCAGCGCCGCGGGTTGCGCAACGAGATTATCGAGGTCGGCGCGGTTAAGCTCGATAACCGCGGCAACGTTATGGGCGAGTTCTCGCAGTTTGTGCAGACAGAATTTACCGAAGGCGTTGCGTTTCCCGTCCGCGAGCTTACGGGGATATCGGCCGTGGACACCGCGATGGCTGATCCGCTCTATGTGGTGATCAAAAGACTCAGCGATTGGATCGGTCGCTACTCCGCCCAGATAGTTTGCTGGAGCGGGGCGGATCATCGACAGCTTATGACCGAGTGCCAGGCAAAGCACATGGACCTTTCCGCATTTCCTACGGACTGGGCCGACCTGCAGGCGTTTTACACTTCGATCATGGACGTGGGCAGCCACGGGTGCATCTCTTTGAGTGACGCGGCAACGTGGTTTGGCATCGAGTTCGACGAGTCGACGGGTCACGCCCACAGCGCCTTAGCCGATGCGCGCGTGACCGCCAAGCTGCTCAAGCAGGTGATGGATGGGGGCTACCGCGTGAGCCCGCACGTCCAGGAAGTCCGCCAGCGGTGGGGGGTGGGCGAGCGAGCCCAGACGCGCCTTTCCAGCAAGTGCCCCGAGCTGGGCGACCTGCTGCTGAGGCTGAAGGCGGAGGGGAGGTAGGCCTTTTGAGAACGCCATTCGGTTTGGCATGGCAGGGCTGTAAGCGCGACTTCGCACTGCTGTTTGAATCGAAGCGTCAACCAGTATGACGAGCTGTCTGGTCTGTCTGCCTACACCATCGCAATCCCGCGGGCCGCACTCAACAGCTCGTACTCCCTTTCGCTCCACTGCCGCAGCTCGGCCGCGCGTACGGCGTCGCGGCACAGATCCAGGAATACCTCGGCGCCCTCGCAGAAGCACTCGCGGGCAAAGATGCCCGACCCGCCCGCAACGCACGCGCCATCGGCAAACCGCTCCCAGCTAGACGGCTCACGCGAATCGTCTCCGGACAGTTTGATCTGCAACACATGCGGGTCGCCGGCAACGCAGAACTCTTTCTCGAGCTTTTGCACCGTGAAGCGCATCTGGTGGGAGAGGCTGCTCTTGACCATGGCCGAGGCGTAGCCGTTCTGCTTGTCCAGAAGATGCATTCGTTTTGGCTTGGCTGCCAGGTTGTGGAAGTTGCGCTCGCTGCGCACAGAGAAATTGTCCATACGGACTCCTTTCATCGATGTTGGCAGGGCCACCGTGCCTTTTGGCCGGTTGGCGTCGGGATCGTGGAGCCAACTCTCTACCCCGACTCTGGATAAAACGTGCCCGCTCCTTGCGGGCAAGAGGAAGTCTATCAACGTGTACGGACTCAACGTGTACGGACAGAAATCAAGCGCCATCCGCGAAATGACGCGCGGATGGCGCTGGTTTCCCAAGTGATTATTCGGCTTTCATCCGGAAAAGTGTCGAAATCAGCCGTGTAAAAGTACGGAAAAGTGTCGAAATAGGCACCTTAAAACTTCGGAAAAGTGTGGCTGGATGACAAAACAGCACTTAGAAGCCGGTGCTGGATGCAGGATCCTGTGGCCGCCTTCAGCCCTCGCTACTCGTCGTCCCCGTCGTTGGGGTCGCCCTTGAGGGTGTTGATGTCCAGGTACTGGTTGTCGTCCTCTTTTTGCTGCGTTGCCGATTCGGACGCGGTGGGGCCGCGGAACAGCTGGAATCCTTCAAACGCAATGACACCGAGCAGGGCAATGATAATGGCGATAAAGGCAACCTTGACTGCCTGCGGAAATTCCGAGAAACGCAGCGCCTTTTCCTCGGCGTAATAATCGGCGAAGCGCTCTTCGCCCGTGCTTTTGGTATACGCCGGCGCGGACGCGGCCTCCGGGTCATATTCCGGTGCAGGCGTGGCAGCGTACGGATCGTTGAGATAATCGCTCGATGCGGTGCCATAATCCTCGGTCTCGATGCGACCGGTGCCAGCATGGCCATCGGAATAATCGGAATATGCCGCATCGCCCTCATAGTCCGCGGCGCTCGTGTTGGCGGCAAAAAGCGGGTTAACTGGAACATCGAGCGCCGGCATGCCGGTAGAGGTCTCATCCAGATCGGCTGCGGCCCAGGAATCGTGGACAACCTGATGGGCAACGGGCTCATCGAGCCTTGTGACCGGAGGCTTGCGTGCCGCAGGAACAGGCAACTGCTGGGCGCTGTACATAACGGTGCTGTCGGCCGATTTGCCCTGCGTCGCTGCTGCGAGAAATGCCGCCGTCTCGGACGGGTCGCTTGCGGGGCGGGGAGCGGGCGTGGGCGCCGAAGTGGGTGCGGGTGTAGGCGCGGGCGTCGAAACAGCCGGCTGCGCAGGAGTCGGCGCAGATGCGGTCTTAGGCGCAAGTGCGGGATTGGGACTTGACGGGCGAGCCCCGCCGCTCATGAGTTCGTCGGCGGTCCACGGGCGATCATCCATCACGTCGTCAAGGCTCAGCGAAAACAGGTCGTCTTCACCCTCATCGAACATGCGGTGCACATGTCCACCAATTGCCGGAATCAATCCGCGACCGGTGCATGATGCCTTGCTCAACGCCATTCTGTTCCATCCTTTCGAAATGCTAATGACATCGATTATATGGAACTTCCCAAGCGGCCCGGTCTTGGATTCGTGCTTTCCAGAACTCGCACCCAAAAGGGGGAGGGGCAATCCGGGCGAGTGCCTACTTGTCGCCGGCCGCCGCCTTGGCCTCATTGAGGTAGCTATAGAAGCTGTACTTGGAGATGCCAAAGAACTCGCAGGCGCGCTCGCTCGACTTGGAAATGAGGAAGGCACCGCGACGGTCGAGGTAACCAATGGCACGAATGCGCTCGTCTTTGGTCATGAGTGCCGCGGGCTTGCCCACAAACTGCTCGCACTCGTGCAGCAGGTCCTCGAGCAGGTCGCCGATGTTTTTGGTAATGGGCTCGGGCTCGGTGTAGCCCGAGCCGCCGGTGCCGGTAAAGGCATCGAGCGAACGCTCAAAAGCCTTCATGAGCGTAATGTCAAAGTTGATGCCCAAAATGCCGACGGGCTTGCCCTCGTCGTTGCGGATAAAGATGGTCGAGGACTTGAGCAGCTTGCCATCGGTGGTTTTGGTGAGGTATGGCTCGCGGTCGTGTACGTCGGTGGCGCCCTCGTGCATGGACTCAAACACGATATGGCTGGGGCCGTCACCCAGTTTGCGCCCGCTGACGTGGCCGTTTTCGATCACTACGATGGAGTGGTCCACGTCCTCGGTCTCCAGATCGTGGACGACGACTTCGCAGTTGGGGCCAAATTGGAGCGCCAGACCGTGTGCGAGGCGCTTGTAAAACTCAATCTGTGCGGGGGTCATGGGTACCTTCCTAAAAATTAGTTTGGGCTCACTGTGCCATAAACCACACATGACAGCAAACAAATCCATCAACAAGGCAATTCATGACCGTTCGGCGGCGAAAAGGTACCGATTACGGCAACAAACAATTTGTTAGGTTTTCCAATCAAAAAGTGTGATAGAACAGTGCTAACAAACTTTTTGTTTGGCATCCACATAAAAGTTCAGTCGCATGAATGGGAATGGGCTGAAACGCGTATGCGGGGCCGGCAAGAGAGGACTTAAGGAGTTCACCGTATGGCCGATAAGATCCAGTGGACGGGCAACGCGATGCCCAAGAGCGATGACAAGCACTTGGGAATCATGAGCCTCGACCACGTGAAGAAGGCCCGCGCCTTCCACCAGTCGTTCCCTCAATATACCGTCACTCCGCTTGCCCGCCTGGACGGTCAGGCTGCGCGCCTGGGCCTGTCCAACCTGTGCGTTAAGGACGAGAGCTATCGCTTTGGCCTCAACGCCTTTAAGGTTCTGGGCGGTTCGTTTGCCATGGCCAACTACATTGCCGACGAGACCGGCAAGGACGTTGCCGAGTGCACCTTCGATTACCTGACCTCCGATCAGCTTGCCAAGGACTTTGGCCAGGCCACCTTCTTTACCGCCACCGACGGCAATCATGGCCGCGGCGTGGCATGGGCTGCCAACAAGTTGGGTCAGAAGGCCGTCGTGCACATGCCCAAGGGTTCCACCAAGCCCCGCTTCGATAACATTGCCGCCGAGGGCGCCACGGTGACCATCGAAGAGGTCAACTACGACGAGTGCGTGCGCATGGCCGCCGCCGAGGCCGATGCCTGCGAGCGCGGCGTCATCGTTCAGGACACCGCCTGGGAGGGCTACGAGAAGATCCCGTCTTGGATCATGGAGGGCTACGGCACCATGGCTTCCGAGGCTGCCGAGCAGCTGCGCGAGATGGCCATCAACCGCCCGACGCACGTCTTTGTCCAGGCTGGTGTAGGCTCGCTCGCCGGCGCCGTGGTGGGCTACTTTACCAACCTGTATCCCGATAACCCGCCCACCTTCGTTGTGGTCGAGTGCGCTCCTGCCGCCTGCCTGTACAAGGGCGCTGCCGCCGGCGACGGCGACCCGCGCATCGTGGACGGCGACATGCCCTCCATCATGGCCGGCCTGTGCTGCGGCGAGCCCAACATTCTGGGCTGGGATATCCTGCGCAACCACGCCACCGCCTTCGTGTCCTGCCCCGACTGGGTCACCGCTCGCGGCATGCGCACCCTGGGCGCTCCCGAGAAGGGCGACCCGCGCGTCATCTCCGGCGAGTCCGGCGCGGTGACCACCGGCCTGGTCGAGACCCTCATGCTCGATCCCGAGTACGCCGAGCTCAAGGAGCTCATCGGCCTGGACAAGACGAGCTCCGTGCTCTGCTTCTCCACCGAGGGTGACACCGATCCGGATCAGTACCGTCGCATCGTCTGGGAGGGCGAGTATCCGACCTGCTAGCAGACTGACCTGTCCGGAGGCAGCCGGAGGACTTTACTCCCTGCTCGGACAGTCCTGCTCGCACGGAGAGCACATTAAGTGCTCTCCGGCTCGTGCGGAACTCGCGACGGAGCAAAGTCCTCCGTCCGCCTCCTACGTTTACTTGCTTGCCGGGTACTCGACCTCACACTGCTTGGCACAAGTGATCTATCTGAAATATCTACCTGTAGGTAAACCCTTGTAGAAAGGTTGACTGTTATGACTAAGGAACTCGATTTCGAGGCAATTAAAAACGCTGCTGAGTCCCATCGTGCTGATATGACTCGCTTCCTGCGCGCTATGATCTCCCATCCCTCTGAGTCCTGCGAGGAGGGCGAGGTTGTCGCTTGCATCAAGGCCGAGATGGAGAGCCTTGGCTATGACGAGGTCAAGGTCGACGGCTTGGGCAACGTTATGGGCTTTATGGGCGAGGGCGACAAGATCATCGCCATCGACTCCCACATCGACACCGTCGGCATCGGCAACATCGAGAACTGGGACGCCGATCCCTATGAGGGCTACGAGACCGACGAGATCATCTATGGCCGCGGCGGCTCCGACCAGGAGGGCGGCATGGCTTCTGCTACCTATGCTGCCAAGATGATGAAGGACATGGGCCTCATCCCCGAGGGCTACAAGATCATGGTCGTCGGCACCGTCCAGGAAGAGGACTGCGACGGCATGTGCTGGCAGTACATCTACAACAAGGACGGCATTAAGCCCGAGTTCGTCATTTCCACCGAGCCTACCGACGGTGGCATCTATCGCGGTCATCGCGGCCGCATGGAGATTCGCGTCGACGTTCACGGCACCTCCTGCCACGGCTCCGCTCCCGACCGCGGCGATAACGCCATTTACAAGATGGCCGACATCATCGCCGACGTCCGTGCCCTCAACAACAACGGCTGCGACGAGTCGACCGACATCAAGGGCCTCGTCAAGATGCTCGACCCCAAGTACAACCCCGAGCACTTCGAGGACGCCCGCTTCCTGGGTCGCGGCACCTGCACCGTCAGCCAGATCTTCTACACCAGCCCCAGCCGCTGCGCTGTCGCTGACTCCTGCGCCATCTCCATCGACCGTCGCATGACCGCCGGCGAGACCTGGGAGTCCTGCCTGGACGAGATCCGCAACCTGCCGGCCGCCAAGAAGTACGGCGACGACGTGAAGGTCTCCATGTACATGTACGACCGTCCGTCCTGGACCGGTGAGGTCTACGAGACCGAGGCTTACTTCCCCACGTGGATCAACAAGGAGACCGCCCCGCACGTCAAGGCCCTCGTCGACGCTCACAAGGCCATGTTTGGTGACGAACGCATCGGCTGCGAGCCCAGCATGGACAAGCGCGCCGGTCGCCCGCTGTGCGACAAGTGGACCTTCTCCACGAACTGCGTCTCCATCCAGGGCCGCTACGGCATCCCCTGCGTGGGCTTTGGCCCGGGTGCTGAGTCTCAGGCTCACGCTCCCAACGAGGTCACCTACAAGGACGACCTGGTCACCGCTGCCGCCATGTACGTGGCTGCCCTGAACCTCTACGATCCGAGCCTGGCCGATGGCGACGCCACCGTGTTCCGCGCCGGTCTGACCAACAACAAGATCGATTAGTCCCATTCCTCGATCTTGTTGAGCCGGGGACAGCTTATGCCCCCGGCACCTCCTGTTGACTTGGGGCCCGCAGTCGTTATCTTCCATGCTTCCTCAACGGTGGCGGGTCCTCGTCATGGTGCTCTGTATGTTCTAGTCACACGCGCATGCCGGAGCACATCTACTCATTGCGATCGTTTCATCTTTAGAAAGGACATTTCCATGGACGCTAAGTTTACCGAGCTCGTCGAGCAGCTGAACGGCCTCGATTTTAAGGGTATGTACGGCAGCGACTTCCTGCACACCTGGGACAAGACCACCGATGAGCTCAAGGCGCTCTACATCGTCGCCGACGCACTGCGCGAGCTGCGTGAGAACAACGTCTCGTCCAAGATCTTCGACTCGGGCCTGGCCGTCTCCCTGTTCCGCGACAACTCCACCCGTACACGCTTCTCCTTCTCTAAGGCCGCCAACCTGCTCGGCCTTGAGCTGCAGGACCTGGACGAGAAGAAGTCCCAGATCGCTCACGGCGAGACCGTCCGCGAGACCGCTACCATGATCTCCTTCATGGCCGATGTCATCGGCATCCGCGACGACATGTACATCGGCAAGGGCGACGCCTACATGGCCGAGGTCTCCGAGTCTGTCCAGCAGGCCTACAAGGATGGCGTTCTGGATCACCGTCCCACGCTCATCTCCCTGCAGTCCGATTCCGATCACCCCACGCAGTCCTCTGCCGACATGCTTTACCTCATCAACGAGTTTGGCGGCCTCGAGAACCTCAAGGGCAAGAAGGTTGCTGTCACCTGGGCCTATTCGCCCTCTTACGGCAAGCCACTGTCCTGCCCGCAGTCGCTGATCAGCCTGCTGCCCCGCTTTGGCATGGACGTCACCCTGGCTCACCCCGAGGGCTACGACCTCATGCCCGAGGTCGTCGAGCGCGCTAAGGGCTACGCCGCCGAGTCCGGCACCACCTTTAAGCAGGTCAACACCATGGCCGAGGCCTTCGAGGGCGCCGACATCGTGATCCCCAAGAGCTGGGCTCCGTTTGCCGCCATGGAGAAGCGTACCAACCTGTACGCCGAGGGCGACGACGCCGGCATCGCTGCGCTCGAGAAGGAACTGCTCGCTCAGAACGCTACGCATCAGGATTGGTGCTCCACGACCGAGCTCATGGAGAAGACTGCCAACGGCCAGGACACCATCTTTATGCACCCGCTGCCCGCCGACATCTCCGGTGTCTCCTGCGAGCACGGCGAGGTCAACGCCGACGTCTTCGACATGCACCGCGTGGGCATGTACAAGGAGGCCAGCTACAAGCCGTACGCCATCGCTGCCATGATGTTCCTGCAGAAGGTTGCCGATCCCGCCGCCGCCCTCAAGGCCCTCGACGAGCGCAACACCGCCCGCTGGTTCCAGGCCTAAAGCTGGGCTGAGAAATGGCTAAGCGTATTGTTGTCGCCCTGGGTGGAAACGCCCTCGGCGCCAACCTTCCCGAGCAGATGGAGGCCGTCAAGACGACTTCCAAGGCCATTGTCGACCTGATCGAGGAGGGCAACGAGGTCGTCGTCGTGCATGGCAACGGCCCCCAGGTGGGCATGATCGCCAATGCGATGGCCGAGCTCACGCGTTCTAATCCTCAGAAGTACATTCCCGGCCCGCTGTCCGTTTGCGGCGCCATGAGCCAGGGCTACATTGGCTATGACCTGCAAAACGCCCTGCGCGAGGAAATGCTCGACCGCAATATCGACAAGGGTGTCGCCACCGTGCTCACCCAGGTTGAGGTTGCGGCAGACGATCCGGCCTTTGCCGACCCGGTCAAGCCGATCGGTCCGTGGATGAGCGAGGCCGAGGCCAAGGAGCTGGAGGCCGACCGCGGCTATCAGTTCATCCACGACGAGAAGCAGGGCTTCCGTCGCGTGGTCGCCTCGCCCAAGCCCGTGAACATCGTCGAGCTCGACACCATTAAGTCGCTCGTCGAGTCCAACCATGTGGTGATCTCCTGCGGCGGTGGCGGCATTCCCGTCACCAAGTCCCAGGGCAACCACCTTAAGGGCGCTGCCGCCGTCATCGATAAGGACTTTGCGGCCGAGAAGCTCGCCGAGCAGCTCGACGCCGATGCTCTGATTATCCTGACGGCCGTGGAGAAGGTTGCCATTGGCTTTGGCACCGACCACGAGCAGTGGCTCGACACACTGACCGCGGCTGACGTAAAGCGTCTGTCCGAGGCCAACGAGTTCGGTCGCGGCTCCATGCTGCCCAAGGTTCAGGCCGCCTCGACGTTTGCCGAGAGCAAGCCGGGCCGCACAGCGCTCATCACGCTGCTCGAGAAGGCGCGCGATGGCCTTGCCGGCAAGACCGGTACCACGTTTACCGGCGACGCTGAGTAGGCATGTCTGCACCATTGAGGAGGGTGCCCTGCGGCGCGGGGTGCCCTCCTTTGTGCTATGGGGAGCCAAGGGGCGTTCGCTGGAAAACGAGTGCGTGCCTGTTCCGACGGAGTGCGAGCTTGCTATGGTGGGTATAGCAAATATGGTGTCCAAGGCAGCCAGGGGAGGTTTGCGGAGATGAAACTCGGTTGCGTCATTATGGCTTCGGGCGAGGGCAAGCGGTTTGGCTCTAACAAGATGCTCGCCGATATCTATGGCAAGCCACTGATTGCCCGGACTATCGATTCGGTTCCCCGGGGCTTTGACGTCGTGGTTTCGACGCGTTGGCCCGAGGTCGCCCAGATTTGCGAGGACAAGCATTGCCCGTGCGTGCTGCACGATGGCAAGCTGCGCAGCGAAAGCGTCCGTGCGGGCCTTTCGTGGGGGGTCGATCGCAACTGGAAAGGCTGCCTCTTTTTGCCGGGCGACCAGCCGCTTGTGAGTTCGGATTCATTTGAGGCCATGGTTCGCGCGTTTGACGAGCGCGGCCGCAAGCATCCGGTGCGTCTTGCGTGCAACGGCGAGCCTTCGAGCCCGGTGCTCTTTCCGGCGGAACTGTTCGATGCACTTATGTGTCTTGAGGGCAAGGACGGCGGCGGTTCGATCCTCAAGGGCCGTACCGACGTGGTACTGGTCGAAGCGCGCGCCTATGAGCTGTGGGATGTCGATACCGCCGAGGGACAGCGACGCATAACGGAGCATATCGCGGCCTGCTCGTATTTTGATCGCGTGGCCAACTGTATGAATCAATAAGGAGCAACATGATCATCATCAAAAACGGCGCGCTCGTGACGCCCCAGGGGCTTCGCCGCGCCGATCTTGCCATGGAGGGCGAAAAGATTGTGCGGATTGCCGCGGCAATCGAGCCAGCCGAGGGCGATACCGTCCAGGACGCTACCGACTGCTGGGTGTTCCCCGGCTTTATCGACGGCCACACGCACATGCAGTGCTGGACAGGCATGGATTGGACGGCCGATAGCTTTGAGACCGGTACGCGTGCGGCTGCCTGCGGCGGTACGACGACCATCGTGGACTACGCGACGGCCGATCGCGGCGTGACCATGCCCGATGCCTTGGCCGAGTGGCATCGCCGCGCCGACGGAACCTGCACGGCTAACTACGCCTTTCATATGGCACTCGCCGAGTGGAACGAGCGCAACCGCACCGATCTTTCGGCCATGCGCGAGGCGGGCGTATCGTCGTTTAAGACCTACTTTGCCTACGACCACCTACGCTTGGACGATGCCGAGACGCTCGAGGTGCTGGAGGAGCTCAAGCGCGTGGGCGGTATCCTGTGCGTGCATTGCGAGAACGGCACGTTGGTGAATGAGCTGCAGAAGCGCGTGTTTGAGCAGGGTATCCACGGGCCCGAGGGGCATGCACTCAGCCGTCCGGATGTGTGTGAGGCCGAGGCCGTGAGCCGTCTGCTGTATCTGGCACACCTGGCCGGGGACGCTCCGGTCAACGTGGTGCACCTTTCGACCAAGCTGGGGCTCGAGGCCATCCGTGCCGCCAAAGCGCGCGGGCAGAAGAATATCTATGTCGAGACCTGCCCTCAGTATCTGATGCTCGACGATACGTGCTATTTGGAGCAGGGCGAGGACGGCTTTGCGGGTGCCAAGTATGTGATGAGCCCGCCGCTGCGCCATGCGGGTGACCGTGCGGCACTGCGCGAGGCGCTTGTGGCCGGCGAGATCGATACGATCGCGACCGACCACTGCAGCTTTAACCTGCACGGGCAAAAGGACCGCGGGCGCGACGACTTCCGCGCGATTCCCAACGGCGGGCCCGGTGTGGAGCATCGCCCCGTCGCGATCGCTACGAGCTTTGAGGGACAGCTGGGCCCCGAGGATCTGTGCCGCTTGATGAGCGAGAACCCGGCGCGCGTCTTTGGCATGTATCCGCGCAAGGGCTGTCTTGCCGAGGGTGCCGATGCCGACGTGTGCGTGTGGGATCCCAAGGCACGCTGGACGATCAGTGCCGCGACGCAGCATCAGGCTGTGGACTACACGCCACTCGAGGGCTTTGAGGCACATGGCCGCGCCAAGGCTGTGTTTGTGAACGGCGTGCTGGCTGCGCGCGACGGCGAGCCCACTGGAGCCCAACCCGGCCGCTACGTCCCCCGCTAACGGGGCTATCCCTGGAGGTTGGTGGCGATGAGGGGGCGGTCGAGAGCTGCCTCAAAGCGGTCGGCCATCGTGGGGTCGCTGAGCGTGTCGACTTGGTTGAGCATGACGCGTGCGGTGCTGAGCTCCAGCGCCTGCATCTCGGCATTGAGCACCTGGGCGACGCGCTCGGGCGTGGCGATGTCGGTGAGCTCGCAGCCGCAACGCTCGCAAAAGAGCTCGGGGCGGTGGACGGCTTCGTTGATGGGCTTGCCGAGCCCCGAGGCGCCGACGACCCAGACGATGTTGGCCGTGGCGGCGGGAATCACCGGCTCCCAGGCGGCGTGGGCCTTGAGCGGGAGCCGCTTGCTGCCGTCCGCCTCGGCCAGGACGTAGTCAAAGCGCTGCGCCAGCTCGCCGAGCGGCTCGGCGGGGGCGGAGAGCTTGCCTGTCTCCGGGTCCAAGACGCCTGCCTGGCAGATGCTTCCACGCGCAAGGCCCGCGCAGGCCTCGCAGGTGCAGCCTGGGGCGTGTAAGGCGCCCGGCTTCCAAGGCGCGGCGTCCAGGCGACGATTCGACCCGTCCCATGGCACGCCGGCGACGGGAAACATATGCGTGGTGGTGCAGAGGAGCACGCGGCCGCCAGCGCGCATGAGCTCAAGACCCAGTGTCTTGAGCAAGGTCGACTTGCCGCCGCTGCCGATAATCGCGGTAATGCCCGGCTCGATCCTGAGCGCCGAGGCAAGATTGCCGCTAACCGTTTCCATCTGTTCACCGCCGTATAATACTGTGATAATAAATAATCATCAGAGTAGCGGTCGAACCGCTTTTGCTCTGCTCAAACCGTAGCACAGGGAGGTGCCCCGGGAATGCTCGTTTATGTTCGCGGCGCCGGCGATATCGCCACGGGCGTCGCTGCCCGTTTGGTACGCACCGGCGTGTCGGTCGTTATGGCCGATATCGCGGTCCCCACGTGCATCCGTCGCACAATCAGTTTTTGCGAGGCCATTCGCCTGGGCGAGGTCCAGGTCGAGGGCATTCGCGCTCGCTTGGCGCAGACGCCGGCAGAGGCGCTTGCAATTACCGAGGCCGGAGACGTCGCCGTTGCGGTAGACCCCCAGGCCAAGATGCTCGGCGAACTGAAGCCCGCTGCCGTGGTCGACGCGATTTTGGCTAAGCGCAACTTGGGCACCACGCGCGACATGGCGCCTGCCGTCATCGCCGTGGGGCCGGGCTTTACCGCGCCGGTCGATTGCGACGCCGTGGTCGAGACCATGCGTGGGCATTTTCTCGGCCGCGTCATCACCCAGGGCTCGCCCCAGCCCAACACGGGCGTGCCGGGCATTATCGCCGGCTATGGCAAAGAGCGCGTTATCCACAGCCCCGCCGCCGGCGTGTTTAGGTCCGACCGCGCGATCGGCGACATCGTGAGTGCCGGCGACGTGATCGGGTATGCGGGTGATACTCCCATGGTCACGCAGATTGACGGCTGCTTGCGCGGCCTTTTGGCCGACGGCGTTCAGGTGACCGAGGGCTTTAAATGTGCCGACGTCGACCCGCGCGGCGATGCCAGCTATATCAACTATATTTCGGACAAGGCGACGTCGGTCGGCGGCGGCGTGCTCGAGGCGCTCGCCATGCTCACCGGTGTATTCCAGGGATAGGAAATTGCAATGGAAAAGCTCGATGTGGTGAATGCTGCGCTTGGCGCTCTGAAGGCTGGTAAGACGTGCGAGCTGGTGGTAGTTGCCGGCACGGCAGGGTCATCGCCGCGCGGCGTGGGCGCCTGGATGGCCGTCTTTGCCGATGGCAGCCAAGCGGGCACCATCGGCGGCGGCAAGATCGAGCTTTTTGCGCTGGACGAGGCGCGTGAGCTGCTGGCAGCAGGGCAATCGCGTCTGGTCCGCTACACCATGGGCGGCGAGAACTCCGATACCGGCATGATCTGCGGCGGAGCCATCTGCCTGTGCTACCTGCATCTGGATGTATCGCAGGTGCCGTTGTTCCAGAAAATTGCCGACGTCTTGGAGTATCGACGCATCGGTGACTTCGTTATCGACTTTGAACCGTTTGTCATCCAGGCCCTCGAGGGCGATACGGCTGAGTACCATGGCGAGGCATCGCGCCATACCATTGTCGGCTGCCCCGAGCTTTCGCTGGTGGAGGAGGGGAGTAAGGTCACCTACACCAACGCCGCCTCCGAGATTCCCCCGGCGCACATCGAGACGCTCTGCCCCGAGGGCCTGACCTACATCTTCGGCTGCGGACACGTGGGCGCCGCGACGGCGCGTGTGCTCACGGCGGCGGGCTTTGCCGTCGTGGCGTGCGATGACCGCCCCGGCACGCTGACGCCCGAATGGGTGCCTGGTGTCTACGATCGTCGCCTGGTCGACTACAAGAACCTGAGCGAGCTGTGCCCCATCGGTCCGCGCGACTTGGTGGTCGTGGCCACGGCAGGCCACAAGTCCGATATCGACGTGGTGATTCAGGTGATGCGCGCCAAACCCGCCTATCTGGGCTGTCTGGGATCGCGCCGCAAGACGGCCTTTGTACGGGCCCGCCTGGAGCAGGAGGGCTTTGCGCGGGACCAGATCGACGAGCTGCACCTGCCGATCGGCGTTGCCATTCAGGCCGAGGACCCCGAGGAGATCGCCATCTCCATCGCCGCCGAGATGATCCACTTGCGCCGCACCAAACTCGTCCCCCGCAAGCGCTAGTCGCATCCCCATCAATAAGTTGCGGTGAAATAGGGACTGTTTATGCCTGCTAAGCCGTCAAACAGTCCCTATTTCACCGCAACTGCTTTTTGGGATCCATTTGTGCGGGGGAGTTGTGGAGTTGTGCAGGCAGACGAGGTTTTTCTGGAAATACGCTCCCGATGCGCGTATAGTACCGATTGTTTTGTCGGCTCCTGCTGCGTCGAGTCCAAACCGCAAAATGCCATGAGCGGCGCGGATGCAGCCAGGAGGCACGAGGACAACCCATCGTGGCCACGCCCCGTGCTTAAAACCCCAAGAAGGAGTGAACAATGGCAGAAGAGAAGTATGTGCCGCGTCTGAAGACCAAGTACAACAACGAGGTCAAGCAGCAGCTTCAGGACAAGTTCCAGTACGAGAACGTCATGATGATCCCCAAGTTTGAGAAGATCGTCGTGAACATGGGTGTCGGCGAGGCCGCTACCGATTCCAAGGCCATCGACGGTGCCGTGCGCGACCTGCGCGCCATCACCGGCCAGCAGCCGATGATCACCCGTGCCCGCAAGTCCATCGCTACCTTCCGCCTGCGCGCTGGTATGCCGATCGGCTGCAAGGTTACCCTGCGTGGCGATCGTATGTGGGAGTTCTTCGATCGTCTGACCTCCGTCGCGATCCCCCGTATCCGCGACTTCCGCGGCATTTCCGCCAAGAGCTTCGACGGCCGTGGTAACTTCTCCATGGGCGTCACCGAGCAGCTCATCTTCCCCGAGATCGACTTCGACTCCGTCGATCACCAGCGCGGTATGGACATCACTTTCGTGACCACCGCCAATACCGATGAGGAGGCCAAGGCCCTTCTGGACGCCTTCGGTTTCCCGTTCAAGAAATAGGTTCACCTGCCCTATAAGCGCCGTTCCCACAAGGGGGCGGCGCTTGGGGCGAACAATACTCTATGTGAGGAGGATATAAGTGGCTAAGACATCGATGATCGTCAAGTGCAATCGCAAGCAGAAGTTCTCTACTCGTGAGTACACGCGCTGCCAGCGCTGCGGCCGTCCGCACTCTGTGTACCGCAAGTTCGGCCTGTGCCGTGTCTGCTTCCGTGAGCTTGCACTCAAGGGCGAGCTTCCCGGCGTTAGGAAGGCCAGCTGGTAAGTCACTACCAGCGTTTCAAGCATCCGTTTGGAACAGGGAAAACGCGCTAGTTAGGCTTTGCCGTTAAGGGCGGCGAAGAACCAAGAGCACGTGTTCATCAAGAACGAAGGAGAATCTGTATGAACCTTACAGACCCGATCGCAGATATGCTTACGCGCATCCGTAACGCTAACTCTGTGAACAAGGCCACGGTCTCCATGCCGAGCAGCAAGAAGCTCGTCGAGATCGCTCGTGTTCTGCACGAGGAGGGCTACATCGAGGGCTACGATGTCGAGGACACCGTTCCCCAGAAGACTCTGCACATCACGCTTAAGTATGGTCCCAAGAAGGCTAAGGTCATCAACGGCATCCGCCGCATTTCCAAGCCGGGCCTGCGTAAGTACACCGGCGTTGCCGACATGCCCCGCGTCCGCGGTGGCCTTGGTACCGCCATTATTTCCACCAGCCATGGCGTCATGACCGACCGCGATGCTCGCAAGCACAACGTCGGCGGCGAGATCATCGCTTACGTCTGGTAATTCGCTCGGTAGGTAGAAGGAAAGGAGATCACCGTGTCTCGTATCGGTAATAAGCCTGTCCAGATTCCCGCCGGAGTCGAAGTGGCAGTCAACGGCAACAACGTTGTCGTCAAGGGCCCCAAGGGCCAGCTCGAGCTCGATGTCTTTGAGAAGCTCGCTATCAACGTCGAGGACAACGTCCTCACCGTTTCCCGTCCCGACGACGAGCGTGAGACCCGTGCCCGCCACGGCCTCACCCGCGCCCTCATCCACAACATGGTTGTCGGCGTTTCCGAGGGCTTCGAGAAGAAGCTCGAGCTCGCCGGCGTCGGTTACCGCGTGCAGCAGAAGGGTAAGAACCTCGAGTTCTCCCTGGGCTTCTCGCACCCCGTGATCGTCGAGGCTCCCGAGGGCATTACCTTCGAGGTTCCCGACAACACCCACGTGAACGTCAAGGGTATCAACAAGCAGCAGGTCGGTCAGATCGCCGCTGAGATCCGCGGTCATCGTCCTCCCGAGCCTTACAAGGGCAAGGGTATCCACTATGTTGGCGAGCACATCCGCCGCAAGCTGGGTAAGGCCGCCAAGTAGTCGTAACCGACTCACTCGCATAAGACCAGCACCCCGTCAGGTGCTGGCAAGATCAACCTTTTTAGGAGTTTACGTATGAACAAGCATAAGGCGAAGCTGGAAGGCCTCAAGCGTCGTCAGCGTCGTGTTCGCGGCAAGGTCTCGGGTACCGCCGAGCGTCCGCGTCTTCGCGTGACCCGTACTAACGCCAACATCTATGCCCAGATCATCGACGACAGCAAGGGCTCCAGCCTGACGCTCGTCTCTGCCTCGACCCTCGAGGCCGAGTTCAAGGGCACCCACACCTCGAACAAGGAGGCTGCGGAGAAGGTCGGTCAGCTCGTTGGCAAGCGCGCCATCGAGGCCGGCATCACCAAGGTCGCCTTCGATCGTGGTGGCCGTATCTACCATGGCCGCGTCAAGGCCCTCGCCGACGGTGCTCGTGCCGCCGGTCTCGAGTTCTAGGAGGTATGTAGCACATGGCTCGTAATCAGAAGCAGCAGCGCGAGGCCTCCGAGTTCGAGGAGCGCGTCGTTTACATCAACCGCGTGTCGAAGACCGTCAAGGGTGGTCGTCGCATGAGCCTCGTCGCTCTCGTCGTCGTTGGCGACGGCAAGGGTAACGTCGGCGTTGGCATGGGCAAGTCCGCTGAGGTGCCCATGGCCATCTCCAAGGCGTCTCTCGATGCCAAGAAGAACATGTTCCACGTGCCGGTGACCGATCAGGGCACCATCCCGCACGAGGTTCTCGGCCACTTTGGTGCCGGTCGCATCATCATCAAGCCCGCTGTCGAGGGTACCGGCGTTATCGCCGGCGGCGCTGTGCGTCCCCTCTTTGAGCTTGCTGGCATCAAGAACGTCCTGTCCAAGTCCCTCGGTACCGACAACGGCCTCAACATCATCAAGGCTGCCGTCGAGGGCCTCAAGGAGCTCTCCAGCCCTGAGGACGTCGCGGCTCGCCGTGGCCTGACGGTCTCCGAGATGTTCGTCGGTAAGGAGAACTAAGCATGGCTGACACCATCAAGATCAAGCAGGTCCGCAGCACCAATGGTTGCAAGCAGGACCAGGTCCGTACTGTCCGTGCCCTCGGTCTCCACAGGATCCGCGAGGTTCGCGAGATTGCTGACAACGAGTCCGTCCGCGGCATGATCTTCAAGGTCAAGCACCTTGTCGAGATTGTAGAGGAGTAGCAAATGCAGCTTCACGATCTTACTCCCGCGCCCGGTTCCACCAAGAACCGTAAGCGCGTCGGCCGTGGCAATTCTTCGGGTCACGGCACCACTTCTGGCCGCGGCCAGAAGGGCCAGGGTTCCCGCTCTGGCGGCACCAAGGGTGCCGGCTTCGAGGGCGGCCAGACTCCGCTGGCTATGCGCCTGCCCAAGCTTCCGGGCTTCCGCAACCCCCGTCGTATCGAGTACACCGCTGTTAACGTTGAGCGTCTCGAGCGTAAGTTCGAGGATGGCGCTGTGATCGACGGTGCCGCTCTTAAGGCCGCTCGCATCACCAAGAGCGAGTTCGAGCCCGTCAAGGTGCTCGGCAATGGTGAGCTCACCAAGAAGTTCACGGTCAAGGTCGACAAGGTCAGTGCTTCTGCGCAGGCCAAGATCGAGGCCGCCGGCGGAAAGGTCGAGCTGCCGTGCTAAATGGTCTTAAGAATGCTTTCCGCATCAAAGAATTGCGCGAAAAGATTCTTTTTACCATAGCTATGCTCGTCGTGTACCGCATTGGTGCGCACGTTCCTGTGCCCGGCATTCCCTTCCAGGGGATGCTGGGCCTTTTCTCGACCGATAACAGTTCGGTCGCCGCAGGTGCTATGGCCCTCCTGAATCTTTTCTCTGGCGGCGCGTTGAGCTATGTGTCGGTGTTTTCGCTGGGCATCATGCCTTACATCACCAGCTCGATCATCCTCCAGATGCTCCAGGCCGTTGTGCCTTCCCTGCATGAGCTTTCCCGCGAGGGCGAGGTCGGTCAGACCAAGATTACGCAGTATTCGCGTTACCTCACCCTGGCTCTGGCAATCCTCAACTCCGTGGGTTACCTTTTCCTCTTTAAGAGCTTCAACATCAGTTTCAATGGTGCCGGTGCTCCCGAGATCATCTTTGACATCATGATTGTCGGTACGCTCACCGCGGGTGCCATGCTGATCATGTGGATTGGTGAGCTCATCACCCAGCGCGGTATCGGCAATGGCATGTCGCTGATCATCTTTGCGAACATCATGGCCGGTCTGCCGCAGGCTATCTTCTCCAGCACCGAGGGTAACGCCGGTGGCATCATCACCATGGTGATCATCTGCGCCATCATCCTGCTGGTTATCCCGCTGATTGTTTTCCTTGAGCGCGGCCAGCGCCGCATCCCGGTTTCCTACGCTAAGCGCGTCGTGGGCCGTCGCATGATGGGTGGTCAGACCACCTACCTGCCCATCAAGGTCAACACCGCGGGTGTCGTGCCGATCATCTTCGCATCGGCGCTGCTGTACTTCCCGGCCCAGATTGCCGTGTTCTTCCCCGGCATCGGCTGGATCCAGGCAGTTGCCTCCGCGCTTTCGACCGGTTGGCTCAACTGGGTGCTTAACGTTGTCCTCATCGTGTTCTTCGCGTACTTCTACACCTCCATGGTGTTCAACCCCGATGACACGGCCGACAACCTTAAGAAGCAGGGCGGCTTTATTCCGGGCGTGCGTCCGGGTAGGGCTACCGCGGCCTACATCAAGAACGCGCTCAACAAGATCACGCTTCCCAGCGCTGTCTTTTTGGCGCTCATCGCCATCGTGCCTTCGATCATCTTCTCCTTCACGGGTAACCATCTGATCCAGGCATTTGGTGGCACGTCCATCCTCATCATGGTCGGCGTCGTGCTCGACACGGTCGATAAGCTCGAAGGCCAGATCAAGATGTATGATTACGATGGATTCTTTAAATAGGCTAGAGGAGGATTGCTCATGAACCTCGTATTGCTCGGAGCTCCGGGTGCCGGTAAGGGCACCGTCGCACAGGAGCTCGTCGCCGAGTTTGGCGTCGCCCACATTTCCACGGGCGACCTGCTGCGTGCTGCCGTCAAGGGTGGCACCGAGCTTGGTATTCAGGCTAAGAAGTACATGGACGCTGGCGAGCTCGTTCCCGACCAGCTCGTGATCGACCTTGTCAAGGAGCGCCTTGCCGCCGATGACGCCCAGCAGGGCTTCATCCTTGACGGCTTCCCGCGCAACACTGCCCAGGCTGTGACGCTCGATTCCGAGCTTTCGGCCATGGGTCGCGAGATCGACTGCGCCCTTCTGGTCGATGTGGCCCCCGAGGTCATCATCGATCGTCTGTCTTCGCGTCGCACCTGCCGCGCCTGCGGTTACACCGGCACCGCTGCCGATGCCACCTGCCCCAAGTGTGGTGGCGAGATGTATCAGCGCGACGATGACAAGCCCGAGACCATCAAGAACCGTCTCGACGTCTACGAGAAGTCCACGAGCCCGCTCGTCGACTACTATCGCGGCCAGGGTCTGCTCAAGTCGGTCAACGGTGACCAGGCTCGCGAGACCGTGTACGGGGATGTCAAAGAGGCTCTCGGTCTATGATCAAGATTAAGTCTGCAACGCAAATCGAGCAGATGAAGAAAGCAGGAGCGCTATCTAAGATGGCGCTCCGCCACGTTGGAGCCATGGTGCGCCCCGGCGTTTCGACCTTTGAACTCGATCAGCTCGCGGAGCAGATTATCCGCATGCATGGCGGCACCCCGGCCTTTAAGGGTTACGGCGGGTTTCCGGGGACCATTTGCGCATCGATTAACGATGCCGTGGTCCATGGTATTCCCAATCCCGACATGATCCTGCGCGATGGCGATATCATCTCCATCGATACGGGAGCCGTTGTCGACGGTTGGGTTGGCGATAACGCTTGGACGTTTTTCGTCGGCAACCCTACGCCCGAGGCCAAGGCCCTGTGCGAGGTTACGCGCGATTGCCTTAAGGCTGCCATCGAGCAGGCTGTCCCCGGTAACCATATCGGGGACGTCGGTTATGCCGTTCAGTCTCTCGCCGAGTCTCACGGCTATGGCGTGCTTCGTGACTATGTGGGCCATGGCATTGGCCGCGTGATGCACGAGGACCCCAACGTTCCTAACTATGGAAAGAAGGGGAGGGGAGTTCGCCTCCAGGCCGGCATGGTCATTGCCATCGAGCCGATGGTTACGATGGGTTCCAACCATGTGAGCACGGGCTCCGACGGTTGGATTGTTACGACCAACGACCATCTGCCCGCCGCGCACTACGAGAACACCGTCGCCATTACCAATGACGGTCCGGTGATTCTCACCACGGATGCCCAAGGTGCTTGGTGCTCCCTCCAAGGCGGAGAAATGTAACAAGTTCCACTTAGTTGTGGAGCCATTACGAAGTTATTACGATGCGTGCATACGTGTTGTAGAATACTCAATCGCTGTCGTTTTCTAGAGAAAGATGATTGCTTGTGAAGAAGGAAGACGCAATTGAGCTCGAGGGTACGGTAAAGGAACCGTTGCCCAACGCCATGTTTAAGGTCGAGCTCGAGAACGGTCATTCGGTTCTGTGCAACATTTCTGGCAAGATTCGAATGAATTACATCCGTATTCTCCCCGGTGACAGGGTTGTCGTGGAGCTTTCCCCGTACGACCTGACCCGCGGCCGCATCACCTATCGCTACAAATAGCGGCACGCATACACGCACTCCATTTCCGACTGCAGGCTTAGCTCAACCTACGGTCGGATTGTGTGTGAAGACCAGCCATAGTTTTAAACGCCTGCGGCTGGGCGAGTAGATAGTAGGGAAGTAGTTTGAGCGCTACCGAAAGGAAGAACGATGAAGGTACGTCCTTCGGTCAAGAAGATGTGCGATAAGTGCAAAATCATTAGGCGCCATGGCAAGGTCCTCGTCATTTGCGAGAACCCCCGTCATAAGCAGCGTCAGGGTTAAGAGAGGAGACTACGTTGGCCCGTATTAATGGTGTCGACCTCCCGCGTGAGAAGCGCGTTGAGATCGGTCTGACCTACATTTACGGCATCGGCCGCACCACTGCGACGAAGATTTGCGTCGAGTGCAACGTTAACGTGGATACGCGCGTTAAGGACCTCACCGAGGATGAGGTTAACGCCATCCGCGATTATATCGATAAGAACCAGATCATGGTTGAGGGCGACCTCCGCCGTGAGCGCAACCAGAACGTCAAGCGCCTTATGGACATCGGCTGCAACCGCGGCCTTCGTCACCGCAAGGGCCTCCCGGTCCGCGGCCAGCGCACCCACACTAACGCTCGTACCCGCAAGGGCCCGAAGCGTCAGATCGGTGCTAAGAAGAAGAAATAAGGAGCGCTAGATAGATGGCTACTGCTAAGAAGAACGTTCGCGCTGCCCGTCTGAAGCGCGCGGACCGTAAGAACATTTCCGTGGGCCAGGCTCACATTCGTTCTACGTTCAACAACACGATCGTTTCGATCACCGATCCCCAGGGCAACGTCATTTCCTGGAAGTCGGCTGGCCAGGTGGGCTTCAAGGGCTCCCGTAAGTCCACGCCGTTCGCTGCCCAGATGGCTGCCGAGGCTGCTGCCAAGCAGGCCATGGAGCACGGTATGAAGAAGGTTTCCGTCTTCGTCAAGGGCCCCGGCTCCGGTCGTGAGACCGCCATCCGCTCCCTCCAGGCTGCTGGCCTCGAGGTCTCGAGCATCCAGGACAAGACCCCCATTCCGCACAACGGCTGCCGCCCCAAGAAGCGTCGCCGCGTGTAACTGAAAGGATCGTATCAATATGGCAATCGACAGGACTCCTGTTCTTAAGCGCTGCCGTCAGCTCGGGATCGATCCCGCTGAGCTCGGTTACAGCAGCAAGAAGGAATCTATCCGTCAGCCCAAGCGCCGTCGCAAGGAATCTGAGTACGGCATGCAGCTGCGCGAGAAGCAGAAGGTCAAGTTCATCTATGGCGTTCTGGAGAAGCAGTTCCACGGCTACTTCAACAAGGCCCGTAAGATGAACGGCGTCACCGGTGAGAACCTCATGATCATTCTTGAGTCTCGCCTCGACAACGTCGTCTTCCGTCTTGGCTTCGCCCGCACCCGCAAAGAGGCTCGTCAGTCCGTCCGTCACGGTCACTTCACCGTGAACGGCAAGCGCGTGGACATCCCGTCCTACCGCGTCAAGGCCGGCGACGTCGTCGCTGTCGGCGAGAAGTTCCGTGACCTCCTCCCCATCAAGGAGGCCCTGATTTCCTCCGAGCGCTTTGAGGTCCCTGGCTGGCTCGAGGTCGATATCGAGAAGCTGTCTGGTAACGTGCTCGCTCTGCCGACGCGTGAGCAGATCAGCGGTGATATCAACGAGCAGCTCATCGTCGAGCTCTACTCTAAGTAGTCCATCCGGGCTGCTGAGGCTGGAGGTAATACATGTCAGAATTCATTAGGCCTCAGGTTCAGGTCGAAGAGATCAACGAGACGTCTGCTCGTGTCTCCGTCGAGCCGCTCGAGCGTGGTTACGGCGATACGCTGGGTAACTCCCTTCGTCGCGTTCTTCTGTCCTCGCTCGAGGGTGCCGCCGTCGAGGCTATTCAGATCGATGGTGCGCAGCACGAGTTCATGACCATCCCTAACATGGTCGAGGATGTCACCGACATCGTCCTGAATGTCAAGGGTCTTGTCTTCAGGGCTCTCGGCACGACCGACGAGGCGACCGCAACCATCTCGGTTGACGGCCCCTGCGAGGTCACCGGTGCGGACTTCTTTATTCCGTCCGAGTTTGAGCTGGTCAACCCCGAGCAGCACATTGCTACGCTCACCGAGGGTGGCCATCTCACCATGAGCATGCGCATCGGCTATGGCCGCGGCTATGTTTCTGGCGAGGCTAACAAGCGTGACAACGATCCCATCGGTGTGATCCACGTCGACTCGCTGTACTCGCCGGTGTCCCGTTGCGCCAAGCTCGTTGAGGCTTGCCGTGTCGGCCAGCATACCGACTACGACCGCCTTGTCCTCGAGATCGAGACCAACGGTTCCATCGCCCCGCGCGACGCCGTGGTCCAGGCTGCCAATATCATCAACCAGCATATGGCCGCCTTTATGAACCTTGCCGAGACCCCCGAGGTCGAGGAGGAGGCTTCGATCTTCGCTCCCGAGGTCACCAACGACAACGCCGAGCTGGACAAGCAGATCGAGGATCTGGACCTTTCCGTCCGTTCCTACAACTGCCTTAAGCGCGCCAGCATTCACTCGGTCCGTCAGCTCGTTGAGTTCTCGGAGAATGATCTGCTCAACATCCGTAACTTCGGTGTTAAGTCGATCGAGGAAGTGAAGGACAAGCTTGAGTCCATGGGCCTGAGCCTGAAGGCTTAATGCTTCGCATATTTGAGGAGAAACTAGACCATGCGTCACAACGTTAAGAAGGGCCTGAAGCTCGGCACCGATGCGAGCCACACCAAGGCCATGAAGAAGAGCCTTGCTAAGGCCCTCTTCGAGAACGACCGCATCAAGACCACCGAGACCCGCGCTAAGGCGCTGCGTTCGGTCGTCGATCCGATCATCACCTGGGCCAAGAAGGGCGACCTGCACTCTCGTCGTCTGGCTATCGCCAAGCTCGGCGATAAGCAGCTCGTTGCCGAGATCTTCGACAAGGCTGCTCAGGGCATGTGGCAGGACCGCAACGGCGGTTATACCCGCATCATGAAGCTCGGCAACCGCAAGGGCGACAACGCTCCCATCGTTATCATGGAGCTCGTCACCGAGCCTTGCACGCCTAAGGCCAAGAAGGCTGCTCCGGCCCCCAAGAAGGCCGCTGCTCCCAAGAAGGTCGAGGCTGTCGAGGAGGCTCCTGCTGAGGAGACCGCTGAGTAGACATTCCGTCTGCATAGGCTATATTCGAGGGGTACGTTCGCGTACCCCTCTTTTTTTGTCGCGATACCGTTACTTGTTTGTTGGGAGCGCCCATGACTGCGCCGTCTGATTTCAATTCGACCCCCGAGCTTGACGCCACGCTCGTATTTCGCGTGGTCTATGATGGCTCGTCGTATAGCGGATTTGCCGAGCAGCCGGGACAGACGACGGTTGCGGGTGAGCTGCGCCGCGCTATCGAGACGCTGCTTCGCCGTCCGATCGATCTGACGTGCGCGGGGCGTACCGATGCCGGCGTGCATGCCGTGGCTCAGTACATCAGCGTGCCCGTAACGGACGCTGAGCTCGCTTGTACGCGCCGTAGGTGGCTGCGGGCCATGGATGCCCTGCTGCCCAAAGATATCGCCATAAACGAGGTCTACAAGGCCCGTAAAGGCTTTTCTGCACGTTTTGACGCGCGTTCCCGTACGTATACGTACCGTATTGCCGATCGAGATGCGCGCCCCGTGCTGTCCCGCGGTGCCGTGTGGTGGCATCGCTATCCCCTCGACGTCGATGCGATGGCGGCCGCCTGCCCTGCGCTTTTGGGTGAGCAGGACTTTAAGAGCTTTTGCAAGGTTGCCTCGGCCGTTGGCAAGCCCACGCATCGCTGCGTGATGCGTGCCGAGTTTGGCCATGAGGTGGCCTTTGGCGAGGATATCCTGACGTTTACCATCGAGGGCAATGCGTTCCTGCATTCGATGGTCCGTACGATCGTGGGCACGCTTGTCGAGATTGGCATGCATCGCCGTGAACCCGAGTGGATGCGCGAGGTCATCGATGCTTGCGACCGTACCGCTGCGGGCCCCACGGCTCCTGCCTGCGGCCTTACGTTTATGGGCGTGGATTACGATCCCGCCGAGCTCGTCGTGCTCGACTAGGGGAGGGCTCGACGCGTCGTGCGTCGAAACCCGTCATCTGTGGGCTGCGCGTGTGCAACATCTGTTCTTGGCGTGCAATACAACCGGTGTCTCATTGCTTTTATTGGCGGGGTGTACCATGAACCACGGTTTGATTCATTGCTGTCGAGAGGACGGATAACTTGGTTCGACGTGGCTCGCACCCGCGACTTTCGGTGATCCTTGTGGTAGAAGGTTCGCCCAGCTATGCGATGCGTGCGCTCGAGAGTATCCAGAACCAAGACCTCTACGATTTGCAGATTGTCGTTGTCTGCCGCGATGCTGCGCCCGGTGTGCGCCATTCGCTTCAAGTTGCTGCCGACAGGGACATCCATATTGATTTGATTGACGTCGAGGACGCGAAGCGCGGTGCTTGTCTTCGTGCCGGTTTTGCTGCCTCGCGTGGCTCTCAAATCATCGCTATGAACGCCGATGAGTGGTTTGCTCCGCAGTCCCTTTCCAAGATGGTCGATATCGCGTGCGATACTGCGGCAGACATAGTGTTCCCCACGGTGTCGCTCGACCGCTATGATGCACATCGAGAGCGCCATTCGCGCGTCTTGGATGTTGCCCCTATTGTCATTGAAGACAAGTCTTCGATGGTGACCGGGCTGCCCCAGTTGATTTTAGGCGGCCTAGTCGTTCAGACCTCTGGCGTGATGTATAGCCGTCCGCTGTTTGAGGCATGCCTTTTGTACGACAAGGCGTTTCGCACAGTTGGGTTTATGGCGTGCTCGCTCTCGCGGGCGCAGCGCGTCTCCGGATGCGGCGACGCTTGTTTCCACGCGGCGGCACCTAAGCTTACAGATGCCTTTGATCCCACCATGTATGCCAAGGTATCCGATGACACCCGAGCGCTCGACGAGCTTGCGGACTCACTCTCGGAAGCAGATAGCGGTGGTCGGCTCAAGCTGGCAACCCAAAAGTTCTACTTTGCCGGACTGGTCGCCTGCATCGAGAATTTGTGTCTGAGCCCGCATGGAGTGTCCTCAATCGAGCGTTCCGCCCGTATGCGTGATATGCTCGAGGCGCCTCGAACCCGTCAGATGGTCGCCGCGCTCAAGGATAACCATCGGGGGCTCGGTCTGTTGTTTGGGCCGATCGCCAGCGCCAAGCCCGCGCGCTGCGTGATGTGTACGCATCTGGCAGCTTTTCTTAACCGGACGGGCGCAAAAACCGCCTAAACGGCTCATTTCGAAACAAACTTGCATAGAATTGTTTCGAAATGCGTTCTTATACACAAAAGCCTTCAAATAGCGTTAAACTATTCAATCATTGATTGTCTCCGCCATCTTTTGGAGTGAGGGTTTGTATGGCTAAAAAACGCAATGGGCGCCAGGATGCCATTAGAGATATTGTGCGCAATAAGGACGTCCGCACGCAGCGCGTGCTGGTCGATGAGCTCCGTGCTATGGGTTTTGATTGCACGCAGGCGACTGTCTCTCGTGATATTGCCGACATGGGGCTGCGTAAGCTCCCTGAGGGCATCTATGTTCTGGCAGAGGATCTGCACCTGCAGCGTATGGTTTCCGAGCTCGTTACGGGCGTTCTGCGTACCGATAATCTGGTTATGATCAAGGCTCAGCCTGGCACGGCTTCCGGCATCGCCGCCGCCGTTGATGCGGCAGAGTTGCCCGATGTGCTTGGCTCGCTTGCCGGCAACGATACGATTTTGGTTATTGCCCAGACGGCCGAGGACGGCGAGCGTCTTGAGGCGCTGATCAATAAGCTGAGCAATTCTCGCAAGTAGACGTGCGGGTCGAGCGCTCGGCACTGCGCGCGCTGACATAGTGGCTTGTAAGGGGTATCGACGTTGGTCGGTACCCCCTTTTTTGTTTGCCGGTATAAAGACCGCCCACCAGGTCGCTTTAAACTAAAAGGCCCCCGAGCAGTTTAATAAGCTGCTCGGGGGCCTTGTTGCTTATGGCCGGATGATTTCTAGCCGACCGTATCGTCAGGCGTGGGCGAGGGGTCGGGAGTGGGTGTAGGCGTAGGCGTAGGCGTAGGCGTAGGCGTAGGCGTGCCGCCATCGCCGCCGGTCGAACCACCAGTGGAGCCGCCCGTCGAGCCACCGGTCGTACCGGTGCCGCCGGTGGTGTCGCCGCCCGTGGTCTCGGTGGTCGTGGTCGTCGTGGTAGTCGTTGTGGTGGTTTCCTCTTCGTCCTCGTTCTCGTCCTTGTCGTCGTTCTCCGTCTTCTTGGAGTTGTTGGTGCCGTAGAACTTCCAGACGCTGTTGTTCTTGTAGGTGGGCGCCGTTCCGGTCGCAAACTCCTCGCGCTCGGTACCGGTCAGAACGGTGTTCATAAACCGCTTAAAGACAGGCAGGTTGGTGCTGTCGCCCAGCAGGTCCGTGCCGTATTTTTGGATGGGGATCTCGCCCGCGGAATAGCCGGTCCACAGGGCGCACGCCAGCTGCGGGGTATAGCCGCAGAACCACAGGTTGGTGGTGTTGTCGGTGGTGCCCGTCTTGCCGGCATAGGGCTGGTTGACGCTCAGGGCACCGGCAGCACCCGTACCGCCGCCCTGCATGACGCCGGACAGAACATCGGTGACCGCGGCGGCCTCGCCCTCGGTAAGCACCTGTGAGGGATTGTCCGTGTGCTGGTACAGCACCGAACCGGTACGAGAGTCAATCTCGGTGATGGCGATCGGCTGGCGATAGTAGCCGCCGTTGGCAAACGTCGCGTAGGCGGCGGCCATCTCGAGCGGCGAGATCGAGCCGGTGCCGAGCGTCATGACGGGAACGTCCTCGATGTTGTCCTTGGCGGGATCGATGCCGAGCTTTTTGACGAGCGAGATGATCTTGCTGTTGCCGACGGCTTCCGCCACCTGGATGTAACCGGTGTTGGAGGAGTATGCCGTCGCCTGCTTAAGCGTGATGTTGCCATAGCTATGGTTGGCGTAGTTTTGGACCTCGGTCGTGGTGCCCTTGGCCTTGAGCGGCGAGTTGCAGTTGAGGGTGACGTTGGGGTTCATGCCGTTTTGGATGGCAGTTGCCAGCGTAAAGGCCTTAAACGTGGAGCCCACGGGGCGCTTCGCCGTAGCGTGGTTCACATGGTTCTCGTCGGCGTTGTAGTCGTAGCCGCCCACCATGCACTTGATGTAGCCGGTCTTGGGATCGACGACGACCATGCCCATGTCCAGGCCGTCGAGCGAGAGCGTGTCGAGCTGCTCGCGGACGGCATTTTCTGCCACCTGCTGCATCGTGGGGTCGATGGTGGTCTTGACGGTCAGACCGCCCTTAAAGAGCACGTCGGTCGAGAACTCCTGCTCCAGCAGCTGCTTAACATAGGCGACAAAGTAGGGCTGCGAGTATACGTCGACGCCGCTGCCCGAGATTTCGGTCACGTTGAGGGTGATGGGCTCGGCCTGTGCGGCATCGTGCTCCTCCTGCGTAATGTGGCCCAGGCGCAACATGTTGTCGAGGACCTTGTTGCGGCGAGACAGTGCCAGATCGGGATTGACCGTGGGGTCGTACTGCGAAGGCGAGTTGGGAAGGCCGATCAACAGTGCGGCTTCGCTCAGGGTGAGGTCGGCGGCGCTCTTGGACAGGTAGGTCTCGGCTGCGGCCTCGATGCCGTAGGCGCCGTGGCCGTAATAGATGGTGTTGAGGTACATCATGAGGATCTCGTCTTTGGAGTACATGTCCTCCATCTTGACGGCGATGTAGGCCTCGCGCACCTTACGCTCGATGGTCGAGTCGAACTGCTCCTCCTGCAGAATGGTGTTGCGCACCAGCTGCTGGGTGATAGTCGAGGCGCCTTCGTGCCCGCCGCCGAGGGTTGCCACCGCAGCACGCGCGATACCCCACAGGTCGATACCGCCGTGCTCGTAGAAGCGCTCGTCCTCGACGTCAACGGTGCCCTGCAGCACGTAGGGGGAGACCTCGTCCTTGGTGATGGACTTGCGGTTTTGCGTGTAGAAGCTCGCGATCTTGTTGCCGTTGCAGTCGACGATCTCGGTGGGCTCGCTCACCAGATACGCGTTGGCGTCGGTGTAGTCGGGCAGATCGGACAGCCAGCGGTTGACGTTGCCGACCATGCCGATGCCAAATGCCACGCCCGCAATCAGCAGAAAGCCTAAAAATGAGAGCAGGATTATGGGCAGAGCATGCGTCTTTGAACGGCTGCGTCCCTGTCGTTGGCGAGGACCCATATATTGACCTCCAGGTATGTCGTGCCGGGCGGCGGATGTGCCGTCGAGGCAGGATGGACATAAGTTATTACACGATAAACCAAACGGGGCGCGCGAGGCCTCGTGTATGCTGGAAGACGGCATTTTTCAGAGTGAATGCATACCTTGGTAAGGAGTTTGCCGATGGCGATTCGGGCGATGGGGCCGAGCGGACAATACGAGACTGGATTGGATGCTGCCGGTGCGGCGCTGCCCGAGCTGCTGGCGCCGGCGGGCGGACTCGACCAGATGCTTGCGGCCATCGCCGCGGGTGCCGATGCCATCTATGCGGGGTTGGGCGGCTTTAACGCCCGCGTGAGCGCGCATGGCTTTACGGATGACGAGTTTGCGCGCGGCTGCGCCGTGGCGCATGCCCATGGCGTGCGCGTGTACGTGACGCTCAACGTGTTCGTGTTTGACGATGAGTTGTCCGACGCGGTGGCGTTGGGAGCTCATGCACTGGAGCTGGGCGCCGATGCTCTGATTGTCGCCGATGCCGGGTTGGCCTGCGTGCTGAGCGCGGCTATTCCCGGGGTCGAGATTCACCTGTCCACGCAGGCGGGCGTTCATAGCGAAGACGCCGTGCGGCTTGCCGCCGATGAGCTGGGGGTCGAGCGTGTGACGACGGCGCGCGAGCTGACGGTCGACGAGATTGCGGCGCTATGTGCCACGGGCGTGCCCATCGAGGTATTCTGCCACGGTGCGATTTGCATCGGCTATTCGGGGGCGTGCGAGTTCTCGGCCCTGCGGCGTGGGCGCTCGGCGATGCGCGGCGACTGCACGCAGCCGTGCCGTCTGGCGTACGACCTGGTGGACGAGGCGGGGCAGAGCGTTGTCGCCGTCGAAGGGGATCGCCTGTTGTGCCCGCGCGACTATCTGGGTATTGCGCATCTGCCCGAGCTTGTAGATGCCGGCGTGGCGTCGCTCAAGATCGAGGGGCGCATGAAGAACCCCGATTACGTATTCAATGTGGTGCGGGTGTGGCGCCGGGCGCTCGATATGCTGCGCGACGACGCGTGGGACCCCGGTGCCGTGGAAGAGCTTGAACGCGAGCTGGGAAGGTCGTTTAACCGTGGGTTTACCGATGCGTACCTGCGAGGGCGTTCGGGTGCCGAGCTGATGAGCTTTGAGCGCGCAATTAACCAGGGCGTGCGCGTGGGACGCTTGGTCGCTGTGGGCCACGAAGAGGTGACCGTTGAGTTCGACGCCGCCGTGGCGGCGGGTGACACGCTCGAGATTCGGTTCTATCCGGGTGTCGACGCGCGTCCCGATGTGCCCAAGCGCTGGCCGCAGGTGCCCTGCCCGGTGGATGCCGCAGCGGGGGAGCGCGTCGTCGTGCATTGCAAGCGTAAGGTGGGCACGGGCTGCGAGGTATACCTGATTCGCAGCGCCGGCGTGTTGGATCAGACGGCGGCGGTGTTGGAGCGCATGCGGGCCGAGGCGGATGCGATTGCGCCCGTTGCGCGTGCCGTTGAGGTGCTGCCCTTTGAGGGCGTTGCGGTGGATGGCGGTGCGTCGACGGAGTTGGTGGAGTGCGCGGTTCCCACTCGCATGGTTTTTGCTTGGCAGCTGATGGATGCCGACCCGCGCGGAGAACTCGATTTGTCCGACGCCGTTGTGGTGCTTGACGAGGTGTGCCGCACGGGTGACGCTGACCGGACCCGCTCACTGATGCAGCGTGCCGGGCGCGTCGTCTGCCGCAACCTGGGACAGGTGGTGATCGCTCGCGAGCTGGGCGTGACGTTTGACGTGGCGGCGCCGGTGTTCTGCGCGAATCGGGCTACGCTTGCCTGGCTGCGCGAACTCGGTGCGGGGCGGGTGTACTTGCCGGCCGAGTTGCTCGGCAATGATGCGGAGCGTATTGCCGAACTGGCTGCTGAACCCGGCGTCTGGGGTCCGGTCGACGCCGACCGTCCCGAGCTTATGGTGTGCGAGCACTGCCTGCTGACCGCCGAGGGCGTCTGCGCTACCGATGCGACGGGACAGGTCCGTTGCCGCGACTGCTTGCGTCGTCGGCAGGTACGCTATCTGGTCGAGCGTGACGGTACACGTCTGCCGGTCGCCGTTGACGCGTGCGGCAGGACGAGGATTTTCCTGTCGTAGGTGTTCGGTCGCGCCGTTTTGGTTATTATTAGTGGGTTTATGAACTTCGAGCACCGCCGTATCCGGTGAGGGTGCTATAGCAAAAGGAGGATACCCAATGCTGTCTGTTGACGAGCAAATGCGTATCATCACCTCGGGCGCCGCGCAGATCGTCCCCGAGGCCGACCTTCGCAAGAAGCTTGAGAAGGGCGAGCCCCTCAACATCAAGCTCGGCGTCGATCCCACCAGCCCCGACCTGCACCTGGGCCACGCCGTGCCCCTGCGCAAGATGCGTCAGTTCCAGGACCTGGGCCACAAGGTCACCCTCATCATCGGTAACGGCACCGCACTGATCGGCGATCCTTCGGGCAAGAACTCCACCCGCCCGCAGCTTTCGCAGGAGCAGATCGAGGCCAACGCCGAGACCTACGTGAGCCAGGCCATGAAGATCCTGGATCCCGAGAAGACCACCATCGTGCACAACGGCGACTGGATCCTGTCGATGGATCTGGCCGGCCTGCTGCAGGTGTGCTCCAAGTTCACCGTCGCCCGCATCCTCGAGCGCGATGACTTTACCAAGCGCTACCAGTCCCAGACGCCGATCGCCCTGCACGAGTTCCTGTACCCCGTGATGCAGGCCTTCGACTCCGTTCAGATCAAGGCCGACGTGGAGATGGGCGGCACCGACCAGCTCTTCAACCTGCTCGCTGGTCGCGAGCTCATGGAGAAGATGGGCATGGAGCCGCAGATCGCGCTTACCATGCCGCTGCTCGAGGGCACCGACGGCGTGCGCAAGATGTCCAAGTCCTACGGCAACTACATCGGCCTGACCGACGCGCCCAAGGATATGTTCGGCAAGACCATGTCCATCCCCGACGAGATGATCGGCAAGTACTATCGTCTGGCCAGCTCGCTCACCCCGGCCGAGGTCGACAAGATCGACGCCGCCCTGGCCGACGGTTCCGCCGATCCCTATGAGCTCAAGCGTGCACTGGGCCGCGACCTGTGCGATACCTATCACGGCGCCGGTGCCGGCGACGAGGCTCAGGCCGAGTTCGACCGCGTGTTCAAGGAGGGCCAGCTTGCCGACTTCCCCGAGAAGCACGTCGAGCTGACCGTCAACGACGAGGGCCAGATCTACCTCGCAGGCCTGCTTAAGGACCTGGGCCTTTCGGCGAGCGCCGGCCAGGCCCGTCGCGACATTGACGGTGGCGGCGTCAAGATCAACGGCAAGGCCGTGGCTCCCAAGAGCTACAACATCGACCCCAGCGCCCTCAAGCTGGGCGACACCCTCTCCGTAGGCAAGCGCAAGGGCTTTAAGTTGATTTAGTTACGCGGTTCTACGAACCGCGTAACGGCTCGACGCTGCGCGGGCCGCATTTGGACAATCTGACGTTCAACTTCAAGGGCGCGACCAGAAGGTCAGCGCCCTTTCGTTTCACGTCACCTTGTCTCAAATGCGGCCCGCTCGCTGGCGTTGCCAAAACATCGGCGTCGCTTTGGTCGCAAAGCAGTCGTTGGGGACGTTCTTGAATGACTAGTCGTTTAAGAACGTCCCCAACGACTATTGCGCCCTCTACCCGCGGCATTGCCTTGCTCCGGATGCGGCAGTTAGGGACGTTCCTTTTAATATGAGCAGGACATTGTCAAGAGGCAAAATCGGGCCCGGCCCCAACGATATGGGGTCAGGCCCTCTCCCTATATCAGCCCGTCCGCGGCGACCTCGGCGTGTCTTACCGACGCTCGTCTTTGCAGTTTAATATCCGCCCGCGGCGATCTCTCGCTGGGCAATCC